>CAMYJF010000104.1 GCA_947258555.1 uncultured Eudoraea sp. | reverse complement strand
GATTCCTTCCAGACTTAGCGTGACGTTGTCATTGAGATAATAGGTTACGCCAGCATTCAACTGGCCTCTGGCATTCACAACGCCTCTACCACCTAGTGGAGTAAATTCATTACCCGTACCAGGCAGCTCGTCAGTGTAGTAAGCATCGCGGTGCGTGTAACGCATTCTTGCGGAGAGACGCTCGTCCTCATAGTAAACTGTAAGGTTGTAGGCATCTTCCGAAAGGTCTAGCAATTGGAAAGGAACCTCAACCACTCCGTCAGTAAAGCCTTGCGCTTCCCAGAAAGCTGTCGCACGACTTCCACCAATTGTAGTGAATGCCTCATTGTAGTCCTGCTTTTGCCTGGTGTAGTTGGCGAGAATACCGAAACCTGACGCCCAACCTAGCACATCTTCAAACTGGCTAAGGTCATACTGAAAGGCAAGCTCCCAACCGCTTTGAGTAGTTGTTTCGGATGTGTTGAATTCTGTTGCGTTACCAACACAAACACCCGTTTCACCATTACCAAAAATACCAGACTCAGTGAGCGGGCTGAAAATTCCGCCACCTTCACAAACAGGACCAATGACGTCGCGAAGGCCACCAGTTTCATCCGGCAGATCTACATCATCTTCAATAATTGCTGAACGTTTCTTATTAAAGTAGCCCAGACTGACGACGCTTGCAGGCGCAAAATAGTACTCAACACCTATATCGAATGACTTAACTTCTTCAGGAAGCAGGAATGGGTTACCGCCTACAGAATTCATTGCTCACAGTGGTTCGCTCTAAAGTGCCTGTACCAGGGTCTACGTTTGCAGCAGAATCAAGGTCTGTTTGAACATATCGGAAACCCGCATTACCGCGGACAACATCACCTATCATGAAATTCGCTTGCGCGTAGATTGCAGTGGTAGTTTCTTCAATATCAAAAAAGTCGCCTTCAGCCTCACTTAAATCCCCGATTAAAGCAATAGGGATGCTAATGCCTGCTGTGTCAGCATTTTGAGCAGTTCGGGCCGCATTGATTGCCGCCCTGGTCGCTTCAGGATTTGCTGCAAGCTCGGGGTTTAGCATCAATAGACCACTGACGAAGAGATTGCTGCCAGTACCGTCACCATAGTTATCCGGCATTTGAATCAAAAGATCGCTGATGTAAGAAGCATTAAGGCTACGACTCAACTCACTCCTTCGACCCCAGCTAGAATCGTTATTTACTCTTTGCGAGTTGCGAATGTTGTGACGGATTCCAAAATCAACCGAACTAATAGACTTCCAATCCCAGTCATAGCTAAAATCAGCACGGAAGGTCGTGTCATCATTTTTTCGAGTATTGTAGCGATATTCACCAGAGTCGTTAACATAGTTAGCAGGATCTAAAAGCTGCTCCGGGGTAGGCGCAAATGGGTCATCATAATTGATATCCCATGCGATATTACCATCGAGATTGAAGATATAAGGCACACCATTTTCATCTCTTAGATCCGGAGTTACACCATCAAGAAGCAGATCACCATCTTCCGCAATATACGAATTAGGGTTGATGAAGTTCATCGTGTAATCAAAATTTGATTCAACCGAGTCAGAAGTAACCCTGGACACTTCCGCGCTACCGAAGAAGTTTTCGCTAATCTGGAATTCGTTGCCGAATCTGAACATCTTGCTGTCTGTGAGTCGTGAAGAAGCATCACTGGTAGAACGCAGGAAAGGAGCACCACGCCCATCACGAACCCCAGCTTCTGAAGAAGCTTCAAACTGAAGTGGAGTGAAAGTTCCCTGAGTGACTAACGTAGCAGACCCCAGGTCTTGCACGCCATTTGGACCCAGCAGAGTTCCTAAGTCATAGGTTCGAAACCCGGTGAAATTTGCATTATCACCCGGAGTCCATACGCCACCTGTTACAGAATTATCAGAGTTACCCTGAAGTCTGCTGATGTTAGAGGCTTGAGCCCGGTGACCTTCTTCACGACGCTCCTGATCATTAAAGATGGCATCGAAATACCACTTTGATGTATCACTTGGCGCCCACTCGAAAGAGGTCGCGAGGTTTTTAGTTTCGTATTCCTGGTTAGTCAGCACCTGGTTCAGGAACTGCGCACCCAAAAAGTGAGTTGTCCCTGCTGGAACATTGTCACACGTACTTGGCGCGACAAAGAGAGGGTCACTGGGATCTACGCAGAGAGTCAAGTTGTCGCGGTCGGTACGAGGACGAAAATGGCTTACATCGGATTCCGTGTAACTACCACTGATGACCACGCCAAACTCACCGGAGTCAGTATCCCATGTATCACC
>CAMYJF010000103.1 GCA_947258555.1 uncultured Eudoraea sp. | reverse complement strand
ATCGAATTTTTTTCCCAGCTTCTCTAATTTGTGGGTTACAATTTCACTCATGGATTCACTTGTCGGCATTTGAACGAATTGAATATTTACTGTCATCTGGTAGCAATTAGAATTTTTGTAATTCAGTGATTTGGCAAATTAACTGTAGGAGGTATGTTTACTTATTCTCTACAAAAGTTACTAAATATTTTAATATCGAATCAGACTTTAACGTCTGCTACTAATTTCTGTTGCGAGTTTTCCTACTTTGTTAGTCTTTTCCATGCAATTCCAATATATATTCCAAAATAAACCCAGGAATATAAGGGCCATTTTCAAACTATCAACTTAAATGTAGTTACATAATCGACTGTCCACTATGATAAATGTCATCTTAAAATTCCCACTTCCCCAATACTTTTAGTACTCGGTATTAAGTAGAAAGTACACTAGCAAGCTTAGTAGTTGGCTGAGTTAAATGAACTCCTTATCCTTATTTGGGGATGTAGTACAGAGGAAGAAAAGATCACACCTGAAGAACGGGATATCACGGCATCTGTATACGCTTCTGTCACAGTGCAGCCCGATAGCCTCTATCAGGTATACGCCGCCGTTGGGGGTATCCTCGACGAGCTTATGGCAGAAGAGGGCGATGCTTTAAAAAAGGGCGATGCCATAGTTAAGATCGTAAACAATCAGCCCGAATTAAATTCCGAAAATGCCCGACTCAATTTAGAACTGGCCAGGGAGAACTATTCTGGATCCAATGCGGTTCTCCAGTCCTTGAAAGATGAGATCCTGGCTACCCGACTCCAATTAAAGAACGATTCCCTAAACTATTTCAGGCAGAAAGCACTTTGGGAACAGCAGATCGGATCTAAAGCAGAATTTGAATCCAGGGAATTAGCATACCGACTTTCCAGAAACAGACTGGAGGTACTTGAAGGCAACCTCGTGCGAACATCGAATGAACTTCGCACTAGATATATTCAGGCACAGAACAATTATCGATCGGCGCGGATCACTAAGGAAGACTTCACTGTTGCCAGTAAAATAAACGGAACCTTATATGCCTATTATAAGAACCCGGGTGAAATTATTAGCACCATGGAACCCATTGCAGCTGTTGGAAAAACGGATGATTTTTTAGTGGAGATGCTGGTAGATGAACAGGATATAGTCCAAATAAAAAAAGGACAGCAGGTTCTAATTACCCTTGATGCCTATGCAAACCAGGTTTTCGAAGCTTCGGTAAGCAAGATCATCCCAAAGAAAGATGAACGATCTCAAACCTTTAAAGTAGAGGCCTTATTTGCAGATCCTCCTGACACCTTGTATCCCGGGCTTGCCGGTGAAGGCAATATTATCATCGGTCAGAAAAAGAAAGCGATTACCATTCCCAGATCCTACCTGGTCAATGGAGACCGGGTAAGAACAGAAGAGGGATTTCAAAAAGTTGTCCTCGGTTTGGGAAATCTGGAATATGTAGAAATACTGGAAGGTATAGACAAAACTACCGCACTGCTAAAACCTGAAGAATGACCAATTGGCGCGTAATCTTTTTGATCGCCAGAACACATCTTATTACCAAGATGAAATCTACGGTTACCGCTACGCTTGGCGTAACCTTTGGCATAGCGGCCTATATTACGCTGGTAAGCTTTATGACAGGTTTGAATAAGATGCTGGATGATCTTATCCTCAACCAAACTCCGCATATTCACCTCTACAACGAAATTGAACCCTCAGAAAAACAGCCTGTTAGTATCTATGACGGGTTTAAGGATGCCCTCAATGTGGTGGAATCCATTAAGCCCAAGCAAAATCAACGTAAGATCCGGAATGCAATCCCCATTTTGAATTATTTAAAAGCACATGAAGATGTGCGTGGAGCCACCCCTCAACTGCGCTCGCAGATATTTTACATATCAGGGACCATAGAGCTCGGCGGGAATCTAACGGGCATAGAAGTAATGGAAGAAGTGCGCTTGTCTAATTTCAAGGATTATATAATTGAAGGGAGTCCGCAAGATCTGCACAATACCAATAACGGCATCCTTTTGGGGGCCGGACTGGCAGAGAAAATGTCGCTCGGATTGGGAGACAGGGTTCAGATCAGTACGATACAGGGAGCTGTATTTCCTCTAAAGATCGTTGGTATCTACCAAAGTGGGATCGCTGATATAGACAATATACAGAGCTATACCAATCTCAATACGGTACAGCGGATCTCGGGATATGCCCCTAATTATGTCACCGACATAAATGTCAAACTTTTTGAGCTTGAAAAAGCTGTACCCATGGCCAGGGAATTAAGCAGGCAATTCAATGTTAAAGCTACCGATGTTAAGGCAGCCAATGCACAGTTTGAAACAGGGTCCAATATCCGTAACCTTATCACATATGCTGTATCAATTACCCTTTTGATCGTCGCTGGATTTGGCATCTATAACATTTTGAATATGCTTATTTATGAAAAGATGAAGGATATAGCCATCCTTAAGGCTACCGGTTTTTCGGGTAGGGATGTACAGTTCATCTTTATGAGCCAG
>CAMYJF010000102.1 GCA_947258555.1 uncultured Eudoraea sp. | reverse complement strand
AGCTTTTTGGAAAATTCACGGATGTATTTCTTGATCTTGTCAGCACTGGGAGCAACAGTAAAATAGGATAGAAAAACTAGGTTTGAAAAATTATGCTGTAAGTCACTCAGGAAATCAACAGGCATAGTCTGTCCCAGAAAAATGGTTTTGTAGCCTCTTAAAATGAGTTCATAATTGACAAATAACAAGCCAATTTCATGGATCTCATTATCAGGGAGGAAGAGTACAAATGTTTTATCCGTCTTTGTAGGCTCCATTGCCTGTATCTTTTCGGTACTTGTATAGATCTTTTGTTTTATGAGATGAGTAATAAAATGCTCATGAGCAGGACCGATAGTGTTGGTCTGCCATAAGATCCCTAACTCTTCCAGCAGTGGAATAAAAACTTCCCAAAATATCTCACGAAAAGATCGCTCTGCCAATAGCCCATTGTATGTTTTTTGAAACAAGGCTTGATCGAAATCCATCATGGCCAATTTAAATGCATTGACCGCATAGTTCTTCACATTCTTTTTAACTACGATCTCTTTGACACGCATCGAGATCTCCTTTTCCGGGATCTTGGCGATCTTTGAAATTTTAACCCCGTTCTTATAGAGCAGGATTACATTGAGGAGCTTTTGTAGATTGGCCAAGTCATAAGTACGGATATTCGTATCAGTACGCTGGGGACTTAGCAATCCATACCTCTTTTCCCAAATTCGTATCGTATGTGACTTAATTCCGGATAAATTCTCCAGGTCACGAATACTAAAAGTTTGCTTAACAATGTTCATCTTTTGTTTATAAAGATTAAACAAATTTACAAAATATGTACAGTTTTACCTACTCGGAATCAATAATTATCAAAATTTTATATGTAAGGAGGTAATAGAGAGCGGGTAAATGTGCGCACGAGAAGACTCGAACTTCCACGACCTAAAACGGTCACTAGGCCCTCAACCTAGCGCGTCTACCAATTCCGCCACGTGCGCAGTCAAAAAAGTGGTCAAATATAAGGAAGTATTTCAATACGGCAGTTCAACTTTTATGTAGTAATACGCCCATCTTCCATGAGAATTATCCGGTCTGAACGATCGGCAAAATCTTTGTCATGGGTGACCACTAATAATGAAAGCCCAACTTCTTCTTTAAGTTGTTTAAATATCTGGAAGACATTTTCGGCATTATAGCTGTCCAAATTACCTGTCGGTTCATCTCCCATCAGGATTGACGGATTGTTGATCAGGGCCCTGGCAATGGCAACGCGTTGTTTTTCACCTCCTGAGATCCGGGAAGCCCTCTTTTTGGCTAATTGGCCAATGTTGAGCATGGTTAGTTTCTCCATGGCATCGTGCTCAATTTCTGCTGCACTTTTCTCCCCAAGTTTTTTTGCAGGTAGCATAACATTTTCAAGTACACTGAATTCGGAGAGCAGATAATGGAATTGAAAGACGAAGCCAATATGTTTATTGCGGACACGGGAAAGTTCCTGATGAGGTTGCCCGGTGACAAGCTCTTCATTCAGGAAAAGCTGGCCTTCATAATCCGTATCCATGGTAGAGAGAATATAGAGCAAGGTTGATTTGCCACATCCGGATTTGCCCATGATCGTGGCAAATTCGCCCTTATCTATACGAAAGCTGATATCTTTTAATACATGAAATTCAACTGGTTTCCTAAAATATTTGTCGATATGTCTCGCTTCAATTACATGCATCTTTTCCCAGTTATGTACCCCTGATGATCTGTACCGGATCTATTTTCTTTGCCTTGGCAGAAGGTAGATAGCCTGCAATAAAGGTTGAAACAAGAGCGAAGGATATCCCGATAATGTAATAGCCTACTTTATAGTTAACAGGGAAGGTCTCAATGGTAGGTAAGGCTTCCGTTTCAAAAGGTACTTGATCTATGACCCGAGACAAGATAAAACCGAGCAACAGTCCGGCTAATGCCCCTACAACGCCAATTATAATGGCCTGGCTCATAAAGATGAACTGTACATCCCGACCCGAAAAGCCGGTAGCCTTAAGGATGGCTATATCTTTCATCTTCTCATAAATAAGCATATTCAAAATGTTATAGATGCCAAAACCAGCGACGATCAACAGGGTAATTGACACAGCATATGTGATAAGGTTACGGATATTGGACCCTGTTTCAAACTGTGCATTGGCTGCCTTAACATCGGT
>CAMYJF010000101.1 GCA_947258555.1 uncultured Eudoraea sp. | reverse complement strand
TGCATTCTTGCCCATTCCACAGCACGAATATTGCCTACAACAGTTTCCATCAGTACCCCCTGGACATTAAAAACAATCGTATCACCGAGCACTACTTCAGCATCCCTGGCAATATTATCTGCTATGGAAATCGGGATAGGGCCTTCTTTGGGAATTTCAGCTACCCATTCACCTTCCGTAAGGGTCTCTGAAGAAATGATTGAATCCCTGTATGTAACCCGGAATTCATGGTTCAATACCCACTTGTTCATAGTCAATGTGGTGTCTTGTCTAAGGTCATTTGCAGCACGCCCTTTTATCGAATGTACCCGCATGGTAACTATTGGAATATTGTCTAATACCGGCAAACCCTTGGGAGTAATACTTTTTTCTACTTCTTCTTTTTGCTCACTTTGCACGTCCAACAGAATTATATTGGGACTATTCTTGTTGCTATCGAGTTGTGCCATAGCTAACAACATATCTTTGGTAAAGTAAAGGGTGCTAATTAGAAAAGCTCCTACCCCAATGGCTACTAATAACACCATAGTCTGATTATTTGGTCGGAAGAGGTTCAGAAGGCTTTGTCTTGAGGTAAAGCTCCAATTGGCAGGAAAGAATTTTTTAATGCCTTTCATAAACAATGTAGCTACCCCGGCCAATATCGAGAATGTAACAGCAATAGAGATTACAAAACCAAGAGCGTAGCGCCAGTCTTGTAAAAGCCAAAGTGAAAACAGGAATACAAAAACCAATATCCCAATAAGAACAAGCGCCCTGGCCTTTCTTGGCCGCACCTCGGGTTCTTCCTGAATGCGAAGTACTTGTAAAGGTGACACATACCATGTATTCATAAGTGGTAACAGTGCGAAAAGTACAGACATTAAGATCCCTAGTAAAAGGCCCATAATAATGGGTTGAGGGGCCAGTGACAATTGTATCTCAAAAGGCAGAAATCCTTGCAACAAACTAGGAAATGTCAGTTGCAGTAATACCCCGGCCAAAGTACCTATGAAGCCTCCAAGAAAGCCCATTCCGGCTATTTGAATCAAATAAATGAGAAAGGTTTGCTTTCTGCTGGCTCCCATGCATTTAAGTACAGCTACCGACCTCAATTTTTCCTTTATATAGATTTGTACAGAACTTGCGATACCTACACAGCCCAATAACAAGGCAATAAATGCCACGAGATTGAGGAATTTTCCAACATTTCCGTAGTTGCGGCCCATTTGTCTGCTCCCTGATGTATGTGTATCAAGATCAGCGTTTTCACCATCCAAAACAGGGTCGAGTTCTTTATCAAGGATATCTAAATCCATTCCAACAGGCGCCCGAAAATAGTAGTTATAGTCCAGACGACTCCCAACCTGAAGTAATCCCGTTTGGTCTATTATTCCATATGGAACTATAACCGGTGGGGCTACAGAACTTGCAATGGCACTGCTTCCGGGGGCGGATATAAGCGTTCCTACTATAGGTAAGGTTGTATTGCCTATTTTAATTAAATCTCCTACTTCCAATTCAAACTGAAGCATTACAGTGGCATCTACAAGGGCTCCTTCTTTTGAAATGTACGTAACGGCTGCATCGGCGGGTTCGGTTTCCAGCTCTCCATAAAGGGGAAAATTATCCTTAATTCCCCGTACACGAACCAATTTACTTCCTTCATTCTTAGGAAATGCCGCCATGGACGCAAAATTTACCTCCATGCCCTCGGCTCCGCCTAATGAATCCATAATACGCTGAACTCTTTCATTTGGGAGTTGTCTGGAATCAATAATGAAATCGGCACCCATAAGCGCTTTTGACTGCAGGCGAATATTTTCTTTAAGGTTATCACTAAATGATTGAATAGAAACCAGTGCGGTAATTCCCAGGATTATTGAAGCCATAAACAAAATAAGTCGGCCCCCACTGGCCTTACCATCGCGCCATGCCATTTTTAAAAGCCAGGCTGTGCCTGCCGTATTTGTGGGCTCCTGCTGTTTCTTCACGATATTGCCGTGCTTTCGTTAGTCGCTATCTTTCCGCCTTTAAGCCTAAGTATATGCTGCGTGCGTTTAGCAAGGTCCAGGTCATGTGTTACAATAACCAAAGTAGTTCCTGCTTCTTTATTGAGTTCAAAAAGTAGTTTTACAACTTTTTCTCCGGTTTCCTCATCAAGATTCCCTGTAGGTTCATCGGCAAAAAGAATAGAAGGCCTGTTACTAAATGCTCTTGCCAGCGCAACCCTTTGTTGCTGACCACCGGATAACTGAGAGGGATAATGGTGCGACCTGTCTGCCAATCCTACTTTCTTTAAAAGCTCTAGGGCCTGCTTGCGGGCATCTTTTACTCCCTGCAATTCTAAAGGAACACTTACATTCTCCAGTGCAGTTAAGGTAGGAAGTAGCTGAAAATCCTGAAAAATAAAACCCACCTCT
>CAMYJF010000100.1 GCA_947258555.1 uncultured Eudoraea sp. | reverse complement strand
CTTTTATTCCAATTTACCTTGGCATATGTGCTCCTGAAGCGGAACTGTTACATTCCACCTAAGGCTAAGATCGATCTTAGCTCGTGGGGATTATATATTATTTAAATAATGAAAGCAAGATTAACCCCTAATTAGTCAACCCTGAAAAACACAAATAAGTGTCTGGTTATTAACAAAATAGTGTTGATAATATAGTAATATTTTTGTTTTATTTCTGCAAGGAAATCAAGATATTGAGTAAAAATCTTGCAGAAGATTGCTAGGTAACTCCCCAAATCAAAATCAACTTCATATGTTTAGTAGCACACTAAAGCAGATCCTGAATCCGCGACATACACTTGTCCAATTGGCAGATGAATTACCCTGGTATGAGTTTGATAGACATTATCAACATTTGTATTCTGAGACTGGTTTGCCTGCCAAACCCATTAGACTTATGGTAGGTTTGTTGATTTTGAAACAAATGAAGAATCTTAGCGATGAAGAAGTGGTCAAGCAATGGGTTCAAAACCCATACTTTCAGTATTTCTGTGGAGAGTCGGAGTTTCAATGGGAGACACCATGTGATCCGAGTGATCTTACCCACTTCAGAAACCGAATAGGCAAAGATGGTTTTGATAAGATCCTTGAGGTTTCGATCCGTATTCAACCGGAATCGAAAAAGCGCAGGAGTAAAAGCAGGATGACTAAGACAGTTGTGCTGGACACTACAGTACAGGAGAAGAACATCACATTTCCTACTGATGTGAAGTTGCGCAAAAAGATGATTGAGTCCTGTCAGAGAATAGCTCTTGACGAAGGGTTGATCTTGCGACAAAGTTATCGGCGTACAGTCAAGAAGTTAATGCTGGCCCAGCGATTTGCTCACCATCCGAAGAATAGGAAGAAGGCTGAGAAGGCCAAGAGAAAAATGAAAACTATAGCAGGGAGGCTGGTTAGAGAGCTTGAACGAAAATTACCAGAGCATCGCCTTTCTACCTATCAAGATAAGTTGGATATATATAAAAAAGTACTTTCGCAGCAAAGGCAAGACAGCAATAAAATTTACAGTCTTCATGAAACAGCGGTATCCTGTATCGCTAAAGGCAAAACTGCCAAGAAGTACGAATTTGGGTCAAAAGTATCCCTGGCAACTACCATAGATGGTAACATCATTCTGGGTGTTGTAAATTATACAGGGAATCCTCATGACAGTCGAACCATAGGAGATACGTTGAAGAAAGTAGAACAACTGACAGAGGGCAAGATAGAGCAGGCTGTTGCAGATCGAGGTTATCGATGGAAGAAACAAATCAATGGGACAAAGATCATATTGCCTGATCAGCCAAGGGCAACAACCACGGCTTATCAGAAAAGAAAGATGCGGAGATACTTCAGGCGAAGGGCGGCCATAGAACCGGTAATAGGCCACATGAAAAAAACCTATAGGATGAAGAGGAATTACCTGAAAGGTGTACAGGGGGATGTGATCAACGCAGTCATGGCAGGGGCTGCCTTCAATTTTAAGAGATGGTTGAACCTGAAGGTAAAAGAGTTTTCTAGGCTCTTGCTGGAAATGACATCTAGGATGATAAAAAAGCAGACTACAAATCCTCTATCAATCTTGAGTTGTTAAGGATTTACTAAGTAGAAATCAGGGCAAAAGGTTACTTTAGAAGAGATCCTGGAAATTGTAAATAAGCAACCCTTGCTGTCAAGTTCGAAAAATGAATAATTGCAGGTTCTGTTTTTGCGCGACAAAAAATTAAAGTTGTTCACACATTGTCAGTCAGAAAACTGTGCCCTGCCGGAATATTTAGCATACAGAATCTAAAATTTACTGGTAGGTCAATCCTATTTTAATGAGGATTATTTTGAGAAGAAAAAACTTATTTAAACCCAATTATTATATTTTTATACAAAACTCTCCTATGAAAAAACTCTTTGAGATCACAGAGATCATGCATACCAATTATAACAAAGTGCTGACCACAACCCCGGAGGAACAGCTTTTTTGCATCCCGGAGCACTGTAACAACAACATTTTCTGGAACATTGCCCATGTACTGGTTACCCAGCAATTACTGGTCTACAAATTGAGCAAGCAAAACACTCGGCTCAATTGGGATTTTGTAAAAAGGTACAGCAAGGGAACCTTTCCTGAGAAAGAGGTTTCCAAGCAAGAATTGGAACGGGTCTCGCAGGCCTTATTGTCCACCCCGGAATGGACGAAAGAAGATTATGAAAATGGTATTTTTAAGGAATACACACCTTATACTACGAGTGCCAATGTGACCCTGAATTCGGTAGAGGATGCCATAGCCTTCAATATTTTTCATCAGGGGTTGCATATGGGAACCATACAGGCACTGCAAAGAAAGTTGGTTGCTACTGCCTGATCTTATAATTTCATCCCGGGGGTCACAAATTTCTTGGCTTCCCGGAAAGGGATAAGGAGCTCTATTTGGCCATC
>CAMYJF010000099.1 GCA_947258555.1 uncultured Eudoraea sp. | reverse complement strand
CAAATCAGGAATATTTGCCTGGGGTATTGACGTATGGTTACCCTCAACAAGGTGCCTTATACGCCAAAAACCATCTTCCAGGAGCATCATGACCTGATACGATTTGACTTCCCTGATGGTGTGAAGCATTTCCCCGCGCTGCCATACTTCACGATAGCTTTCAACATTATTATCTGAAAAAACCACCAGTGTACCATCATCACTGTAGAACTCAAGTATGGGGTTATGTGCCAGGGTGGTTTCTTTTAACGTTATTCCGTTAGCCTTGTTAAGTTCGAGCACCTGGCTAAGTTTTCTGCGGAGGCTATCTGTATAATAATCATCAAGCCCATAGGGATTATTACTGGCAGTTGCCACAGAACGCACATACCAGGAACGAACGTAATCCCTTTCAATATCGAGCAGCGTTTGTTTTTCCATTGGCCTGCCCTGGTTCTCCTGAATGTCCCAATCAATTTCCGGTTGATAAGAATCGTCAACCTCTATTCCTGTATGAAGGATGGAGGCCTTATCGGCCCCGGAATTCCAAAATACCCATGCCTCGGCCAATCCCCAAAGGATAACAGCATTGAGCCCAACAAAAGAGAGGATCAAAAGGGAGCGATATATGTTTTTATTCCAACTGGTCATCCGTAAGTTCTATTAACTCATTATGAATTGTTCCACCAATGTCTATCTGAAGCCTATATATACCCGGGCTCCTATGTTCCAATGGAAGCGCTATTGTACAAAAGCCATTTACAAGAACTCCGGTAATTGTACCCACCCTATTCTCATTGTTATTGAACATCTCAATATGCACCGGCATACCATCGGGCTGTTGTT
The DNA here is from genome assembly GCA_947258555.1 of uncultured Eudoraea sp. Lineage (GTDB taxonomy): Bacteria > Bacteroidota > Bacteroidia > Flavobacteriales > Flavobacteriaceae > HDS-28. The sequence goes on along the minus strand of CAMYJF010000099.1, from coordinate 1,840 downwards.
GGGCCAAATAACCAAATACAGGTCCGATTTGAAGATTGTTAGTTTTTTTCAGGAATTCAACTCCATAAGAGATTACAGCAGCTTCAAAATCCACTGCTATCCGGGGACTATTTGCAGCACCCAGAACAAAGCCCTGTACCTTCCAGTTCGCAGCCCGATCGGGATGTAGCATTGAAGCCCTGGCAATCCCGTTAATGGTATTCCCCTGTGTTTTTAATTTTACTCCTTCGGAAGTTGCGACAATAAAAATAACTGTGGTTCCATCACTGACAATATTGTCATAGCGATCGCGTATGACCGATGTGGAAAAAGTAATGACTTGATTTCCATCTGCATACGAATGGCTCCTTTGATACGTAATGGTAAATGGGGTTGCTTGTGACGGATGAATATCTACTGCCAATTCTCTGGAAGTAATTCCCTGAGATGAGGTGTTGATGAACAAACGTGAAGCCTTTTCACGTGATGTAATTCTTTGCCATCCAATTAAATGACCTGTTGTTACTTTATACGATTCTTTGGTGTCCATGAATTGTGTATGAACATTCAATTCCGTTCCTTCAACAACAGGGTTGTCGTATACATCTGTCGGCACGGCTACCAACATGGTATAATCTTTCGGGCCGGCATAGATATTGCGCGGACCTATATAGGTCTCCATTTGTACGTTTGCCGCAGCATTCAAAATTTCAATCCTGCCCTGGTCTAAAACTTCTTTGTTATGCAATAAATACCAAAGACATGTACCCGACTTCCTGGTAAATTCTGAAGGAAAAGGATAGGACACCTTCCCATCGGAGCGAATGCCATTGACCACAGTTGTTCCCAATGTATTGCTTACCATTAATAGCGGTGTCCCTTCTCCCGTAATGCCAAATTGAAGTGTTATTGGTTTGCCTGCCTTTGTTTTCCGTGGAATTTGAACATGAACGGCTGCAGCAACTACCTCTTCCTCTCCTGAATCTGCACAACCCAGGATAAGAATACTCATAAAGATGTAAAAGTACTTTTTCATCTACCTTGGATTTCCAATAAAATGGTTCAATTCTATTTTAATAAATTCAAAATCATCTGTTTGATGGGCTTGCAATAAGGAAGCACCATGGCGCATCTCTTTATTAAATAACTCTTTTGCCTCTATCTTTGAATTGGGCAGCCCATTAACAAAGCAATTGGTCATATCTCTGGAAATAACCTCAATGCCTGACAGATCTGCAAACCGGTGTTGAAATGCCTGCTTCCGTTGTATCCGGATGCCTTCTGTGATAAAATGGTCGTCTAACCATAAAATCTGTTTTTCCGCATTATAGTACGAAACCAACAATTGTGGAATGGTAACCTCCTGTATGCCCGCATTGAATAAAATGCCCTCCATTTGATTTTCTTGCAATTGTAATTCCTGTAAAGCCACATCTTTATAGAGATCACTTACCGCAACATTTGCAGCACATTGGAGATTAAATTTTACAGGAACTCCCTGAAGTTCTACAGGCGTATACTCGTCAGGGTTAAAGGTCTCAGGCATTGAATGGTTGTCCTTAATCCATGCAATCTGCTCAAAATTGATACGGAATGATGTTACTTCTTTTGGCATCAACTTATGTTTGATGTGGTATTTGGCATTATAATCGGTTAATGCATCATCAGTTCCATTGTAAAGGGTTGCTTTGATGGATACATCGGCGGGAACACGATCCACGTTCTGGAGCTCACCTACTACAAAATATTCATTTCCATACCTTAACAGGCTTGCAGACAGCACTTGAAGCAAGGGTTGCTCCAGTACATCCTCATGGTGCGTTTGCTGAGTGGTTATTTTCTTTCTGCCATGATTGTAAAA
>CAMYJF010000098.1 GCA_947258555.1 uncultured Eudoraea sp. | reverse complement strand
CAAGCATTTATGTAACCAAAAAATAGCCCACAAAGGGACCATAAGCATGGATTTTATACATCTAACCCTGAAAATGCAGTGATTAGCGGACGCTCCAAAGTTACTGCCGGGCGGCAGAGGCCGACCCTAATGCGACCCTCGCGCTCGCGTCAATTAGCAAGAGCCTCGGCAGGCAGTCGGCATGCCTGGTGGCTGAAATCTGGCAGAATTGACTGGTGGTAAAGAGCAATATTGGGTAAATCGGCAGAAATCAGTCAGATTTCGGATGCACTTAGGGCCGAACAACTTCGCGAATCTCTTTCTTTAATTGCTGGAATCGTGGAAATAGGGTGTTAATATTTCCTATACGCATTCCGGGGACACCCGCTTTCCAGCCCCGGAACTTCCTATTTTCTGAATTTGGAAAAAAGCTGATTCGCTGTAAATCCAATGATTATGAGGCTCACGCCAACCAAAAAGCCGACGGCTATGGTCATCCTGGGCAAATACCGTATTTTCTCAGGTCGGCTTTTTTCAATAGTAACCTGTCCGCTGCTTACAAGATTTTTTACTTCATTTGAAAATTCTGCATCCGGGATTTTACCGTTTAGCCACAGGCTGACTCTCGGTAATATCGAATCGGATACGTTGACCCTTGTAAATTGATAAGGATCCATGCATCCCGGACCATCTATGGTACAGTCGAGCGGTGGACACCGAGTGACCCTTTCAGTTGATACAGGCTCGTTAAAACAAAAAGACTCTTCGAATTCCAGCAACAGTTCCGGCTTTACGCATAGCATGTATTTGAATACGCTTTCTTTTATAGATGTTGAGAAAGGCCTTTCGTACGGTATGGGATTCGCGAGTTCATAAAAATTGCCCACCTGAAGATTGGCGGACAACGCAACCTTTTTTATAGCAGTTACATAATCTTCACAATCATCATCCCCGGCACAGACTACATGAGTATTTGCCGTCGAGTTAATTATCGTTGAAACAATGTCCTGGGATGTGATGCTAACCTCCCTGAGTGATGTAGGAACATCTTCGACCGATACATTCAGGTCATTGACCACAACATCCGGTATTGTTATTAATGGGCAATTTTTTATTTCCCCATTACCGTTAAGCTTCAGCAGGGATGCGTCATATACAGGATTGCGAAGTGAAGTTTCTGCATAGGATGTGGCGCCTGCGATGATATAGCCATCATCCGAGGTTGGTTGCAAAAAAGCGCCACTACCCATCCCAGCAAACAATCCATACATCTTCTCCCACACAACATCACCCTGTTGGTTCAACCCTAATAATAAGATCCCCCCGGAGTCAGACACATTATAAATGCCAGTTATTCCGGAGATAACGTACTCTCCGTTATCAGCTTGGTGAATGGTGCTGACCAATTCTTCTCTATGATACGAGTCCGTGCTCGCGAGGCCGTAGGACTTTTGCCACTGGATATTACCGCCGCTATCAAGCTTTATCACAAAATAGTTATTCTCAATATAATTATCCAATGTCCCGGCTGCTACATAACCGCCATCCTGTGTCTGCTGTATGGACTGAAATCTGTATCTTGCAAAGTCTTCTGTAAAGTGGATCTTGTGCCACTGGACACTCCCGGTATTATCAAGTTTTAAAATACTGCTTTGAATACTAGCAATTACATACCCACCGTCTGTAGTCGGCTGCATTACGCTGGGAGTTGTTCTGTAAACTGGAGTTTCGTAATTTTTCTGCCATTCGATGTCACCAGTAGCGTTCAATTTTAACAGCGATAGCGGTCGATGTAGATAAAAGCTCTCAACTGCCAGAATTAATCCGCCGTCCGGTGCTAACTTGATATCCCTTGCACGCAAATGGTCAACAGCATCGTATCTTTTTTCCCAAATAACGTTGCCATTACTGTCGAATTTCAGGAGCCATACAACTTCAGTATTTTCTGTTGAAAGGGACTTGGAAGATACGGCAACAACATAGCCACTGTCATGCGTTTCCACTACTCCTCGCAGCCTATCTTCATCAGACCCGCCAAAAGTCTTTTGCCAAAGAATTCCACCTGATGAGCTGAACTTTGCAATCCAGACATCAGAATATTTAGCAACATTGATGACGTTAAGGTCATCAATATTATCCGGGTAATCGAGGAACAGGCCTGTGACCACATAGTCATTATCGATGGTCTGTAATACGGCTTGTGGTATATAACCTACCGAGTCACTGCGTTTGCCGAAGGTCCGTGCCCATTCGTCGGCGTGGGCTGCTTGTGGGAGTGAAAATGACGAGAACAGATATGCAAAGAGAAGAAGGGCAAACAGGTCAGCTTTATATTTACGGAGAATTTCCATTGTGGTTCATCCAAACAATTTCCCTGAATTTCCCGACCCAGCGTCTTGCATGCCAGTATTTGCATTGCCTGGACGTATTGTATCCCTCATCAGCAGGCTTTCAAGAGGTCATTTACAGATGCCGTGTAGCCGGGGAAATTATCCGTAAAAGGCCCAGATGATCGTCTTTCTGAACCAGGTGGGTGGACCCAGCGCCATCTGCGTGCAATATGACAGCAAGTTTGTCCGAAAGACGATCCTTTGCCATTGATGGCCCAAATGGAATCCAAGTCGGCAGATATTATCACATTCAGAACTTTGTTCATTGCACACCAAGTTTGGACTCCAGTGTCCGTTCCTGGCCGAAGGTTGCATCTGAGCTCGGCTAAGCGAGGGTCCACTATCGAGAAATCAAACGCTCAGACTCGATTAGTCAGCAGCAATGTCAATATTCGAAGTCTTGTGTTAGTTTTCGGGCACGGGTCCTGGGTGGCGAGAAGGAGTAAATTCGATGGCAAAATGGGTGCGTTTCAACTGGAGCGGTCAAAC
>CAMYJF010000097.1 GCA_947258555.1 uncultured Eudoraea sp. | reverse complement strand
CGCCTGCTCGAGGAAATGCCGCGTAAGCAGATCATCGACCAGTCGTTGAGTTCGCGTGGCGCGTTGATCAAGGTAGCGGATCTCGACGAGGCGGCCGACGTCGCCAATTTCATCGCCCCCGAGCATCTCGAGCTATCGGTCGAAAACGCGCAGGAAATGGCGCGTTCGATTCGTCATGCCGGCGCTATATTTCTCGGCCGGCATACCGCCGAGGCCCTGGGAGATTACTGTGCCGGCCCCAATCACGTGCTGCCGACCTCGCGTACCGCGCGCTTTTCATCACCGCTTGGCGTTTACGATTTTCAGAAGCGTTCCAGTTTGATCGGTTGCTCGCCACAGGGCGCGTCCGAACTCGGCAAGATTGCCTCGACGCTGGCGCGTGGCGAGGGTCTGGTCGCACACGCCCTCTCCGCCGAAAATCGGATCAAGTGACAAGGCCGAGCGCGAGCGCGGCCCTGTCATCCTTGCGAAGGGGTCAGAGCATAATAATCGGTATGATCGAGTCAGTAGAATGAGCTCGGCGATAATTTTGCTCTGACCCCAACCGTCCCGACGTTTGTACAGTCGGGGTCAGACCAAAAACTTCGCCGCCATTTTTTCCTGCTGGCTCTTTGGTACCGAAGCTTTTGCTCTGACCCCCTCGAAGCGACCTGGAACGTTACCCCTTGGAAAATGCAACGCGCTAGCTGATACCTCAAAATCCCCCGCAACCTCGCCACAATACAGACGTTCTGAATTCCCGCTGATACGTATCTGGAAAATTACGATGTAGCCGGTTAATAATTAGTTGACTTTGTAAAAATTGGGAATATAATCCCAAATAAGAATTTGTAACCAGACCTTAGCGGCTGGTTTTTTAAAGACTTTCATTAGTTATGGGAATATAATCCCACAGGAGACAGAGATGAATAACATACATAAAACACACGTAGCGGCCGCAGTCGCTTTGGCTACCTCCATGCTTGTCGCCGGCTGTGGCGGATCTTCGTCGGGCGGTGACGACGGTGGTCCGATAGAGGGTGATCCGGTAGTGAGCCGTGGCGTGATTACAGGTTTCGGCAGTGTCTATGTCCACGGTCGCAGGTATCAAACCGACAACACTCGCTTCGAGGTCGATGATGATAACGGTAGTGAGAGCGAGTTGAGGGTGGGGATGCTGGTTACCGTCAGGGGTTACTATGACGACGATGGGTATCATGCAGACGAAATTGAGTATGACAACGAAATCAAGGGACCGGTCACCGACATCGTGATTGACCCCGGCGATTCGACCCTAAAAACCCTGACTATCCTGGGCCAGGCCGTGCTGGTGACGGCAGATACCACGATTGACGACGACGGTAGCCTGACTTTTGATACTATCGCTATCGGTGATGTGCTCGAGGTCAGCGGATACGTCGGTGATACGCAGTTGGTGGCCACTCATATAGAATTGCAGGACGATGACGACGAGATCGAAATCAAGGGTATGATCGAAAACCCGGGGCCGAACAGCTTCGAAATCAGGGGATTTCCGATCACTTACAACGACGGCACCGAGATCGACGATGACATCGATACTATCGTTGAAGGTCTTTACGTAGAAGTCGAAGGACAACTCAACGGTGCCGGCGATACTCTGATTGCCGAAGAGATCGAATCCGAGGAAGACGACAGCTTCGATGATGTCGACGAAATCGAGATTGTGGGTGCTATCTCCGAATATGACGACGGCGATAAGACCTTCATGCTGCAGGGTCAGCGGGTCGATGCCAGTACCGCGGAGCTCGAACCCGCGTCGCTGACGCTGGTCGATGGCCTGATTGTCGAAGCCGAAGGTTATATAGTCGACGGCATTTTAATCGCAGACGAAGTCGAACTGGAAGACGATTATAGCTAAGCGCTGACTGGACGACCGAACAGTACGATACCCGGTTATTCATTTGGGAAAGGTATGCAAGAGACTTTACGCAACACGCTGAAAAAAATTCTGATGGCGATTATCCGAATTCTGCTGCGCAACGGCATGTCTTACGGTGAATTCGATCAAATCGCGCGCAAGTGTTTCGTCGACGTCGCGTTCCGCGATTTTTCCCCGGAGAAGAAGAAACAGACGGTTTCGAATGTCGCAATTTTGACCGGGTTGAACCGTAAGGAAGTCAAAAAGCTGCACGAACTCGATGCCGACCAGGGCGACGTCGGCGGTAAACAGTACAACCGTGTCGTCAGGGTGATCGGCGGCTGGATCAACGATCCCCGTTTTTTGCGCAAAGATGGCAACCCGAGCGATCTGGATTACGAGGGTGAGCGCTCTTTCAGCGAGCTGGTGAAACAATATAGCGGCGACATGCCGGTGGCGGCGATGCAGAAAGTCCTGACCAGTTCAGGCAACATCAAGTTTACCGGCGACAACAAGGTTCGCCTGTTGAGCCACGCCTACCTGCCGTCCGACGACCCGGTGGAGAAGCTGACCATCCTCGGGAGCGATACCAGCCAGCTGATCGAGACCATCGATTTCAACCCGACCGCAGCGGAAGAGGAGCTGCGGTTTCAGCGTAAGGCTTCGAATCCCCAGGTCGATCCTGAATCGATCCCGGAGATCAAACTGTTTTTACAGCGCAAGGGACAGGCTTTTCTCGAAGAAGTCGACCTTTACCTGACCCAGCATGAATCGAGTGATGACTCGGGGGTAGAGCTCAGCGTCAGCGTGTTCTATCACGAGTCCGAAGATGAAAACCAGGAAGACGAGAAATGAAATTACAGGAATTGAGTCGTTTTTTATCTCATAGCCTATGGCCGATGGTTGTAGCCAGCAGCGTGTTTCTTGCCGCTTGCGGCGGTAGCGGCGGCGGTGGCAGTTCGACTCAAACCGCGGGTATCGGCGGTACCGGCATCGTGGCGGGTAAAGTCACCGGCTTCGGCAGTATTTTTGTCAACGGCACCCGCTTCGATACCAGCCTGAGCCAGTTCATCGTCGATGGCAACGAGAGTGCCACACAAAACGACCTGGCGCTCGGCATGTTCGTACAGCTCAGGGTCAAAACCGAGAATGGTAATATCGTCGGCGAGGCGCTC
>CAMYJF010000096.1 GCA_947258555.1 uncultured Eudoraea sp. | reverse complement strand
CGACCACAATGCGATTTACTCGGGAGGCATTGATATCAAGGGCAGCGCCTGGGGGCGTGCTGATGACAATATCGGGATGGGCCTTGCCTACCTGAACGGCGGCAGTCTCAATATCGACAAATCCAGGGTGGTCGAAGCCTATTATCGCTGGCAGCTGGGTGAGGCCTTCGGGCTGACTGCAGACATTCAGTATCAGGATGATGACTATAAAGCCGGCCAGGGACCGGGCGGATGGACCTATGGCCTGCGTGCTGCGCTCGAGTTCTGATGGACCCCCAACAAAGGGGACGGATTTATATGGCGGCCCACAATAGTATTTTCAAATAAATCTGTCTCCTTTGTTTGGAAACTGGAAATCTGACATCCTCCAGGTGACTCGGCCTTCCAGGATTTCAGATTTTCGCCCGCCTGCTGACCCCGAAAGCCTGCCGACTGAGCGTGGATGGGGTGGGTGGCAATCCGAGGGGCTAGTTTGTGTTCAAACCCGGACATTTAGGGCCTGGTTATATTAATAATGACTTAACGGCGACTACCGACCCAATCCGGAAGTTCAGGATTTTTCTTTGAAGGTCAGGAACGCAACTGCAAGCGGACCTTACAGGTAGGCAGCAGTATGGCTACTTCAGATACTTTCCTGTAACTCAGCACACTGAATACGGCCAATTTAAACGCGGGGATTCAGGGGCACGATGCCGGCGAGACGGCCGGCTCCCGGGTGGATTCTCACGAAATACGTGGGTTATGCTTCCTATACGCAACCCCACATCCAGCCAGGGAATCCTGAATCCTGAACTATAACCAACATAAATATCCTATGTATAGCAGGAAACATTTGATTGGCCAGCATGCCTAATCCAAAAGCAATTTTTTATCCTAATACTACTTTCTGGTGAGTTGAGGTCCTATTCATTCTAGAGTCGTAATTGTGTACTTTGTTTTCATATAATCGTATGGATTAGTGGACTCCCCTACAATTTTTTCGTAAATACACGTTTATTCTGTCAACTTCCGTTGCTCCGGCAGGCATATCAGTTTCTTCAAGTCCGGGATAAGACTCCTTATTCTTCCAATCGAGAATGGTTGTACTAAAAAACTGTGAAGCTGAAGCATCAGTTTCATAGACAATTAGCTCATATTTTTCTTCTAAATCTCCACCAAAACGGGTAACTACCTGCCATTCTCCATCTCTTTTATAAGATGTATTGGTATGGTCTGATTGCGGATAATATTTTTCATCTGAAGGCTTTAGCACTACCCAGATATCTTTCTCATGACCTTCTGGATATACGCCCATGGATAGAATTCTGCAATCGACAGAGTCTGCTTCAACAGGTGAAATCACTTTAACGGAAGTAACAGGGCCTTCAATCTCTACTTTCTTTCCCCTGGTAATTTGTTCCATCTGACTACTTACATACGCCACATCTGATGTATAGCTGCCGTAAATAATCATCAATACGCCAAGAACCCCCAGTGGTATACCCACCTTTGGATTAATGAGCTGTGTGCCAGAATCTTTTTTACCAAGACTGCTGAGAACTGACACGCCTATGAGGACAATCCCCACTAATATGATTAATAAGTTTGCTGACATTTTTTAACTTTTTAGTGTGATTAAATTACAAAGCGCCTCGTCTTTCTTCCAACTCTGCTTTTATTTCTCTTGCCTTTTCTTCAGTCAAGTCGTAATTCCACATGACCAGAATCGCTAAAGCTGCTGTAATAGCCGGAATTACGATATCTGCTATTCGTAATTGAGTTAGGGTTTCTGCTGATTGAGTAGCGGCATTACCATCAAATCCTACCCAACTAAGTACTGCCCCTCCAACAATCAATGCCAAAGCCTGCCCTAATTTTACGGTCCACCAATATATGGCACCAAACGTGCCTTCTTTACGTGGCATCCCATTCTCTAATTCGTCCAAATCACAGATGTCGGCTGTCATACTCATCATCAAGGTGAACAAACTACCCATTCCAAAAGCCATCAATGGAAGTGGGAGAAACATAAGGAAAGGATTTTCCGGATTGAAGCCCCACCATTTCAAACCGTACCCAACTATTGAAATTGAGGTAGAAATGATAAATGCAGTTCTTTTTCCCCATTTGCTTGCCATCCATGCTACCAGTGGGATCACCAAGAACGCTGTAATAACTGCAAGAATGGTAGAAAACCAGGCTGGCCAGGTTCCCGCAGCGGCATAATCGCCATTAAACAAATAGAATAAAATAATGAAAAAACTGAAAGATGCCACTATTTGAAATCCATTGAAAACCAGAAAAGTAGCACCACACAACCTTAAGAAAGGTTTATGCCTGAATACCTCAAACATACCTTTGAATAAATTTGCAAAGATAGCTACCAGGTTTTTAAATGATATTTCCTGGCGATTTTCGATTTTGCTGGAATCAATGCCTTTACAAAAAATGGCCGGTAAGATACCGAAGACAATCGCTATGACACCAACCATGATGGAGAGTGTTCTAACCCCTTCAGCCTGGGTTGCAAACAAGTTTTCATCTGCGATTAAAACCCAAAACCAGGGTACAACCATCCAGGCCACCTGACCTACAACATTGGCCAATCCCATAAGTCTTGTCCGTTCATTGTAATCTGAGGTCATTTCATACCCGAGTCCAATAAGCGGTGTTGAAAAAGTAGTGTTGGCAAGAATAAACACCGAGGATATTATGAGGAAATACCAGAAGTTATAGTCCTGCGAATTATTCTCATCCATCTGCCAGAGTAAAATAAACAGGAGACCGGTAAGGATGGCACCAATAAAAATATATGGCCTTCGTCTTCCCCAGCGAGTATTCGTGTTGTCTGATAGATAACCCATAATGGGGTCAGACAGGGCATCGACTAATCTTGGTAAACCACCGAGTAATCCTGCCAAAAAGGGATCCATACCATAGGCTGTGAGGAGGAAAAACATAAAAACAGCCAAAGCCCCGGGCAGTAAATTATTCACGAGGTGACCCGACCCGCCTGCGCCGCTGTTTTGTAATCTGACATGGTTACATGTTTAAAATTATTGTTTGAATGGCCTGTCCGTTAATGGTTATTGTAGCGGATTTTTCACCTAGATTTAGGGATATGTTTTTGGCTTCGGAATCTTGATTCAGGATCACGACAGCAACCGAACCATCTGGATTTTTAGCAGCCGTGGGGTCACAGCATGGCCGCAAGGCCTGTTGCCTGCAGAGCCTGCCGCCGGCGGGCAGCCTGGAAGCGTCCAGCGCCCGGGTGGCAAAAGTGGCTGTCTTTTTCGCTGCATGCAGGGATGGCGGCCGCGCGCCACGAGCGACAGAAGCTGGAGCACTTGTGCCTTTAAATTCAGCAATTCCGGGACAGTATACCTATTTTTCCAAACTGTTCTGGAAAGCGCTGGTTACCTGGCAAGTATGTCTGCATCTGCGGCAACCCTGCCGTTCGATGGGCGTCCGTGTGGGTCAGGAGTTGGTCGGAATACGACATAGAAACTGCTTCCAGGGGGAGAACCGGCTGTACTTCCGGAGTCGACCCAAATAAGAAGTACAGCATCTTGATCTTTATGTCCGAGATTGCGGTGAAAGCTGACATTAGCAGGATGATAACGGATTGAGGACGGGCAATTAGCGGGAAGCGCGTAAGAATCACTGATGCAACTGTTAGAAGGTGCACGCGACAGCCATTTTCGGCTGGATTCTCTCGAGACGCGTGGGTTACGCTTCCTATACGCTGTTTTCAATTAATCTGTTCTGGAAATACCAAATCTATCTTGTGTAAGTCTGAGCCATCTAAGTTTACGCTCCATAATTCTCTCCCTGTTTTACCGCCATAGACATCGTCATGCCTGATAAATAGTACTCGCTCCTGATTGTGGAAAAGAGCCGGACTGTCGAGGTGAGAAGGTAAATGAATTATTTCATTCACGGTACCGTTATTAATATTGATCAAAAATAGTCCCCCGCCGTAAACTGCCAAACCCTTACCCAATGGAATCTCTTCGCGTGAGCTATAACCTGGCTTTATTTTTTCTGCCTTACTGCATGAAAGTACAACATTTCCAGTACGTGTAAATTTTGAAAGTGGATACTGAGAAGTAAAAACCAGAAATGGCGGGATTTGAAAAGGAGTGAAGTGACGCGGTTCTTTCAAACTCAGGATTTCCTCTCGTGAATATATATGTTCACCGGACGGAGATATCGACACACCAGAAAGATCATAACTGTTTCTGTAACTTAACCTCTCCAAACTTGTCCCATCGCTATGTATGGAATAAAAATCCATATTATGAGGATGCGACGCCGCAATCGGAGAATAATGCCCGTAAATCCCAGAATTGATGTAATAAATGGTTGCGCCACCTTCAGACAAGGAAAAATTCTGGATATTTCTAGCGCCTTCCTGACCATGCGTTATTTTCCTTAAACCTGAACCATCAGTGTTAACAACATACAAATCACTCCGATCGTGTTTTTTTCTGCTGATAAAATACAGTTCTTGGCCATTGTCTGAAAAGGTTGGCCTTTCATATTCAATGCCATCTTGGGATCTAAGTACGATTGTCGAAATATTTTCATCAATTTTATTGACTGCTACTAAACTTTCATTTCCTTTGCGGTAGCTGAAGGCAAATGATTGGTCATCAGGCGCTATCGCAACAGATTGAATACCTTTATGGGAAATGACGGAGCATCCGCTAATTGCGATAGCAAGAATTATCGATATGAATTGCAACAAAAGTTTGGGCGGTGTGATTTTCATCTAGAATTTCATATTGTTAACTGCAATAAGTAATGCCTGAAAGTCAGGCTCATATAACAATTTTAGTTCATTTTATTATTATGACCTTGATCAATTCCATGGCTTGTTTAGATATCGTTTGCCCTAAAAAGACTTGCAAATCACGCGGCATGTAAATCGCGTGAATGGCCGGAAAGTGTATGAAATTGCCGATCAGGCCTGTAACCGGGAAGGTCTCTTGTTGGCCGTAGTAGGAAGTTCCAGGGAGAATACCTGAGTAATTTAGTCAGGTGACCGGAGTCGACCCAAAACGGAAGTTCAGCACCT
>CAMYJF010000095.1 GCA_947258555.1 uncultured Eudoraea sp. | reverse complement strand
ATGACCAAGTTGTACAACTGGGCCAATGTCATCATCTTTTCGGTTATTTCCGCGGCGATGATAACGGTCTCTTCGACGGCGGTTCGTTTTGCTTTTGATATTCCCGCGCAACTCAATTGGTACCCTACCAATGTCTGGTTTATTTTGATCGTACTCACTGTGGGCATTGTTGTGGTTTCCATTGCGCTCTATGGATTTAATGCCGTTTCTGAATTTTCCGGCATCTGTGCTCCTTGGCTTTTTGTGATGTTTACAAGTGGCGCTATGGTGCTCCTCCCCGCTTTGTCTTTAGACGTATTGGACAAAACATTGCCGGCAGGATGGGCCGATATTATGACCCTTGGCGACCAGTCCATATGGACAGGCATCAACAGCGAGGGAGCTCCGGGAATCGGATTGGTCGAAGTCATCGGCTTTGGTTGGGCTGCTAATACTATCACCCATTTCGGATTGATTGATATGGCCCTCCTCCGTTTTGCAAAAAAGAAAAACTACGGATATGCCACCAGTACCGGCATGATGTTCGGGCACTATGTCGCGTGGATCGCTGCGGGAATCATGGGTGCTGGCGCCGCTGTCATTTTAGGAAAGTCCATCGTAGAACTCGACCCGGGAGATGTGGCCTATTATGCCCTTGGTTGGTCAGGGTTTGTTATTGTAATTGTGGCGGGTTGGACGACTGCAATTACCAATTTATATAGAGCAGGATTAGCCGCACAAGCCATTTTCTTTAATCATTCCCGAAAGCTAACAACGATTGTAGTCGGTTTGGTCACGGTTGGCATTGCCTGTTTCCCTTTTGTGTTTTCACAAATACTGCCGTTACTGACCTATGCTGGGCTGCTTGTCGTTCCTGTGGGGGCAATTGTGTTTACAGAGCATCAAATTTTCCCTAGAATTGGCTATACGCGCTACTGGTCTTCGTACCGCAAGCTGACTTTTAGTATGCCTGCCGTTGCTTCTTGGGGCTTGGGATTGGTCTTCGGTTTTGGACTGAATGCTTTGGATGTGATTTCTTTCTATTACCTGTTTATCCCAACTTGGTTTTTTACCATCGCGGTGTACACGTTACTTGCGTCTAAGTATGGAGCAAAAGAGACCTATGCGAAGGAAGCAAAAGATGAGGAAGTTCGAAATGAAACGATTGAACGCTTTCAAGAACAGCAAGCGAAAGAGGAGCCTGTTATTTCTAAAGATCTTTCGCTGTTTTCTAAAGGATTGAAATTTGTAGCGATTGCGGCATTGGTCGCTACCTTGGTTTTGGCTTGTAATGTGCTATTCGGAAGTGCATCGGAAACGGATTATATCGCAAATAGAGAACTCTTCTACACTAACGCATTCATTAGTACCATCATTTATTTCGTAGTCGCTTATTGGGCGCTCAAACGCGGGAAATCGAATACAGCAGCATAAGCATGGAAAAACCAATACAACTCAACCAAGCTAATCTACAGGAAGTGGGAATCCATATTCCCGTGCCGAACTATTCTCGTGCTTCGGATAAAACAGGAATCGTACATATCGGCGTAGGCGGGTTTCATCGCGCACATCAAGCCTACTATTTACACCTATTAAATAAGGAGGGATATGCCCAAGAATGGGGAATCTGTGGAATCGGTTTACGTGAAGCGGACAGCAAACTACACGATGTTTTCAAAAAACAAGACCAACTCTACACCCTGATCGTCAAACACCCCGACGGAAAAATCGAACCTGAAGTCATCGGGTCGATAGTTGATTTTAAAATGGGAATCACGAACCCCGAATCCGTAATCGCCCGTATGGCTGATGCTGATACACGAATTGTATCACTAACGATTACCGAGGGAGGTTATAATTTCAATCCCACCAAAGGGGAATTCAATTTTGACAATCCGGACATTCAACACGAACTACAAAACCCTAATGACCCGAAAACCGTTTATGGCTTTTTGACCGCAGCCCTAAAAAGACGTCGCGATGCAGGATTGCCTGCCTTTACTATTTTGTCTTGCGACAATATCGAACATAATGGGGATATGACGCGTAGGATGATGCTCGCCTTTGTCGAAGCACAAGATGCAGACCTGGCAATATGGATAGCCCAAGAAGTCTGCTTCCCCAATAGTATGGTTGACCGTATTACGCCAGTAACCACTCCAGCGGATATGGATTCCCTTGCACAAAACTATGGCGTAGCTGATGCCTGGCCTGTTACCTGCGAGCCTTTTATACAATGGGTGGTAGAAGATAAATTCTCCAACGGAAGACCCGCCTTTGAAAAAGTAGGCGTACAATTCGTACCCGATGTTGGGCCTTATGAAAAAATGAAACTGCGGTTGTTAAATGCGGGGCATTCGGTCTTGGGGCTTTTAGGAACCCTTCACGGTCACCCCACCATTAATGCCTGCATAGAAGATGAAGTATTCTCTTCCTATTTGCGGACCTTCCTAGACCAAGAAGCGACACCCATTTTAGGAAACATTGAAGGCATTGACCTGGAGGAATATAAAGACAGTCTATTAGAGCGTTTTGCCAATCCTAATATCAAAGACAGTGTCAGTCGTATTTGTTCGGAAAGCTCCGCCAAATTACCTAAATTTTTAATTGCAACAATACATGATAATTTAGCAACTGGTGGCAGTATCAAATATGCAACATTGGTTATTGCCGCTTGGTGTTATTATAGTGATAAAGGAATGGATAGACATGGACATCCAATCGAAATTATAGATGTCATGAGCACCGAACTTCATCAAGCAGCCGCACAAACCACAACCGACCCTTTAGCCTTTATAAGACTAGAATCTCTTTTTGGTGATCTTATTAAAAATGAGAAATTCACAAAGATGTATACTGAAGTAGTTCAGAAAATCTATACCGATACCAATATAATAAAGTATATGAAGGATACGATTTAAAATCTACCAGTCAAATTCTGAAAAGAAAAGAAAAGAACGTGCCACAACAACGTGTATAATTCATAGTGTTTAATGATGGTTCGGGGAATTCTGCCGAATTCCCGCAATCTTCGACCCTTTTTGCTAACTTAGTTCCTCAACACTACAAATCATACACGTAACACGTTAGCCACAATTAACCTAAATTTTCAACTCGAACTTGTTATTAAATTTTTACATCATGAATACACTACTTAAGCTACGTTTCCACTACATTACTCTGTCATTCTCATTGATGCTAGGTACAGCATTCGCTTTCGGCCAAGAAAACCAACCCAATGCCACGCCATCCTTGCTACTTGGTCAAGGG
>CAMYJF010000094.1 GCA_947258555.1 uncultured Eudoraea sp. | reverse complement strand
TATTAATGGTAAGCAATGCATTGGGAACAACTGTGGTCAATGGCATCCGTTCCGAGGGGAAGGTGTCCTATCCTTTTCCTTCAGAATTTACCAGGAAATCGGGTATATGTCATTGGTCTCTAATACATAGCAAAAAAGTTTTGGACCAGGGCAAGATCGAAATTTTGAATGCTGAGGCAAGAATACAAATGGAGACCTATATAGGTCCGCGTAATATCTATGCCGGCCCTACAGATTATACCATGTTGGTAGCCGTGCCAACGGATCTACATGACAACCCTGTAGTTGAAGGAACGGAATTGAATGTTAATACGCAATTTATGGACACCAATGAGTCGTTTAAAATAACAACAGATCATTTAATTGGATGGCAAAGAATTAACTCACGTGAAAAGGCTTCACGTTTGTTCATCAACACCTCATCTCAGGGAATTACTTCCAGGGAATTGGCCGTAGATGTTCATCCGTCACAAGCAACCCCATTTACAATTACCTATGAAAGGAGCCATTCGTATGCCGATGGAAATCAGATCATTACCTTTTCTACATCAGTCATACGCGATCGCTATGACAATATCATTAGTGATGGAACCACAGTTATTTTTATTGTCACAACTTCCGAAGGGGTGAAATTAAAAACACAGGGGAATACCATTAACGGGGTTGCCAGGGCTTTTATGCTACATCCCGATCGGGCTGCGAACTGGAAGGTACAGGGCTTTGTTCTGGGTGCTGCAAATAGTCCCCGGATAGCGGTGGATTTTGAAGCTGCGGTAACCGCTTATGAGGTTGAATTCCTGAAAGAAACTAACAAGCTTCAAATCGGACCTGTAGTTGGTTATTTGGCCCAACAACAGCCCGATGGTATGCCGGTGCATATTGAGATGTTCAATAGCAATGAGAATAGGGTGGATACAATTGGCGGAGTTCTTGTAAATGGCTTTTGTACAATAGCGCTTCCATTGGAACATACGAGCCCGGGGATATATAGGCTTCAGATAGACATTGGTGGAACAATTCATAATGAGCTAATAGAACTTACGGATGACCAGTTGGAATAAAAACATATACCGCTCCCTTTTGATCCTCTCTTTTGTAGGGCTCAATGCTGTTATCCTTTGGGGATTGGCCGAGGCATGGGTATTTTGGAATTCCGGGGCCGATAAGGCCTCCATCCTGCATACAGGAATAGAGGTTGACAATTCTTATCAACCGGAAATTGAATGGGACATCCTGGAGAACCAGGGCAGGCCAATGGAAAAACAAACGCTGCGCGATATTGAAAGGGATTACCTTCGTTCCTGGTATGTGCGTTCTGTGGCAACTGCCGGTAATAATCCCTATGGGCTTGATGATTATTATACTGATAGCCTCCGCAGTAAACTTAGCCGGGTGCTCGAACTTAACAAGGCCAAAGGAATAACATTAAAAGAAACCACTCTTGCACATCATCCCATACTAGAGTTCTACAGTGATGATGGCACACTTGTAGTTTTTTCAGATAATAATGTTGAAAGTTACCGTGAAGTATGGCAGGACGGGGAAATGCTTCATGCCATCAGGGAAGTCAAATCGTACCAGGTCATGATGCTCCTGGAAGATGGTTTTTGGCGCATAAGGCACCTTGTTGAGGGTAGCCATCCGTCAATACCCCAGGCAAATGTTCCTGACATGGGTACTCTTCAGATTAAAAGCATCAAAGGGGTAAATTATTACCCTGCCCAAACACCCTGGGATACCTTCGGTTCGGGATTTAGTGAGGAGATCATAAAAGAAGATTTGGCAAGGATTCGGGGAATGGGCCTAAATACTATACGAATTTTTATTCCGTATGAGGCTTTTGGGAAAGGTAAAGTATCTGAAGACAAGCAGTCGAAACTAATGAAAGTATTGGATATAGCGGCCAGCAATGATCTTAAGGTATTGGTGACCTTATTCGATTTTTATGGAAATTATGACCTGACGGATTGGACAGCGACTCACCGCCACGCCAATACACTGGTGAAACTGCTGAAAGATCATCCGGCCCTTCTGGGGTGGGATATCAAGAATGAGCCCGATCTGGATTTCGATTCCAGAGGGAAAAATAAGGTACTTGCCTGGCTGGAAGAAATGATCTTTCAAGTATCAAAATGGGACAGGGAACATCCGGTGACTATTGGATGGTCTTCTCCACAGGCAGCAGAACTTCTTGCAGATAAGGTCCATTTTATTTCCTTTCATTATTACGATAAACCCAATCAATTTGAAAAAGTCTATCTATCCTTGAAGGAAAAGGCGGGAAACACTCCTGTCCTTTTAAGTGAATTTGGAATTACTTCTTACAGCGGTTTTTGGAATGCCTTTTCGGGCTCAAAGCAAGAGCAAAAGGAATATTATATTGAAATGATTAGCCTATTGAAAAAACAAGAAATACCCTTTATGTTCTGGACCCTCTATGATTTTAAGGAAGTACCAAAAGAAGTTGTCGGGCGATACCCCTGGAGACGACAACCGCAAAAATATTATGGATGTGTTACCGTCGAAGGACTTGAAAAACCATCTTTTAAGGTCCTTGATCAAACTCCTGTAAAATGAAAGGAGCATTATTCAATGAATAATACTCCCTTCTACTTAACCTGACCAAAAAAAGTCTTAATCTACATTCACCATGTTCTCAACATCTTTAGTCAGGATGGGGGAAATAGTTGGCAGTTTTTTGTATTTAATAGCTTTGAAGTAATCAGTGTACATTTGAGTAATTGTCGACATGGGTAAGGAACAGGCAGCTTTGTAATTCTTTTTACCCAAAGCTATCCTGTGGCCGTCGTTAACCAGAATATTTTCTATGGCATCTGCCAGGGAGCCTACGTTGTTTGGCTCAAAAAATTCACCGGTATATCCTTCTTCTCTTACCAGTATTCCAAGATCTCCAAGGTCTGGCAATGCTACAGCCTTCCCGTAACTTCCGGCCTGATGTAAGACTCCTGAGCTACCGGTTGTAGAAGTATAGGGAAAGACTACTACAGCACTTTCACCAAATATCACAGGCACATCTTCTTCCGCTACATACCCGGTAAACCTAAGATTAGTTACATGGGCGTATTTTACCGCCATCTCGGCAAGATAGCCGGGGGTATTGGGACTGTCTGTACCCGCGATTACAACTTCTATGTCTTCCTGAGTACGTTTTCGGATCATTTCAACTGCTTCTATCAGGATTTCCACTCGTTTGTATGTTCCAAATTTTCCAAATGCCATAACTTGTTTTGGACCTTTAGGCAAGGAGTAATTTGGTTCCGGAGGTGTTTCAAAAGAACCATGAGGAATTAGTGCAATATTTCGTGCCTTGTATTTCTTTTCCAGAATGGTCACATATTTACTGATTGTGACAGCCACAATGTCTGAAGCCAAAACAAAACGGGTAAGCATACTCCCAATGAAATTATATACTTTTTGAAGCACTTTATTTTGTGTGATCCCTGCATTTTCGAGGTCTACCTGTTCCAGGATATTATGTACAAGTGAAATGGTTGGAATTCCCTTTAACTTACAAAAGAAAGGGGCTAACAAACCCAGGGCTGCAGGGATTTTCCTGTCTCCAAATTTTAAGAATTGAAGGTTAAAAAGAACCGCGTCGGGTTTTGTTTCATGGATGGCTTTGTGGATTCGGAACAGATTAAAA
>CAMYJF010000093.1 GCA_947258555.1 uncultured Eudoraea sp. | reverse complement strand
TCTTTAAATTGGCCATGATGGATTTCGATCAGGCCTTGTTTCAAAAAACGTACAATGGGCTTTTGGCAGAGCGATCTTTTCGTGAGATATTTTGGGAAGTTTTTATTCCACTCCTGGAGGAGTTAGGGCTCTTATGGCAGACAAATACGATCGGTCCGGCCCATGAACATTTCATAACGAACCTTATCAAACAAAAGATCTATACCAGTACTGAAAAGATTCAGGCTATGGAGCCTACAAACAGAGATAAGACTTTTGTACTCTTTCTCCCAGAAAATGAGATCCATGAAATTGGTTTGCTATTTATCAATTATGAGCTCATATTAAGAGGTTACAAGACCATTTTCCTGGGACAATCAATGCCTGTAGATTTCCTGAGTGATATCCAGCATAACTTCTCGAATGTAGTTTTCTTGTCCTATTTTACTGTTGCTCCCAGCGCCGATAAGATCAAGAAATATATGCGTGAATTCACCAAAAAACTAAATCTGAATGGAACCTCCCAATTCTGGATCCTCGGGAGACAAACAGAGTTCATCACATCTGAGATGAAAGGATCCACGATCCATACATTTCCCTCCATACACGACGCAATCCAAAAATTATAAATCCCCCACATGAGTAAAAGCATTCAGATCATTGGCTCGGGATTTGCTTCCCTTTCGGCAGCCTGTTACCTGGCTAATGCCGGCTATTCTGTCGATATCTATGAAAAGAATGCAACCGTGGGCGGACGTGCACGCCGACTATCAAAAGAGGGCTTTACATTTGATATGGGACCGAGCTGGTATTGGATGCCCGATATTTTTGAAAAGTTTTTTGCGGATTTCCAGAAATTGCCGTCCGACTATTATCACTTAGACAAGCTGGATCCGGCCTACAAAATTTTCTTTGCAGATGATACGATCACCATCGGGGATTCCATGGAGAAGATCTGCACTGAATTTGATCGCATAGAGCCTGGAAGTTCCCGACTATTGCGAAAATTCATCGCCAAGGCCCAAAGAAATTATAATATTGCTATTAATAAAATTGTATATCGCCCGGGTCTTTCCCCATTGGAATTGATCACTCCTGAAACCGCTGTCCGGGTGAATCAATTCTTCTCTACCATAAAGAAAGAAGTGAGACGCTCCTTCAAAAATCCCAAATTAATCGCTACCCTCGAGTTTCCTGTATTATTCCTGGGAGCCAAACCTTCTAATACACCTGCCTTTTACAGTTTTATGAATTATGCCGATTTTGGACTTGGAACCTGGCACCCAAAAGGGGGCATGTATGAGGTTATTCTCGGCATGAAAAGATTAGCCGAAGAACTGGGTGTCCGAATTCACTGTAATAGCCCTGTACAAGAGATCGCTGTTACGGATGGGAAGGCCGAATACATTAAAGTAAATGGAGAGAGAAAAACGGCGGACTATACACTTAGTGGTGCAGACTATCACCATACAGAAACCTTACTAGAGTCTTCGTACCGACAGTATTCTGAAGGCTATTGGGACAAGAAAACGTTTGCCCCTTCTACCCTGCTATTCTATGTCGGGTTTAATACCAGGTTGACCGGCATGGAACATCATAGCCTCTTCTTTGATACCGATTTTGAAGCCCATGCCCGTGCCATATATGATGAACCCAAATGGCCTGACAAACCCCTGTTTTATGCTAGTTTTCCCTCTAAAACAGATAGTTCTATGGCTCCTGAAGGCTGTGAAGCCGGTTTGTTCCTAATACCTATTGCACCAGACCTCGAAGATACACCGGAGCTGAGGGAGGCGTATTTCCAGCGTATGATGACTCGTTTTGAAAAGCACCTGGGTAGTTCGGTTCAGAATAATATTATATTTAAAGAATCTTTCTGTGTTAAGGATTTTGTTTCGGAATACAATTCCTATAAAGGCAATGCATATGGCATGGCCAATATCCTGACACAAACAGCATTTATGCGCCCTGGATTGCGTAGTAAAAAAGTGAAAAATCTTTATTTTACAGGGCAGTTAACGGTTCCCGGACCCGGTGTTCCGCCCTCGTTGATCTCTGGGAAATTAGCTGCAGAATTGATCGTAAAAGCTAGTTGATACATTTATGAAAGCGATATTTGACAATGTTTCCTATGCCTGTAGTAAGATGGTAACTACTTCTTACAGCACATCCTTTTCTATGGCGACAAAAATGCTAGACTCTTCTATACGAAGAGATATCTATAATATCTATGGTTTTGTTCGGTTCGCCGATGAGATCGTAGATACTTTTCACGATTATGACAAGCAGCACTTATTTGAAAGGTTCGAAAAAGATCTGTATTCCGCATTACAAGATAAGATCAGTCTAAATCCCATTTTAAACGCCTTCCAGCATACCTATCACAATTATGGTATACAGCGCGATCTTGTGGAGGCTTTTATGAAGAGCATGCGTATGGACCTGACCAAAAAAAAATATGCAAGCGTTGAAGAATACAAGGAGTATATCTATGGCTCGGCCGATGTGGTAGGACTCATGTGCTTACGTGTCTTTGTCGATGGGAATGATGAGGCATACGAAGCGTTGAAAGATTCTGCCATGGCCTTGGGATCTGCCTTTCAAAAGGTGAATTTTTTACGAGATCTGAAAGCAGATCACGACGATCTGAACCGGACGTATTTTCCAAATACCGATCTGAATGAATTGGATGAAGGATCAAAAAACAAAATTGTCCAGGAGATCGAAGAAGATTTTAAACAAGGCTACCAGGGCATTATGAAGTTGCCTAACAAAGCAAAATTCGGCGTCTTTACAGCATATACCTATTATAGGAAATTATTGAAGAAACTAAGAAATACCCCATCGAGGGAAATTAAAAAGAAACGAATTCGCGTTCCTGATTATCAAAAAATTGGATTGCTTGCAAAATCCTATGTAACTTGTAAGCTAAATAGGGTTTAACATGAATATTGCCATTTGGTTACTTATCTTTTTTGGAACTTTTTGGTTCATGGAATTTATGGCGTGGTTTACCCATAAATTTATCATGCATGGATTTTTGTGGAGCTTGCACAAGGACCACCACAAGAAAGATCACGACAGTTGGTTTGAGCGTAACGATGCCTTCTTTCTGTTCTATGCCGTAGTGAGCATGGTACTTTTCTACCTCGGAGCAAATACGGAATTCTGGTATGGCTGGCCGTTGGGCTTTGGGATCTTAGCCTATGGGATCGCTTATTTTACCGTTCATGATATTTTCATTCACCAGCGCTTCAAAATGTTTCGCAATGCCAATAACAGGTATGCAAGAGGTGTCAGGCGTGCACATAAGATCCACCATAAACATTTAGGAAAAGGGGATGGAGAGTGTTTTGGAATGCTGGTTGTGCCGTGGAAATATTTTCGAAAATAATCTATTCTGCCGCCAATAAACTGTCGAGCAGTTCGTGGATCTTGCTAGTGTCCCAATCTGCGATGCCTTCTTCCTGAATCACAATATTTCCTTGCTTATCGATCACATATGTCCCAGGAGCCGTTAAAACTTGAAATGGAGAACGTTCCCCAATGATCAAATACGTCACTGGAAAGTCAAACTTTTTTTCCTCCATGAATGCCTGAACGGGAGGCCGTTCTTCATCTGAGATGATATAAAAATCTACCCGAGGCAGACGCCATGAAGCCCAGAAATTAATAAAAACCACTTTTCCTTTCGACTTTTCAAAACTAAAGAACTCCCATTGTGGATCTTTTAATGTCCACTGATAGTCCGGAATCTGTATACGGTTGTCCTGAGCAATTATGGTTGGATTTCCGGCAAAAAGTTGGTTGAGAAAAACTTTGCTGTGATAACCTAGTGGAGTTAGAAAGAAGGATAAGATAAAAGCGAACAACAAAATGTTAAGCACGGTTTTCTTTTTTATCTTCATTCGGAACGAAATTGATCAAAACTAAAAAACTCCTGATACTTTCAGGAGTTTTTCAAGGTATTTGTATCAAAGTTTTTAAGAAGCGCTCTCTTGCTTGATCACATTCAATGCTGATCCTTCCCTGAACCATTCTATTTGAGAAGCATTGTATGTATGATTGGCCATTATGATATCCTTACTGCCATCAGCATGCAAAACTTCTATACTCAACGGTTTACCGGGCGCAAAATCTGCGATATCCACAAAATTAAAGGTATCATCTTCCTGGATGAGATCATAGTCATTCTCATTGACAAAGGTCAATGCAAGCATCCCCTGTTTCTTCAAATTAGTTTCATGGATACGAGCAAAGGACTTTACAATAACAGCAGCAACACCCAAATGACGGGGCTGCATGGCTGCATGCTCTCTTGAAGAGCCTTCTCCATAATTATGGTCGCCGGCAACCAAGGTTCGAATCCCGTTTAATTTATACGCGCGTTGGGTATCAGGAACTCCACCGTACTCCCCACTTAATTGATTCTTAACAAAATTTGTCTTTTTATTGAAAGCATTCACTGCTCCAATGAGGGTGTTATTGGCAATATTGTCCAAGTGTCCGCGATACCGCAGCCAGGGTCCGGCCATAGATATATGATCGGTCGTACACTTGCCAAAGGCTTTGATCAATAATTTCATGCCCTGCAATTCCTTATTCTTAATGGGATCGAACGGCTCCAGCAATTGAAGTCGCTCTGAAGCAGGATCTACTTTCACTTCTATACCTGATCCATCCTCCGGGGGTGCAACAAATCCAGCATCCTCCACATCGAAACCTTCTGGCGGTAATTCATATCCCCTGGGCTCTTCCAGCATCACCTCTTGCCCATCTTCATTGACTAAGCTGTCTGTAATCGGGTTAAAATCGAGTCGGCCTGCTATAGCAATGGCGGTCACCAGTTCCGGGGAACCGACAAATGCTAAGGTATTGGGATTGCCATCGGCTCGTTTTGCAAAATTCCGGTTAAAGGAATGAACGATGGTATTGCGAGGGCCATCCGCGGCTTTGTCGCCGTAGCGATCCCACATCCCAATACATGGGCCACATGCATTAGCAAATACTGTTGCCCCAATTTCATTGAATGTATCTATCAACCCATCCCGCTCAATCGTATAACGAACTTGTTCTGAGCCCGGGGTGATGGTGAACTTTGACTGTGTTTTTAAATTTTTGTCCTTGACCTGCTTAGCCAGGGATGCCGCTCTTGAAATATCTTCATAGGATGAATTAGTACAAGATCCGATCAGACCGACCTCTACGTTCAATGGCCAGTCGTTCTTTCTTGCTACTTCACTCATTTTTGAAATAGGTGTCGACAGGTCCGGAGTAAACGGACCATTTAGATGGGGTTCCAGTGTTGTAAGATCTATCTCGATTACCTGATCAAAATAAGACTCCGGATGAGCGTAGACTTCAGGATCTGCCGTTAGATGCTCTTTGACCGCGTTCGCCGCATCGGCCACTTCTGATCTGTCTGTAGCCCGTAAATAACGATCCATTGAAGCGTCATATCCAAAAGTGGACGTAGTAGCTCCTACTTCTGCCCCCATATTACAAATGGTCCCCTTTCCTGTACATGACATAGATGTTGCTCCTTCACCAAAATATTCTATAATAGCTCCAGTCCCGCCTTTTGCCGTGAGGATATCCGCTACTTTCAGTATAACATCCTTTGGTGACGTCCAACCTGAAAGTGTTCCGCTTAATTTTACGCCGATTAATTTTGGGAATTTAAGTTCCCATGCCATGCCAGCCATTACATCTACAGCATCTGCTCCTCCTACACCAATAGCCACCATTCCGAGTCCGCCTCCATTTACTGTATGCGAATCCGTTCCAATCATCATCCCACCGGGGAAAGCGTAGTTTTCAAGAACTACCTGGTGAATGATCCCTGCTCCGGGTTTCCAGAAACCGATCCCGTATTTGTTCGAAACTGATTCGAGGAAATCAAATACTTCATTACTTGTTTTGTTGGCTCGTACAAGATCTTCTTTAGCACCCACCTTGGCCTGTATCAGGTGATCACAATGTACCGTGGTTGGCACGGCCACTTTTGGCTTCCCTGCGTGCATGAATTGCAATAAGGCCATCTGTGCCGTAGCATCCTGGCATGCAACCCTATCCGGGGCA
>CAMYJF010000092.1 GCA_947258555.1 uncultured Eudoraea sp. | reverse complement strand
TCATCTTACCAATGAAATCATCATCGATCATATGCTCAGCAGCAGCCTCAATGGAAATATCTTTTATTCCTTCTTCCAATAGCGCTTTTTCCAATTCCCGTTGGGCGGCCGTAATTGTTTCCCTGGTATTAGGGTAAAGGTTGCTCATTATGTGGGGCGTAGCAACAAAGCGGTTAATGCCCAATTCGCCGAATCCTTTCAAGAGAACTATGGCCTCCTCAGGATTTTCAGCACCATCATCAATTCCTGGCAGAATATGATTGTGCATATCCACAAAATTAGCCAGATAGTCAACGAGAAATCGTTTCTTTTGGAAAAAATGTATCATGGTACTTTGGTGCAACTAGCCCCCAAAAATACCCAATTATAACAAACCAATACCACGAACATACAGACAATCGCAGATCCCTGGCTATTATCCCTGAATAAGAGCTGCCTGGGCTGCTGCCACTCTCGCAATTGGCACTCTATAGGCCGAACAACTTACATAGTTCATCCCTACTTCATGGCAAAATGCAACCGAACTTGGCTCAGCTCCGTGTTCTCCGCAAATACCTATTTTCAGGTCGGCATTAACCTTTCGTCCTTTATTTGTGGCCATTTTTATCAAGGAGCCAACGCCATCCCGATCCAGTACTTCAAAAGGATCATGCTTTAATATTCCCTTCTCCAGATAGATCGTGATGAACTTACCAGCATCATCTCTTGAATATCCATAGGTCATTTGAGTAAGGTCATTCGTACCAAACGAGAAGAAATCGGCATGTTCCGCAATTTCAGTGGCCGTAATAGCTGCACGGGGCACTTCTATCATAGTACCAACCAAATAATCAACACGCTCGTCCCGCTCTTCAAATACCTTTTCCGCGGTTTGACGGATGACGCGCTCTTGTTCTTTAAATTCACTTAGTGTGCCAACCAGCGGCACCATGATCTCAGGCTTGGTCACCTTACCTTTTTCCTTGAGATTCAATGCGGCCTCAATGATCGCCCTTGTTTGTGTTTCCGTTATTTCAGGATACGTGATACTCAAGCGACAACCCCGATGTCCCAACATGGGGTTAAACTCGTGTAATTCGGCCACTTTGCTTTTAACGGCTGCGAGGGATATATGAAGATCTTCGGCCAGTTCTTTCTGTGTGGCTAACTGGTGAGGTACAAATTCATGCAGCGGCGGATCCAGAAGTCGGATCGTGACCGGCTGACCTTCCATCGCTTCAAATAGACCTTCAAAGTCGGCGCGTTGCATAGGCAAGAGTTCTTTTAAGGCCAATTTTCGCCCCTTCACAGTACTAGCCAGGATCATTTCGCGCATGGCATTGATCCTGTCCACTTCAAAGAACATGTGCTCTGTGCGGGCCAGACCGATGCCTACTGCACCAAAATTTCTCGCAATTCTTGCTTCTTTTGGCGTGTCGGCATTGGCGCGGACATTCATTTGTGTATACGTATCAGATACCTTCATCAATTCGGCGAACTCACCACTGAGCTTGGGTTGCATAGTTGCTACTTTTCCCTCGATCACATTGCCTGTATAGCCGTTAAGTGATATCCAATCTCCTTCATGGAATTCTCTTTGATCCACTGTAAGTGTTCGTTCCTTGTAATTGATCTTAAGGGCTCCAGCACCTGCAATACAACATTTACCCATGCCTCGGGCAACAACTGCTGCGTGAGAGGTCATTCCCCCCCTGGCAGTTAAGATCCCTTTGGCTCTGTTCATACCTTCCAGATCTTCAGGAGATGTTTCCATACGCACCAGGATGGTGTTTTTGAATTTACCTGCCTCGTCAGCAAAAAAGACGATCTGACCAGTTGCTGCACCGGGCGATGCAGGTAAACCCTGGGCAATGATTTCACTTTTCTTAAGTGCTTCAGTGTCAAAGACAGGATGAAGTAGTTCTTCAAGTTTGGTAGGCTCCATACGGAGCAATGCCTCTTTATCACTAATAATACCCTGATCTTTCATATCCATGGCGATTTTTACCATGGCGGCTCCGGTTCGCTTCCCATTCCGGGTTTGCAGGATCCAGAGGCGACCTTCCTGCACGGTGAATTCCATATCCTGCATATCCCGGTAATGATCTTCAAGTTGTTGTTGATAAACATGAAGTTCTTTATACATTTTTGGCATACATTCCTCTAACGAAGGATAAGTTTCCTCACGTTCCTCATCACTGACCTGTGCAAGTCGCGCCCATCGTTGAGAACCAGTTTTAGTGATCTCGAGCGGTGTCCTTACGCCTGCAACCACATCTTCTCCCTGTGCGTTTAAAAGATATTCGCCGTTAAATCTGTCCTCACCACTGGCTGCATCTCTCGTAAAGCATACGCCTGTTGCCGAATTTTCTCCCATATTTCCAAAGACCATGGCTTGCACATTCACTGCCGTCCCCCAATCTTCCGGGTAGTCATTCATTTTTCGATAATAGACGGCTCTGTCTCCATTCCAACTATCAAATACAGCCCATATGGAACCCCATAGCTGTTCCCATGGGTCTGATGGAAAATTTTTCCCGGTACGTTTTTGGACAATATCTTTGAAATCATAGACGAGGTCCTTGAGGTCCTGGACAGTGAAATCCGTGTCCTGAGTTATGTTTCGCTTCTCTTTTAAATGCTCAATGATCTCTTCAAAGGGATCAATATCTTCCTTTGTCCTGGGCTTAAGCCCCAGGACAACATTGCTGTACATCTGAATAAAACGCCTGTATGAATCCCATGAAAAGCGTTCATTTTTAGTTTTGGCTACCAATCCTTCCAGGACTTTTTCATTTAAACCAAGGTTTAGTACAGTATCCATCATGCCAGGCATAGATACCCGTGCCCCAGAGCGTACGGAAAGCAAAAGGGGATTTTTAGGGTCCCCGAATTTTTTCCCCATGGTCTTCTCAAGTTGCGCCACGCCCTGTTCAATTTCTTCTCGTAATAATTCGTATACTTTATCCTTTCCTAATTCGGTATATTCCTTGCACACTTCTGTAGTGATGGTCATTCCCGGTGGAACGGGAATACCAAGTGCACTCATTTCGGCTAGATTGGCACCTTTACCGCCTAATAAATTCTTCATATCCCGGTTTCCATCCGTCTTCTCACCACCGAATAAGTAAACTCTGTTTTGTACGACCGTAGCTGATTCCATGACTTCTCAATTTTTGGTTTTGATACAATTGATGTACGAAGTTAATGGGATTACTTTATGATTTAACTGATAAAAATCATATCCTGAATCCCATGATGTTGAAGGTAACTATTGTTACAAGTCAGTTTAAACTGACTAATTTCTTGTCCTGAATTTTCTGTGAGTTATTTCAGATATTGTAAAAAGGAAATGGGTACTTTTAAGCACCTTACAAGTATTGCTTTTTCCTTCTATTAAAGGAGTATATACTTCCAAAAAGCTAATACATTTATTGGTAAAGTCTAAATTTTAAACCGAAATGGTCAATTCATGAAACTGAATTTCACACTAAATAATGAGACTATAACAGTGGATGTTACAGATGGCAATCATTCACTATTAATGGTCCTTCGCGATACTATTGGTCTGAAGGGGACCAAATTTGGCTGTGGGAAAGCTGCTTGTGGGGCCTGTACACTCCTTATCGATGGGAATGCCGTACGTTCCTGTTCCTATCCTGTGAAATTTGCAGCGGATGCCCATATTACGACAATAGAGGGTCTGGGAAAACCTGAGGACCCGCATCCTGTGCAACAAGCCTGGATCGAGGAGATCGTTCCTCAATGCGGATATTGTCAGCCTGGATTCATTATGGCCACAGCTGCTTTACTAAATAATAATCCCAATCCAACGGATGAAGATATCGATAGGAATATTACTAATGTCTG
>CAMYJF010000091.1 GCA_947258555.1 uncultured Eudoraea sp. | reverse complement strand
ATATTAGTTCTAATTAACTTAATCTCGCAATGGTCTGTGCTTTAAAGCGCCAGGGCATATACGAGACCGTTAGCACTCTTTATTATTTTTAGAACATTGATGCTTTAAAGAATACTATGACTCCACCTTTATCCGAATCCACCGAACAACTCATACACCAATTAACGGCAAAGAGCCCAAAAGAGATCGACCTGACACGAGACGATCATGCCGATATCGTATATGATCTGACGAATACGCTGGTCAGCCTAATTGATGATCGGTCTGAGATTAGTACTATTGAATCCTACCTTTCAGATCAGGAAGAAAAGGGGACACTTGCCTTACGGCTTGCTGTGATGTTGGCCAAGTCTAAACTCTGGGTTCGCACACTAGATACTCCCTTGACCATCAGTGTTGTATTTGCTGTTTACAAAGAGCACAACCGGATACGCACCCGATCCGAACATCCTCATGGGGAGGATTTTCTAAGAAAGAAAGTAGGGCAACTGGAATGGTTATTTGAGCAAAGCCCTTCCGTATCATGGGAGTTGATCATTGTAGATGATGGCTGCCCTGAAAACAGTGGAGGGATCGCAAAACAGATCATTGAAGAAAATAACCTCCGGTCAAAAGCACGTGTACTTTTCTTGGCAGAAGCGATTGAACAAGGATTAGATCCGGCAAAATCCCTGGAAGACACCAGCCAAAGTCAGAAGGGCGGCTCTATTGTCTATGGCATGTGGGACGCCGTTCATAGAAACAAAGAAGGTAGGCATATTGTGATCTATACAGATGCAGATCTTTCTACCCATTTAGGCCAGGTTGGTGCGCTTATCGAACCCATTCAAGATTCTGGTAAAAAAGTAGCCATCGGTTCCCGGCGCGAACCCGGCTCTGTTGTTATTAAAAAAGCTGGCAGGAATAACCGGGGGAAATTGTTTATTTACATATGGAAGCAAATGATCCCTGTGCTGGGTCATATCATTGATACCCAGTGCGGATTTAAAGCTTTTGATGCTGCGATCGTCCCTCATATCATCGATGATATGATCGAATCAAAATTTGCTTTTGATATTGAATTGCTGGTTCGATCTGCATTGGCCGAAAAGGATTCGATCGCCAAGGTGCCTATTGCCTGGATAGACAGTGAGGCCGCCTCTACCACAACCGACATACAGCCTTATCTTCCCATGCTTAAATCCATCGCTAAAATGTATGCCCGCTATATGGAACCCAATGCACGGGCAGATGAATTTGCCAAATATGTAGCGGGGTTGACAGATACCGATTTTGGTGAATTACTGGAACAGATCCCGGAAGCAATCGTACAGCGGGAACCAGTGGAATTCAATGAATTTAAAGGAGTAGGCGTATCGGATCTATATCAACCCTGATTTTAGGTCTGGAGGTAATTACTATACTATCGGACCAGATCCAGCATCCTTGAATACTTTATGATGATACTATTATTAAAAGGATCATTATTCTGCCAGTTGGCATTAAAGACTACAAAGAGTCCCGCATTAGCCTTTTGCAACCAACCAAACCGAAAATTCACAGACCAAAGATCAGCAACGGTATTATTCTGGATCAAACCTTGTAAATACATGTTCGGTGTAAAGGAATAGGCCACAGCACTTCTGAATATATTCGCAGAAAATGTGCCGGCCGGCAGGTCAAATTTATTGTATTGATAGCCCACTTCGGTATTCAATTTATCCCCATGCCTGTAACGCAGCGTAGCACTGTTCAGATATCGCGAGCCGCCAAAGGAACCTCCAATGACTGATCGTGTACTAATAGATAAGGGCTTACTCCTGTTTGTAAAGAAAATAAGCTGTCCCTCTACATGGTCATAGGTACCCGGCGCTATCGTCACACCTTCAGAAATATCAAAGGCATTTACGACACCCTCCCTGGTAATATTAATTCCTGTATGAAATTCTAACCCGCTTTTGTATTCCCAATGATTGTCAATATGTAAAAATCCGGTTTCCTGAAAACCTTCAAAATTCCAGTAGCCTCTATAGGAAATATGAGGTCTGTATTCCAGGACTTTGGCATCTGGGTTTTTAGGACGAAGATGGTATAGAATAAGGCCTTCCGGTTTCCGATACGCAGATCGCAACAGGAAGCCTACTTCCGGATTAAAGCCTTCTCCTACCTCAGTATACGCAGCCCGCATGACCAGGTTATCCCACTGGTAGTCGTATTGCAGTTTATAGGAATGCGCATCATCTGCTTTCTCAGGATCTCGTGATTGTGCGTAAAACCCTGAGAAGCGCGCCTTGTTACCCAAACCTAATTTACCGTCTATGGCATAAGTCCTGTTAAAGCTATTGTCTGATTGAAGGTCTTCTTTGTTCACCAAAACGGCACCTATAGCTGTACGTCCTCCAAACTCATGGTTCACCCGGGCCACTGTGAAATTATTTTTCTCTATCCCCTCCTCTACGACATCATCGGTAAACATGCTCAAGAGACCCACATTGGTCTTATTGAGTTTACCTGACAAGCGGGCGCCGCCAATGATAGGAACTATTCGGCCTCCATCGCCAATACCGATCCTTCGACTAAAAAACAGGTCTACCTCTCCCGGGCTGCCGACCGTAAACTGTCCGGCATTTTCCAAAAAGAAAGGTCGCTTTTCAGGAAAAAATAAATTAAACCGGTCCAGGTTCACCTGCTGGTCATCCACCTCTACCTGGGCAAAATCGGTATTGTATGTCAGGTCGAGCGTTAAACTCGGCGTAATGCTGAATTTGAGATCCGCTCCGGCATCCCCGGAAAAATCCGTTTTAGAATCAGGGTTAGTAAAATCTTTTTCGGCCCGTCCCAATATATACGGGATCACTTTCAAATTGCCCGGACTTTGAAGATCCAGTCCTGTCAGCGAGCCTGCCAGTGAGAGTCGGTTAATAGTAAACCCGATCGGGATCGGTGACCAATATGCCACTTCGTTAGATTTCCTGATATTCCTGCGGAAGTTAATCCCCCAGTCTTTTCCGGATTGGAATCGAAGTGTGCGGACCGGAATTGCAAACTCTGCGCTCCAGCCGTAGTCGCCCACCTGGGTTGCCACTTCCCAGGAGGCATCCCAATTGAGATTAAATCCGCCAATGGTTCCAGACTGTTGCCTGTTTGGGTTAAAATTTCCCTGGCCTTCATTATCTACCTGGGCATCGTACTGAACACCGAGGGAATTCGTCCCAAAAATAAAACCATTCTGTCCATCTTTATATGTATCGAGGATAAAGAGGAAGGCATCTGTATTATCAAGATTCGCATCGCGGCGTGCATCCGAAACAACCAATCCATCCGGATTGCTGTCGTAACATACCACTGAGACATAAAAGAATTCCTTGGTATACGCAATGCGTATCTCTGTCTTTTCTGAAGCAGGCTGACCAAAATTGGGTCGTGTTTGCAGCAATTCACCCACGGTTTCCATCTCAGACCAAGTTCCATCATTTAACACTTCCCCATCAATAACAGGTGGCGATGAAATGGCATTAGCCGCAGTAACAGGCCTATCCTGACCCAGTATCAGGCCTGGAAGAAAGATTAGAATACCTAGAAGAAAACTGCAGAGGAACTTAGGTTGGTTAATCATAAGATTGGTTCTTATTTAGGAGGAATAAATGTACTATTTTTGGGAGGAAGACTAATAGCGCTCTTATGAATAATCTGACCTTATTTATATTTTGCTTCTTTGCGCTTTGCCTAAGTGCACAGGAGATCATTAAAGTGCCGCATGAGGCTGCAACTGGCGTCCAATGGATCGGTGATGAAAAGGAATACTTTTCTGCCCTTTGGGAAACCCAGGTGGTAACCAATGTCTCCGTGCCAACGATGCAGATCTTTAAACCAGCTCCAGAATTAGCCAATGGGACTTCGGTAATTATTGCCCCCGGAGGTGGTTTGTATGCACACAGCATTGCAAAAGAAGGGACAGACGTGGCCAAATGGCTTAATCAAAAAGGAATAACGGCATTTGT
>CAMYJF010000090.1 GCA_947258555.1 uncultured Eudoraea sp. | reverse complement strand
AATCATTTCCTCGAATTACAGGGCAATGTGAACACGAAACAGAATGTGCTTATCTATCCTGAAATGCAGGGAACGCTTTATCGTGTATATGTCACTGAAGGAACGTACGTAAAGAAAGGCAAGCTTCTTGGGTTAATAGATGATGGGGGTGCTGGCAGTCAACTTGATCAATTCAAAGCACAGGCCGAATTGGCCAAAACTACCTATGAACGTCAAAAAAGATTGTGGGAACAAAAAATAGGGTCCGAAATTCAGTACTTGCAGGCCAAAACAAATTACGAAGCCATCAAAAATCAAGTGGCTCAGGCTCAGAGTCAACTAGGTAAATCCACCTTACGTGCCCCTTTTTCAGGATTTATAGATGAGATATTCCAGGATCAGGGAACCGTGGTGAGTCCGCAAAATGGCCAGCCGGTATTCAGGATCGTGAATCTGAATAATATGTATGTTGAAGTTGATGTGCCAGAGAAATACCTGGGGGATATCACTCCGGGGAAAGAGGTCAAAGTATACTTCCCTGTATTGGGTGACAGTGTGAATGCAACGGTGCGACAAACAGGGAATTTTATCAACCCCACAAATCGATCATTTAGCGTCGAAGTAGGGATCCCAAATAAAGAAGGTTTAATCAAACCCAATTTAACAGCCAGGGTGGCTATTAATGATTATTCAAATGAGGCCGCCATACTCATCCCCCAAAGTATTATTTCTGAAAATGCCACGGGCGATCAATATGTCTATATAACGAAAAAAGCTGAAGACTCCAATGCCATTATTACATATAGAAACATCATAAATACCGGCAGAACTCAGGGAGATTATATCGAAGTTCTCAACGGGTTAGAAGAAGGCGATCAGGTGATCATCGAAGGGGCACGTACCGTGCGCGATGGTCAGGAAGTAATCATTATTGAAGGGTAGACTTATGAGCAAATTAGAAAGAAACGCCAATAAAGAGTTCCGGTTATCCTCATGGGCGATAGACAACCCTTCGATAATCTATGTATTGATCGGGATCTTCCTTTTTGTAGGATTATCTTCCTATTTCGCAATGCCAAGAGAGGATTTTCCCGAGGTTAAAGAAACCAAGATCTACATCAGTACCCCTTATCCAGGCAACACAGCTGAGGACATAGAACGACTTCTAACAGATCCTTTAGAGGACAAACTTAAAAACCTCAGCAATGTGGTAGAGATCACTTCTACTTCTCAGGAAGATTATGGGATGATCGTCGTTGAATTTGATGAGGATGTGAGTGTGGAAGTGGCCAAACAACGGGTAAAGGATGAAGTAGACAGTGAAAAAGCAGGGGAAGATTGGCCCATATTTAACGGAGCCAAAGTAGAGCCTAATGTCTTTGATCTTAACCTCTCTGAATCCTTTCCGATTATGAACGTAAACATAACCGGAGATTACCCTGTAGACCGACTTAAAGAATTTGCAGAATACCTTGAAGAAGAAATAGAAGACCTACCCCAGATCAAGGAAGTAGATATTAGAGGAGCTCAGGAAAAAGAGGTTGAAATTGCTGTCGACATTTATAAAATGATGGCGGCCAAAGTAAGTTTTCAAGATGTGTTAGATGCCATTTCTAATGGCAATACTACTATGTCTGCCGGAAATCTTAAAGTCAGCGGTCAACGCAGAACGATCCGAATTCTTGGAGAAATAGAAGACCCTTCAGAATTGGGGAATTTCGTTGTAAAATCTGAAAATGATGCTCCGGTATATTTAAAAGACATTGCCGAAGTCTTTTTTAAGGAAGAAGATAGGACGACTTATGCCAGGGATCGGGGTAACAGTGTGGTCATGCTCGATATTAAAAAACGTGCCGGTAAAAATGCCATAAGTGCAGCTGATCAAATAAGGGAAATTATCGCAGATACCCGGGAAAACTATTTCCCCCAGGATCTGACCGTAACTATTGCCAATGATTCTTCCAGCAGAACCTTAAACCAGGTAGACGACCTGGTAAACAATATCATTTTTGGGATCATCCTGGTGGTGACCGTGCTCATGTTTTTCCTGGGATTCAGGAATGCTTTATTTGTTGGTTTTGCGATCCCTATGTCCATGTTCATGTCGTTTATGATCCTCTCTGCCCTGGGATACACCTTAAATACCATGATCTTATTCGGGCTCATCATGGGCCTTGGAATGTTGGTTGATAATGGTGTTGTAGTCGTAGAAAATGTATACCGACTTATGGATGAGGAGGGCATGAAGCGCATTGAAGCAGCTAAAAAAGGCATTGGAGAAATCGCCGTGCCTATTATTATTTCAACGGTAACAACTGTGGCTGCATTTATACCACTCGGATTGTGGCCGGGTATGATGGGGGATTTCATGATCTTCTTCCCAATCACGCTTTCTGTTGTGCTGGGCTCCTCATTATTTGTCGCCATTTTTATGAACTCCATGCTCGTTTCCAAATTCATGGAAGTGGGCGAAAAACGATTGACCAGAAAGCAATTGATCCGAATCTCGCTAATCCTTGGTGGCTTTGGAATATTTATCATGCTCGTTGGGGGTGAAGTCAGAGGCCTTGGCTCCTTGATGATCGTAATTGCCGGTTTGTTCTGGTTGTATAAATACGGACTCAAAGGACTGACTATTAAATTTCAGAAAGTTTTCCTATCGAGAATGGAACAGTTCTACGAGAGAAATTTACGCTTTGCCTTACGCGGACGGAATGTCTACTGGTTTTTTGGGGTTACAGTCCTTATGCTGATCGCTGCATTTATGGCTTTTGGCGTATCCGTTGCCAGTGAGCGCACCAAAATCGAATTCTTTCCAGACAATACGCCCAATGAGATCTATGTGTATATAGAATATCCACAGGGGACCGATATTGACAAAACCAATGAGATCACTCAAGATATTGAGCGCAGGGTTTATGCCATAACGGATGGTTCCAGATACGTTAGTGGAGATCACAATTACCTGGTATCTACCAGTATTTCCCAGGTGGGAAAAGGTGCCGAAAATCCCTTTACTGAAGGAGGCTCATCTGCCGAAATGCCCCATCGTGGAAAAATGACGATCTCAATGCGCGAATTTAAGTTCAGGGAGGGAAAAGATACTGAACAATTGCGCAAGGAAATTCAGGATGGATTGAAGGGGATATATCCCGGTCTGGCAATTTCGGTAGAAAAAGATGCGGTGGGACCACCGGCAGGCTATCCCATCAATATTGAATTGGAAGGCTTGAATTATGA
Source organism: uncultured Eudoraea sp. (assembly GCA_947258555.1). Classification (GTDB taxonomy): domain Bacteria; phylum Bacteroidota; class Bacteroidia; order Flavobacteriales; family Flavobacteriaceae; genus HDS-28. The sequence goes on along the minus strand of CAMYJF010000090.1, from coordinate 974 downwards.
CACCCTGATCAATACGGCCGAGCGCATGCGAAATTTCATCAACACCAAAAACATTGCCGGAATTGAAGAATTAAAGATCGATGTAAACAAAAGCAAACCGAGTATGCAGGTGGTTGTTGATAGAGAAAAAGCAGGTGAGCTCGGAGTATCTGTGGGCCAGGTAGGAATGCAACTCAGACGTTCTATTTTTGGCGATAAAGCCGGAATTTATAAGAAAGATGGAGAAGATTACGACATCAATGTGAGGTTTAATGAAGATCTGAGGTACAATCCCAGTGCGTTATTTAATCAGAATATCATATTTAGAGACCAGGCTAGTGGAAAGATCAAAGAGATCCCTGTCTCTGCCGTGGCGGCACAAAGAAATACGTCTTCGTTTAGTGCGATCAAACACAGAGACACCAGACGTGTCGTTACCGTTTATTCCGGATTAAAGCCTGGCTTTACGGATGCAGGGGCTATTGTTTCTGACATTAGAAAAGCTATGGAAGACTATCCTGGTTTACCTCCAGACGTGAAAGTGGATTATACCGGGCAAATAGAAGAGCAGAACAAACAGCAGGAATTCCTAAATGGGGCTTTTCTGACCGGGCTTGGATTGATCATGCTCATATTGGTATTTCAATTTAGTGGTATCTCTAAGCCGCTGATCATTATGACAGCCATATTCCTAAGCTTTATTGGCGTGTTTGGCGGATTGATCATTACGGGATGGCCTTTTGTGATCATGATGACTATGATGGGGATCATTTCCCTGGCTGGAATTGTCGTTAACAATGGAGTAGTCTTACTAGATTATATTCAGATCCTGATTGACCGTAAAAAGTTAGATCTTAAAATTGATGAAAGCGCCTTATTAAATCGGGATCAGGTCACAGAACTTATAGTAAAAGGGGGTAAAGCACGTCTTCGCCCGGTGATCCTAACGGCAATTACCACGGTTTTGGGACTTATCCCACTGGCCATTGGTCTCA
>CAMYJF010000089.1 GCA_947258555.1 uncultured Eudoraea sp. | reverse complement strand
ATGAGGAGCAAAGCGACGATTGAGAAATCTCATGAATTGCATAGAGAATGCACTTGGATTGATGAGATTTCTCACGCTCACTCCCCTCGACTCCTGCTTCTACTCCTCTCGATACGAACCAAGTTTACATTTCGACAGGCTCAATGCGGCGCTCGAGGAGCGTCTCAGCATGACAGCTATGGCGGTCATGTCGGTTCGAAATGACAATTACCAGCTATTAAATAGAAGCAATAAAAAAACCACATTAGAAAAATTCCCAATGTGGTTTTATATTATTTTAGAGAAAAGAATTTACTCTTGTTCCTCGATCTCGCCGAGTTTTTTCAGCTGCTCTTTTTTCTCCCGAAGTTTGTCCTTTCCTTTTTGAATGCTCTCTTCCAACTCATTCAATTTGGTTTCTACTTCGCCTAGTTTTTCTTCTTTTTTAGTTATTACGGCTTCGTCTTCACCGGCTTCTTTTGCCTTATTGACGCGCTCACGGGCCTCTTCCAAGGCAGTTCTTCCACGGCGTAATGTGCCTTCATCTTCTTCCAAAGTTGCTTCAGATTCTGCCAGCTTTTCGCGGGCCTGGGAAGCACGGTATTGTCCGAACTCCTTACCGCTCATATCGCCTTTATTCTTACCGTAGGCATTTCCTTTGCCTCTTTTCTCTTTATAGGCTTTTTCTTTTTTTTCACGGGCGTCCTCAGCTTGTTCGAGGGCATCTTCGGCTTCATCCTCCATTTGCTCCTCGGCGTCTTCAGCTTTGTCCTTAGCTTTTTCTTTGGCCTCTTTAACCTTTTCCTTGCCTTTTTCCCGGGCCTCTTTTTCTTTTCCTTTTCCTTTTTCCTGTGCGTAATCCGCTTCTTCCTCAGCTTTTTCACGCGCCTCTTCAGCACGGTCATTCGCTTTATCGCGCATTTCCTTGGCTTCTTTGGCTTTTTCTTTCCCTTTCCCTTTTCCTTTATCCTGTGCCTGGCCTGTAACGACAAAAGCAAGGGATAATAGGGTTATTACTAAAATTCGTTTCATAAGATCAGTGTTTAAATGCTATCCAGCTCTTTAATTAATTCAGTTACTTCTTCGGCCTTTTTGTGTACGTCACTGGCCGTGGAATCGATCGATTTTTCAACAGATTCGATCTCTTCGATCTGGCGGTCGATCGCCTCCTGTTCTTTTGCAGAATCTTTACACGAAAGCGCAAGGGCTCCGCAACATAGAACAACTAAAAGTGTGGGTTTAAGTTTCATATAAGTAATAGGATTTGATATAATATACGGTAAGACACCGTTTTTGGACGGAAGTCACTCGGGAGATGAACGGGGATTGGGTGGGGATATTGTTTTTATGGTGGTTCATAGTTCATAGTTCTTGGTTCTTAGTTGAGGGTTGACTGTTGACTGTTGACCGTTGAGTGTTGACGGTGAGGTAGGTTCATGTTCGTGGCTCATAGTCATTTCGACATGAGCGGTGTATTCACAGGGCGCGGCTTTGTGTAGTTCACCGGGATTGAGAAATCTCATGAATTGCATGAAGATTGCGCCAGGAGGGATGAGATTTCTCACACTCACTCCCCTCGACTCCTGCTTCGACTGCGCTCAGCATGACAGCTGGGGTGACAGCTCGGTTCGAAATGACGCGTTGTTTCAATTTGACCTCAACGTCATTTCGATATGAACGGTGTACTCACAGGTGTAGCCTTTGTGTAGTTCACCGCGATTCAGAAATCTCAAGAATAATGAAGCAGTTTATAACTGGGGAGTATTGAAAGTCACACTTTCAGTACGACTCTATACCGGGCTTTTCCATCTTCCAGATGTTCCATTGCTTTGTTCACCTCCGATAATGGAAACTCCTCTATAATGGGATAGATGTCGTGTCGTACACAGAAATCCAGCATGGTGCGCGTTAGGGCTGGACTTCCGAGCGGACTCCCACCTACCGATTTCTCACCCATGAGTAAAGTGAATGCAGGGATGGCCATGGGTTCTAATACGGCACCTACATTGTGGAATCGGCCTTTTGGGGCTAGGGTGGTGAGGTAGGCATTCCAATCCAAGGTTACATTGGTCGTATTGAGGATGAAATCCAAGCTACCTTGAATAGCCTCTAATTCTTCAGGATCGCGGGAATTCACCACTCTGGTAGCGCCCATTTTTAGGATCTGTTCTTTTTTTGCCGGATTGGAACTAAAAGCAACCACTTCGCAGCCCCAGGCATTGAGAAATTTCAAGGCCATATGCCCGAGTCCGCCAATACCGATCACCCCAACTTTATCTGTAGGCTGTACCCCTGCCAGGATGATGGGATTAAAGACCGTGATCCCTCCGCAGAAAAGAGGTCCTGCTTTCTGCAGATCGACCTTTTCAGGTAATGAAATAGCCCAGGACCAGTGGCAGCGTACTGTATCAGCAAAACCCCCATGCCTGCCTACGATGGTGCCTTGAACTTCGCCACAAAGATGGTGATCGCCGCCCATACATTGGTTGCAGTGCATACAGGAGGCGGCATTCCAGCCCAGGCCCACCTTATCTCCAACAGCCAGATGCGCTACTTCTTTTCCAACACGTACTACTTCGCCCACTATTTCATGCCCGGGTACGAAGGGGTATTGCGTCATGCCCCATTCGTTGTTGAGCATGCTGAGGTCTGAATGACAGATACCACAATAGTGGACTTTGATATCCAGATCTTCCGGACCTAATTCCGGGAGTTCGTATTGAAAAGGTTCTAATGATTTTCCCGCATCGCTGGCGGCGTAGGCGTTGACTGTATACATGGTTGTTTTGTTTCTTAATGGAAGGATGAAGGTATAAAAAAATCTTTCTTTTTATTCCCCTTTCTTAGTTCGTGGTTCGAAGTCATTTCGACATGACATTTTACCTCATGACATATATCATTGTAATAAACCAAGGGGTGGAGGAACTTTATGTTTTTATCTATCTATCATTCCTTAAAACCACTTATTTTGATCCAGGATCTGAAAATCAAAGAAGCAAAACAACTCTTAGTCAACAATTATATCGGCTACCTGTCCTTTCTCGAGGGAAAGCAACCGCACTGTATTCCCATTACCTTTTTTTACAGCAAGGAACATAAAGCCATCATCAGTTATGCGGTCGAAGGCCATAAAATAAAGGCCATGCGGAAGAACCCGAATGTGTCCGTACTGATCACCGATATCGATTCGGTGACCTCCTGGCGATCTGCATTAGTTCACGGCATTTTTGAAGAGCTGCACAGTATCGATGCTCAGTATTACCTGCATGCCTTTGCAGAGGGGGTGAAGGGGGTGATCCTTAAAAAAGAAAAAGAACACCCCAAATTTATTAGCGAGTTTTCCGCCAAATTGGATTCCATCGGCATCCCAATTGTCTATCGCATCGTCCTGGATGATATGACGGCTAAATTCAGAAAGGAATAGTATCCTTTATAATTTCCAAACCTGCCTGCCGGTTAATAGTTGACTGTTGACTGCCGTGCCCGCCGTAGCTGTCATGCTGAGCTGTCATGCTGAGCGCAGTCGAAGCAGCAGTCGAAGCAGAAGCGAAGGAGGGTAGACTGTTCTTTCCTCTTTGGCTTTTGAAATTTAAATCAGTATCTTATAAGTGTTCCCTGCTGTTAAAATATTGTATCATGGGATGGTTAAAAACAAGGAACCAATGGGCCCGGGCTCATTCCTACATTTGGATAGACCTAATCCGTATCGGTCTGGGGCTATTACTGATCGTTAAGGGAGTAGAATTTATGTCGAATCCAGAGCAATTCAATCTGGTGATGAAACCCTTTAAGAATTGGCCGGGGAGCTGGGCTATTATGCACTATGTGATCTCTGCCCATTTTGTAGGCGGCTTCTTTTTGATCTTTGGTTTGTTTACCCGATGGTCATCGGCTTTCCAAATCCCAATTTTAATTGGTGCTGTTTTAGCGAATCTTTTGGGCGGTATTAATTCAGTGGAATTGATATTGGCCCTGGCCACTTTAGCAGCCAGCATTTACTTTTTTTATAACGGTCCGGGGAAACGTTCAGCGGATAGTTATTTGAAGATATTGACGGTCCGGGAAAAAGATCAGCGGATAGTTATTTGAAGATATTGAAGTAGTTGATGGTTCATAGCCTGCCTGCCGGCAGGCAGGTTCTTGGTTCCTAGCCTGTACTGACCGTAGCGTCAGTATTGACTGTTGACTGCGTGCCCGCCGAAGCTGTCATGCTGAGCGCAGTCGAAGCACAAGCGAAGGGGGGTTGACTGCAGCTAATCAAGAAGAACAAAGAATGATCTTATAGACTGGAAAGGTATTCCAGAATTCCTCCACACCAATTTTCATATTAATTAATAATCATTTTATTATGCCAAAATTAGTTTTTACCCATGAAGTAACGGATGTCAATCATTGGTTAAACCTACACGAGGAACGTGTGGAGATCTTTTCGAAATGGGCCACCAATGTCCAGGGTTATGCCATTGCTGATGGCAGCAAACAGGTAGCATTAACGATGGATGTGCACGATATGGAAGCGATGAAAAGAGACATGGAAACAGCTGAAATGGATGCGAAAAAGGCAGCCCATGGTGTTGTTGAGCCTGTTGTTATGTTTGTTGCTTCTAATGTTTTAGAAGGAACGACCTAAGGAATGTGTTGATAGGTGATAGTTGACTATAAGCTGTCAACTATCAACCGTCAACAGTGATTTATTTCATCATCCAAATTCGTCCTTGCCTTCTATGAGGTAATGATTGCTAGTAGAACCTGCGGTACGGGCGGCAAGGTGCGCCGCATACTCCGGATCGTTCATAAACGCCAACGCCGCTTCTTTAGAAGGCCAGTGAATGATGACACGGAGGCCGGCGGCATTTGCCTCGCCTTCCACCTGTTCGTGACTTGCTGTTCGAGCAAGGTACTTTCCTCCATGTTTGGCGGCTAATCTGTTGGCCACAGGTAAGTAGTCGGGTATCCAGGCATCTGTGGTGGGTGTTACGTCTAATACAGAGTAATAGTTATTTGCATTTTCCATTTTATTTGGATTTAGGTGATTTTAGATCGGTAAGGGGAACTTTGGAAAAGGTAATGAAAAAGGGTCGTTAATGAATTATTTTGTTTGCTATCACAAATTAGACTCTCTTACTTTTTTCCAATAATGAATTTCTATTATTGTTCATTTTCCCTGCCTGCCGGCAGGCAGGTTTGCTGGCCCAAAGCTTTTTCTCTTCATTTCTTTGCTTGCACAAAGAAACGAAGCAAAGAAAGTGCACTTTTTCGCTATGTATTTCCAAATGGCCGATGGCCTTTTGGAACCATTCGCAGCGGCTAAATTCTTTCCAAGGCTTCAAGAATTCTTTACGCCGCTACTCTTTATACTACGGAAAAAGGGCCCCTTTTGTACGAAGAGAATTATATCGGTTAATCGTATTCACGAAGAAGGGAATAAATCGATCAGGGAGTTGTAAATCAGACCCCGGCCTAATTTGGTTTTCGTTGGAAATCCAGTAATTTTTACCGTGGCTGCAGGAAGCCGTCCAAAGAGCATTTTGCGAAGCAAAAGCGGCCTGGATTGCGCGGCATAAAAATTGCGCCTGATTTACAGAAGACCAAATTCAGCCTAGATTTTTTTGTTTACTTTTTTCATCAATGGAAAAAAGTAAGAATACATTTTGGGGGAGCAAAAAGGAAGAATAAGAAAAAGAGATTTCTCACACTCCCACCGCCTACGCCAGCCTACTTCGCCGAAGTCGCTCGGCTACGAAGGCCGAAAGGCTTTGGCGGTCAAGTCGGTTCGAAATGACCACTACAAACTCTATTGTTGGATGATTTGGGAATCATTGAATACATGACATAAATCATG
>CAMYJF010000088.1 GCA_947258555.1 uncultured Eudoraea sp. | reverse complement strand
CTTCAAAACTTTGCCAAGGATTACCAAAATAATTTTACTATTGAAATTAACGACCTGGTAGACCCGGAAGGAAATCCGGAAGGTACAAGTGTTACCTTGCATATTCCTACTACCTAAGACTTGGCCGCTTCTTCAAGATCTTGATACCAGGCTTCCCCGAATTTTCGGATCAGCGCATCTTTGACAAATTTGTATAAAGGCGTTTTTAGTTTTTGCCCCAGATCGCAAGCAGCATTACACAAATGCCATTTGTGATAATTCACAGCTACAAGCTCTGTATACTCTTTTACTCTTACCGGATAAAGGTGACAGGATATAGGTTTTTGCCATGAGATCTTCTCTTCACTAAAAGCTTTTTCAATTCCGCATTTAGATACACCCACGGGATCAAATATTACATAGGCGCATTCCTTGTTATCTACCAATGGAGTTTCCCATTCCCCATCGCTTCCCTTAACAAAAGTCCCTTGTTTTGAAATAGCGTTAATACCTTCTGGCCTGAGGAATTCTTTTACTTTTGGATAGATCTCATCCAGGATCGCCAATTCATCCTCCTCCAGGGGAGCCCCTGCTTCCCCTTGCACGCAACATCCTCCTTTACAGGCATTGAGATCGCAGGTAAAATGAGCTTCCAGTAATTCGTCAGATACAAGTGTTTTTCCTATTTGCAGCATCCAGATAATTTCGCATCTAAAGATACAAGATAGCGCCTAATTATAGGAAATTTATCCCTCATAGGTCTTATAATCAAAAGCAAAATAAACCGTAGTTTTGTGGCTTATCAGAAATGATTTTCAATGAATAAAAAACTAATATTAATCCTGATCGGAATAGCGCTTCTCCTGATCATTTATAATGCAACGCTTATCAGTACTTCAGCCCCATTTGAAGGGGAGAGTATAGTGGCAATAATCGGCATTGTTGCCGCATTATGTGCGATAGTTTTACTTCTGATATATTGGACTTCCAAAAAAATACAGCAATCCCTGGATGAAGAGGATAAAAAGTAATCTTTTCTACTAAAGCGTTTCTCCGGTAGATTTTGTAGAATACGAAGGCCGGTCAATTTCCAATACTTTTTGGATCATGCCATCTTCTTTTCCTTTGATCTCGGCATGCAAGTTTGGATTGAATAACTGCTCTGCCAAAGATGCTTTCAGATAGGTTTTTAATTGCTCCTCGTAATCGTAGAAATTTAATTTGATCTTATTCCTAAGACAGTAATTGATGAAACGTTCAAACAGAATATCATCTACTCGATACGTATCTCTGAAGATACGGGGAGAATAGGTCTGGAAGCGTGAACGATCTTCTTCCAGGTACTCAAAGATAAATCGGGATAAAAAACCTAAGCTGTCCAAGCTTTCCGCGGCTTCTTCTTCGTTCGTTCCTATTGGAACAAATACATCAGGAATGATCCCCCCACCGCCATAGACTATTTTCCCTTTTGGCGTGGTAAATTTCAAAGAATCTGAAACCTTTATACTATCTACTGTCACCAATTCGCCACTGTGGTAGCGCTCAGTAAATTTATCGTAGTAGTCTTTACTCCCATTCGCATAGGTGCGCTGAATTGAACGGCCTGTGGGTGTATAATAACGAGATACCGTTAGCCTTACTGCAGAGCCATCACCCAGTTCCATTTCGCGTTGAACCAAGCCTTTTCCAAAGGAACGGCGACCTACAATTGTACCTATATCGTTATCCTGTAAAGCCCCGGCGATGATCTCACTTGCCGATGCAGATCTTTCATTGATCAGCACATACACTGGTTTCTGTTCAAAGATCCCTTTTCTGGTAGCATAGGTTTCATCGATTTCTCCTTTCTTATTCTTTGTAAATAAGATCAATTTGCCATCGGTCAAGAATTCATCTGCCATTTGCTCTGCAATACCCAGGTATCCACCCGGATTGTCGCGAAGATCAAGCACTAATTTTTTGGCGCCTTCATGCTGTAATTCTTCCAGGGCCTCCATGAATTCGTCATAAGTTGTTTCTGCAAACCTGTTGATCTTGATATAACCTAATTGTGAGTTGAGCATATAATAGCTTTCCACACTTCGGATCGGGATCCGGTCTCTTGATATTGTCACATCAAAAAAAGCGTCGGTTAGTTTGCGATACACTTTTAAATTAACTGTGGAGCCTTGGGTTCCTTTTAGTCTTTGGACAATGGCATCACTGACCAAATTTCTTCCAAAGAGGGTGTCGGTATCGGCCATCAGTATCTTATCTCCAGGCTGAATACCTTTAAGTGCACTTGGCCCATCTTTAATCGCTCTTATGACGGTAATGGTATCCCGGAACATGTAAAAGTTGATCCCAATTCCCACAAAATCGCCCTGCATGTTCTCTGCCACTCGTTGCATTTCTTCCCTGGGGATATAGACTGAGTGCGGATCCAGCTTGTCGAGAATATTATTGACGGTCACATCGACAATACTATCTGTATCTACTTCATCGACATATTCATAGTCAATGTAATCTATTAGCCTGTTAAGCTTGTCTTTTTTGGAATTTGTGGTAAATAGTTTTTCCGGGCTATCGTTAAAATGAAGTCGACCCCCTACAAGGATACCCAAAGCTAAAGCCAGGGCAATTACTGTGGGCCATATATAATAAGATCGCTTCATATATTAATGTGTTTAGCGAGACATATGCGCTATCGTAGGTAAATGAGACAGGCTTACACCTGCGCGTTCCAGGAATTCAAGTCCGCTTCCGTCCTTATAGGCTTCCTGATACACTACCCGTGTTATACCGGATTGATGAATCAATTTGCTGCATTCTTTACATGGAGACATTGTTATGTACAATGTAGCTCCTACACAAGATTGGGTTGAGGCGGCCAGTTTTGAAATGGCATTTGCCTCTGCATGCAAGACATACCATTTGGTATAGCCTTCATCATCTTCACAAAAATTCTCAAATCCGGTAGGTGTTCCGTTATACCCATCAGAAATGATCATCCGGTCTTTAACTACGATCGCTCCAACTTGCCTTCGTTCGCAATATGAAAGTTTGCCCCATTCATATGCCATTCTCAAATAGGCGCGGTCATATGTTTCTTGCTTTGTAATACTCACGTAAAAAAGGTGGCTATTTGGCGCTAAGATACCCGCTTTGCCATAGCCTCACAACCCCGATGAGGTTAATTTTACGTGAAAATCTATTAAGGGAACGCTTTTACGATCATCGGTATTGTGATGATCCCGATCAGAATAGAGAAAAATCGGATATAGAAGGCTTTATTGATGCGCAATAAGTCAATGGCCACCAGTGAAAGCAGAAGAGCAGTAAAGATGACAACTACCTGTGAGATCTCTATTCCCGCAGCGAACCCCAGGAGGGGCCAGAATTTATCAGGTTCATCGGCCATAAGCATGCGGAAATAATTTGAAAAGCCCACCCCGTGGATCAGGCCAAAAAAACCGGTTATTGATGCGTGGAGACCCAAATGTTGATGTTTATCCACATCGATCTTCATAAGACAGTTGAATATTGCCGTTGCCAGGATCGTGATCGGGATCAGGAATTCGACCCAGGCTGCCGAAACTGTTAGCAGTCCATAAACAGCCAGGGCAAGGGAAAGACAATGTGCTATAGTAAAAATTGTAACCAGGATCAGAACAGCCTTCCATTGTTTGAAATTAAAAGGTAGCGCCAATGCAAATAGAAACAGGATGTGGTCATAGGCACCGGGGTCCATTACATGATAAAATCCTAATTTGATATAGAATATAAATCCTTCCATACTTCTTTATAAACCGCGTTCTTTTTGTATCTGTTCATAGGCCTTCTGCACTTCCTTAAATTTTTCTTCAGCGCCCTTTTTAATAGCTTCATTGTCTGTTCGAACCTTATCAGGATGATACTTTTTTGCCATTTTTCGATATGCTTTCTTCACCTCATCATTTGAAGCCGTCTTTTGGATCTCCAGGATCTTATATGCCCGGTCTGCTTCTTTGACAAACATGGCCTTGATACTCTTAAAATCACTGAAATGAATGCGAAGATAGCCCGCTATTTCACGGATCTTACTTTCTTCTGAACGACTTATTGTGCCATCTGCCCTGGCTATGCCGAATAGGAAGTGTATAAGCTGTAACCGTACTTCATAACGCGTACGCTGTGCCAGCACTGAACCAATTCGCTGTGCGGAAACTTCACGTTTTTTAATGACCTCATTGAACGTTCTGAAAATGGCATTGGCTTTTTCCTTCCCATATGTTTGCACAAAATATTGCCTGACATAGTCGAGTTCTCGTTGACTCACCTGACCGTCGGCCTTGATCA
>CAMYJF010000087.1 GCA_947258555.1 uncultured Eudoraea sp. | reverse complement strand
ACTCTGAACATAGGAATGACAGCTGATAAAACGTTCCCCATTTAGGATCTCTACGAGTACTTCCATTTCTTCATCGTATCGATATGCATTTCCACTTTTCTTCAAAGCCTCATATTCCTTAGCTCTCTGGAAGTAGTTTACAAAGACCTGTTCTACGCCCATCCTGGTTTGAGGAAATCGACTATAGCTTTCCCAGTTGCTTTGTTTTACGTTTTCACCCAGCGCAAACTTGATAAACTTGGGCGCGCCATCAAAGTGCATCCCTTCTGCGTCTTCACCCCATTTTAGCCGGAGTATGGCTGAACGCCCACCGATAGGGTTGGCCGAACCGTGGAGCAATTGAACAGCCGTGACACCGCCTGCCAGGTTGCGATAGATGCCGATATCATTCGGATCTACGACATCGTACATGCGTACTTCGGCCGAGGAATTATGTCCTGCTTCATTAACCGACAAAGCGGCAATATGGGTATGCTCATCTATGATGCCCGCTGTAAGATGCTTGCCTGTAGCATCAACTACCTGGGCACTACCTGCAGAAAGGTCTTTCCCAATTTTGGAGATCTTTCCATTTCTGACAAGCACATCGGTATTTTCCAAAATACCCTCGGCTTCATTCGTCCAGACGGTCGCATTTTTAAATAGGATATTTTGAGGCTGGGGTTTGGAGGTTAACCCATAGGCCATATTGGGATAGGTCACCGGCATCACTTTAAGAGCCTCTTCCTCCTTCTTATCTTCTTTTTCTTTCTCTTCATGTGCTGCTGTCTTGTTAGCGGAGAAGGAAGATTCCGTGCCATTCGGTAGAACCAGACGGCCTTTTATGCTATCGGAATCATCCACCACTTGTCCGGAGAGTCGGTGTGTTCCTTTTTCTTCAGGTGTAAAGGTTCCTGCCAGCCAATTTTTGGAATATGTGAATTTGGAATCTACCTTGATAGTATCCTGTTTCAGCTCAAATTTAGGCTTGCCCGCACTGCCACTTATTGTTAAAGAATAAGGAACACCGGCCGCTATGAGGTCATAGGAGCCACGGATATCTTTTTGTGTCATATCGGTAACCACATATTTATGGCCTTGGACCCAGTTCTCATAGAGTGTGGTTTCTTTCTCAAATAGATCACCCGATGTTATGAGGAAGTTGGCTTGTGCGCCTGTTTGCAAACTGCCCAAAGAAGCAGATTGACCGAGAATGCGTGCCGGGGCTGTAGTTAAGGCTTCCAGGGCTTTTTCTTTGGAAAGACCATATTTGATAGCCTTCATGATACGGTCCTTCATGTCTTTAGGCGCTTTCAAGTCATGCAACGTAAAGGCAAATGGAATGCCGTTCTCTGCCAGCGCTTTTGGATTACCAGGTGCCTGGTTCCAGAATCGCATATCTTCTAATGAAACATAATCTGCGTGATAGGGATTAGAGACATCATAGGCATCAGGAAATTTTAAGGGAACAATGAAGGAGGCATTGGTAGCCTTGATCCCATCGATATCTTCAAACTCGTCTCCTCCGGCCAGGATGGCATACTGGATGCCATTGGCATCGCCAATTCCATCGGCACGCAACGCGTGGCCCCGGTCTCCGGCCGCAAAGATCTGCACCAGATTTTTGTTGGCATTGAGGGCTTCCAGGGAACGATCTTTAGTATCTGCATTTCCGGCTGCATACCATTTCGCATCCGAATATAGTTGTCGCAATAAGGCCATGGATCCCATCATGGAAGTAGGGTAGGATTGCCGAGACTTGACGCTTTTGGAAAAGCTGAGGTATTGTGCCGACTGATCTTCCAGGATGCGATTGGCATCTGTGCCTTTATTATTAAGGGCGACTAATACGCCTGTACCGCGGACGATACCGTCCTGGATGTGCGTATTTACCGCTCCGAAACCTGCTTTTAACAGGCCTTCCGCTTTTTTCTTGTCGTATTTGAACTTGTCAATGGCGTTATTTTCCGGCATGACATGGTCATTCCAGTAAAAACCATCCCTACTGGCATTGTATTGGGGAGAACGTCCCTGTCCGGGAGCCCTTTTAGGCTTCTCGACCCCAAAATTGGAAAAGGGATCCACAAAGGAGGGATAAATGCTTTTCCCACTAAGGTTGATCTGAATGGCATTTTCCGGGATCTGTATGGTACTGCCGGCCTGGACTACTTTCCCTTCCTTGATTAGGAGTGTTCCATTCTGGATCACCTGGGTTGGACTGATATAGATCTTGGCGTTCGTAAAAGCTGTGTAGTTGGTGTTTTTGGATTTCACCCCGTCATTATCCGGGAAATAATCCTGTGCGAGTGCGGCCGCTGAAGCAAAAAATGCCAGCGCCAGGAATTTCATTCTCATATATGAGTTGTTAGTTAATTTCATCAAATCCCGAAGGAAGTCATAAATATATCAATTCGAAGGGAATGTGTGGTGTTAAATTTAGTTGCTGGTTGTTAGTTGCTGGTTGATAGTGTGATCCTGGCTGTCAGGTCGAGCGTTTATGCCGAGCTCATGCCTCGAGCCTAGTCGAGAGGTGTCGAGGTGGAGTCGAGACCTTGCCGAGGGGTTGAGTGTTGACCGTTGAGTGCCTGCCCGCCGTAGCGAATGCGAAGGAGAGTTGACTGTTGACCGTTTACTTTGTATTTCGAAAATCAACAATTTTGAGCAAGCTAAGCTTAGTGGATCGGTTCCTCCCGATGATACGCGATCATCAATCCCACAACCCGGCTGTAGCTGGCCATGCCCTCTTCCTGCCGATTGGCTTTTAAAAAGGTATCAAAGGCAGATTGGAATAAAGGTTCCAAGGGATTCTGATAGGACAACCAGAATTCACGGGCTTCATTAAAATTCTTTTTTACGCCAGGGTTTAACGTGCTCACCACCTGGTCGTAGGCAGTTGAATCTACAGCCTGTAATTGTGCCAGACAATGACTTAATCCAAAAGTGACACCACTGTATTTTGCATAGGGATCCTTAGTATGCATGCTTGCCAGATAGCCAAGGAAATTAGCTTCGTTTTCGGCCGAATACCCTACCTGGTGGGCCATTTCATGTGCAGAGACTACCGGCAGTCTAAAACTCGGGAGTTTTCGGTTTACCTGCCCTTCCTGTGTAAAGGGATTCAGGTAGCCGCCGTATCCCATATAAGACAAGAGCGTACTGAATAAGGAAGGTTTGATGCTTTTCGGTCGATAGTCCAGGTCCGGATTGACTTCGCCCAATGCCTTGTACCCGGTTTGTGCTATTGCAAAGATCTCCCTCTTTGTATAAGGCAGCTGGATAGGCTGTAGGCTATCACCGTTTATTTCTTCTTGATATCGATTGCATGCTTCTGCAAATTGACCTGAAACTTGAACAAGCTCCTCCTTATTAAACGATACCTCAAGGTCAAAAGCATCACTGATGGGCAGCCGGTAATAATTGAAGCCCCACATTAGATGAAACGTAAAATACGCAACGGAAAGCACCATGATCAGGTCCCGTAGTCGCCTCTTAGACCATAGCGATCGCCAATTTTTATACAGGAAGTACAAGAACCAGCAACCTAATAGAAAATAGAGGATGTCACCAACTGAAAATGGGATCCATCCCAATAAGAACCGATATAAACGGGATATAAGCGGAAAGATCCCCTTGCTGTAGTACGACTCAACAAATTTCGGATTCCAGGCCAGTAATTGAACCAAAAGAATTTGGGGGATCAGCGAAATGGCAATGCCGTTTTTGAGTCGATCTTTCATCGCCATTTTCCTTTTAGCCTACTGTGCCATACCTACGATCTCTATATCAAAGACCAGGTCTGCATTAGGGGGTATTGGGCCACTTCCTTGTTGGCCATAGGCCAAATGTGAAGGGATAAATACCCGTAGCTTTTCACCGACCGACATGTTCAACAGGGCTTCCCTAAAACCTGCAATCAATCTGGTGTCCGGACTTACCATCATAGCAGAGGGTGAGAAATCTCCTCGATGCATACGGTTTAGCTCGGCAAATTTCCCAAACTTTTCCGCGATCTCTTTTTGGCTGGTATCCACTAGATTACCATCCATCAGCCATCCGGCGTAGTTCACTAAGACACTTTGACCCACTTTGGGTTTTTCGCCTGTCGCTTCTTTAACAGTTAGTACTTTCAAGCCGGAAGGCCAAGCTTCAGCCGTTGCCGATTGGGCTTGTACTTCCGCAGCATGATCTGCTTTAATCTTGTTTAATGCAGCGAGTAGGGCCTCTTCTTCCTCAAAATAATCACTCATTATCTGGACAGCGTCAAAATTTTTGGCCTCTGCGCCATTACGAACAATTGCGATCTCATTCATCACCACATTCGTTACCGGCTTATTGCGGTCCCCAACCGGTACATTGGCAATAGAATCAACCACTTCAATTCCCTTTATCACTTCACCAAAGATCGTATGTATTCCATTCAACCAGGGGGTTTCGGCATGGGTGATGAAAAACTGACTTCCATTTGTCTTAGGTCCCCCATTGGCCATGGATAACACGCCTTTGCGATCGTGCACCAGGGATTCGTCGATCTCATCTTTGAATCGGTAACCCGGACTTCCGGTACCGGTAGCGGTAGGATCGCCTCCCTGGATCATAAAAT
>CAMYJF010000086.1 GCA_947258555.1 uncultured Eudoraea sp. | reverse complement strand
TACGATAGGGTCTCCGAGAAGATCGCTATCCAAATTGCCAGGACGCGTGAGGAAGATTCCAGTCCAAAAAATACAACCTTGTATTTCTCAATTCTCTTGGAGACTAAGGATCTCATAACGGCAACCATCAATTTACTACAGGAATATTACGACAAGGCCGCTCTATATAATAACCCGGCTATTGTTCCGGTAGAATCAGCTGAAGTTGAAGAATAACAAAAGGCCGCTAAGCGGCCTTTTTCTTTTTCTTTTTCTTCTTCTTGATACCGCTTTCAACCAGTGGATCCTTGTGGCCATACAATAACTCGGCCACTTCGATCAAATTTTTGATCAGGCTATTTACATTGTCATGGTCATTGACCAGAGAGGATGCTGTATCCGCTTTTATCTTGTCTTCCCTGATCAATTTATTGATTTCCTTATTGCCTTCCAGGATATTTTTTTCAGCCTCTTCTTTTAATTCGGTTAACTTAATTTGGTAAAACTCCTGGTCTTCCTCAGTTCGGAATAAATAAATTATGCGAAGTACTTTGACCACCTTTCTCCTGAAACCATCGTACATCTTTTTTACTTCCTTGTTTTCCGAATACAGGTATTTACTCACGTTAAGACCCAGAGCCTGGACATCGCGGATAATTTCAACCATTTTTCTATTGGCCAATTTAATTTCCATAATACGATTATTCTGAGCATCTTTCATCTTGAGTGTACTTTGCGCCCTCGTTGCAAACCTTATGATCTCCCCATAAATACTTTTCACTTTAGTCAAATACAATTCCCGAACATCTGCTTTCAGGTCCCTCCTAGATCGCTTAACTACTTTCTTAGCTTTAAGGTCGGACCTAATATCTTCTCGGCTAATATTCAAGCCATGAGCAACGATCTCAAAGATGGTATTCTTATACAAATACTTGCTTTCATCAACTAATGTGGCAATGGCTGTTTCAGGATACTTAAGCATTTTATCACTCAGAAATTTAGGCTCCTCAATGCCCATTTCAGGAATAACTTTGGCAGGCACCATACGTTCGACAATCTTTGCCATGGGCTTGACAAACCAAACCAAAAAGAATGTATTCAGGATATTGAAAACTGTATGAAAAAGAGAAATGGCAACCGGAATGGCTAGCGCAGTGATATATGGGTTCTCAGAACCTGTTTTTTGAGCAAGCCAACTTATCATATCCAGGAATGGATAAAAAACGACAAGCATCCAGACTACTCCGGCTATATTGAAAATTAAATGAGCCCTGGCCGTTCGCTTTGCCTGATAATTGGCCACTAGAGCCGCAAGATTGGCTGTAATTGTCGTACCTATATTTTCTCCCAACACCATAGCCGCTGCTAATTCAAAAGGGATCCAACCCTCAGCTGTCATAATGATCGTCAGTGCCATGGTTGCACTTGAGGATTGTATCACTACGGTGAGTAATGTCCCTATCAATAAGAAAAGTAAGACAGACCAGAACCCGGCATCGGTATACTGGTTGAGGAAAGCCAGGATCTCTGGATTCTCATTTATGTTAGGCATGGCTTCTTTTAAAAACTGCAGCCCAATAAATAACAATGCGAAACCAATGATAAAGCCTCCCCAATGCTTAGCCTTTTCTTTTTTGGAAAATGTAAATAGGAAACCAAAGCCCACTAGAGGTAAGGCTATCGCACTCATACTCACTTTAAAGCCCAGGATCGTTATTAGCCATGCTGTGATCGTTGTCCCAATATTAGCCCCCATGATCACAGAGATCGACTCTGTTAAGGTTAGCAGGGAAGCATTTGAAAAGCTTACTACCATTAAGGTGGTAGCAGAGGAAGATTGAATAACGGAAGTGATCAGAAATCCTGTGACGATGCCTAAGAAGCGGTTTGAGGTCATCCGGGCTAAAATGTCACGCATTTGATCTCCTGCCAGTAGCAATAATGCGTCGCTCATTACTTTCATGCCAAACAGGAAGAGGCCCAACGAACCAATAAGCTCCAGAATGTCTTTTATTCCATATTCCATAAAACCTTCAGGATTTCATGATAAAAACCAAGGTAGCAAATTTGTTGAAATCAATTATATCCCGGCGTTGAAATTTGTACTTTTTAATAATTCAGGAGCCCCTATAGAAATTCATTTCATCCATATAGGCCCAGACCGCCTCGGGAAGCATGGCACGAATATCTTTCCCTTCTTTTCTGGCCTTTCGTATAAAAGTAGAGGAAATTTCCATTACTGGTGCTTCCGTCATATGTACTTTAGGGTGATCTGAAAAAGGCATCTCTGAATGCTCAGTAATCCTGGGGTAAATATATATAGAGTAATTCTCAAGGATAGCCTCGTAATTCTTCCATTTGTGGAAATGCTGAAGATTATCCGACCCCATGATCAGGGAAAAGTCATGGTCTGCTCCATGCTTTTCTTCCAGGTGCACCAAGGTATTAATGGTATAGTTGGGTTGAGGTAGTTTAAACTCAATGGTGCTGACTTTCAATTTGGGATACTCCTTGATCGCCTCGTAGATCATTTGATACCTGTGGTTATTATCCAGCAATGTTTTCTTCATTTTAAACGGACTCCGCGGAGTTAGTACAAACCAGACCTCATCCATTTCTGTGAATTCTGCCAGATATTGTGCGATCACAAGATGTCCCAGATGAATGGGGTTAAAGGTTCCGAAAAACAAGCCCACTTTTTTCACTAATTGAATACTTTATTCTTACTTGTCATCAAATTCAGGAGGAGGTGCTCCGACGTATTCAGCCACCATCCGATGCGCCTCGTGCAACGCCTCAGTTAAATCATAATTCTTGATCACCGCATCAAAAAGAGGTTCGGTTGCCAATTCCACAGAAGCCTTTGCGATACGCATATTGATCTTGTCATCACTCTCCGTACTTCTTTTTTTCAACCGGATCTTGAGTTCATCTATGCTAGGAGGCTTTACGAATACGGCGAGGGTCTGCTCCGGAAACTTTCGCTTAATACGCAATCCTCCCGCCACATCAATATCAAAGATCACATTTTTACCTTCCGCCCAGAGTCGCTCCACTTCGCTCTTAAGAGTACCATAAAAATTATCCCGGTATACTTCTTCCCACTCGAGAAATTCCTCCTTTTTGATCTTCTCAATAAACTCTTCGGCAGTCATGTAGTAGTAATTCACTCCTTCCACTTCATCTCCTCTTCGGGGCCTTGAGGTAGCAGAAACGGAAAAAGCCAGATTGAGTTCCGGTTGCTGTAGCAAGTATTGTACGATGGTTGTTTTACCGCTGCCGGAAGGCGCAGAAAAAATGAGCAGCTTTCCCCCTTCCATCAGAGTACATTGAGCATTTGTTCCTTGACTTTCTCTAATTCATCTTTCATTTGAACCACTACTTGTTGCAATGGGGCATAGTTAGCTTTAGAACCAATAGTATTGATCTCCCTGCCCATTTCCTGAGTGATAAAACCAAGCTTTTTCCCATTGGAATCCGAAGTTTGCAGTGTTTCCAGAAAATAAGACATGTGGTTTTTAAGTCGGACCTTTTCTTCAGTGATATCGTATTTTTCGATATAGTAGATCAATTCTTGTTCAAAGCGATTATCATCTACTTCCGTTTTCAATTCCTGAATGGCCTTGGTCAATCGCTCGCGGATAGAATCCTTCCTTTCAGGATCTAATCGCTCTACTTCTTCCATCAATTCCCCCAGGATGGCTAGTCGTTTTTCAAAATCAGCTTTTAATACAGCTCCTTCACTGCTGCGGAAATTCTGTATCTCAACGAGGGCGGTATCGAGGGTGTCACAAATAGATTTATATTCTTCTTCATCTACCTCGTTCCTATGGGTCCGCAAAGCATCAGGCAAACGCAAGGCCATTTCTATCAATTTAAGATCATTTCCGTCCGCAATCTCTTTCAGTTGATTCATATACTGCTGTACAACCCCTACATTAATATCTGCAGAAGCCTCCTGGCCCGTGTATTCCACATATAAACCAAAATCTACTTTCCCCCTCAGCAATTTTTTGGCGATCGTTTTTCTGAGCTCCAATTCCTTTTCCCTGTAGGCCACTGGCATGCGGGCATTGATATCTAATGTCTTGCTATTGAGGGATTTTAACTCAATGGTGATCTTTTTTGTGGGAAGTTGAATGCTGTGTTTCCCAAATCCGGTCATGGATTGGATCATAAGTGCTGATTATATTGGCTCAAAGGTAACCAAAATTAGAGTTTTGATCTTGGGTTCCCGTTTTTGTCGAAATGCGAATTCAAGTCCTTTTCACATAAGAACAGCCCCAAAATCAGGCCTATCACTAATATGGCTGAAGAAATAGCTATGGCATAGGCATTCGGATAGATAAAATAGACGATCGCACTCATTGCAATACAGAGCAATCCCGTCCAAATGATCATCCTGGCGCCTATCTTATTGGCGTAATCCCATACGATTTGATTGGCCATGGTACGTCTTGTCCGGTAGCCATATACAGGGTTGATCTTCTTGGGTGGGTATTGTGCATAGACCACGCCAATAAACGTCAACAATACACCTTGTCCTATCGTAAGCCAGAATAATATTTCCATCGAAGCTGAGCGAGTACCTTAAGCTATAAATTTTTAACCTTGATATTTCTGTAGGAAACAATATCTTCATGATCCTGCAAGCCGATCTTACCTGTTTGTGTTTTCGCGAATCCCGGCCAATCGGCAAATTTGGATTTGGCGATCATGCTTTCCCAGACTTCACCAGATGGTTCAAATTCTAC
>CAMYJF010000085.1 GCA_947258555.1 uncultured Eudoraea sp. | reverse complement strand
TACATGATCTGAAATGTCTCAGGACTGCAAGGGGCAAGCAAGAAATCATTCCGACCATTAGTGTCTTCGATGATCTCCATCATTTTAGTACTGCGGTTACTCCACAAAAAATTCCCCTTAGTCAGGAGAATAGATTCTTCAAAATCAAAGGTTTTGCCGGAGGATATTTTCTCCTTTATATCACGATCGTTAAATAAGACCATGTCACTGACCTGCTCACCTTCAGGGTCGATAACTTTAAGGGTTTGCCCTTTTTTTAAGCGAAAGGCAGCGCCGCTTTGTTTTGCTATTTCCCGAATCATTTATCAGCCTTATGCTTAAATGGGCACCCCCAGGTTTTGTCGACAGTGCGACCACTATACTGTGAAGCTTCACTCCGTTTTCCGAAGTCGATCAGCATTGGGTTCACAGAACCATTTTTCTTCCGATCGCGTTTTCTGATCGTATTTCTGACCCGATCATATACTCCCATTTCTCTCAACTTCTCAAATTGGGCATGAAGATTAAAAACAATTGTAGGCTTAGGGCTTTTTCGCGCATTCCGACCACTATTAGGGTGTAGGCCTACTATATAAAAAGCACTGCCCTGGATGCTAAAGCTAAAGGCTTTGTCTGTTGGATCATTACTTACGGTACTGTCCCAGCTTTTGTCATCCACCTCATGGAGTTGCTGAAGTTGCTTCCAAAGCTGCTCTTCAAATTCCATTTCCGAATATACCGTTTCGTCTTCAAAGACGGCAATGAACGAAAAGAATTCTTTGGAAGTAAAATCAATTTCCTTCAAATAGACTTCCAGATCGGCTACTATTTTTTTGGCAGCAGCTTCGCTTCCGAAATCTGTGTAGGTATGTAGGTGAAAATTATCGGAGCCGATGACGGATTGAGACATGATACATGGATGATCCTCATCGATAACAAATTTTTTGAAATGCTCTTTGTTTTGGTTTGGTGATGCCATAACGATTATTCTTTTTCACTTTAACATTTACGTAATAGGTATCTGCATACCCAAGGGTAGTAGATTAACTTTCTTACTGTAAGATTTGAGGCAACAAAAGCGAAAAGTCCTTACGATGATAAGATACCTTCAGCTTTCTTCTGGGGGCTTGCTAGTTGGTTTGCCTACTTTGTTTTCAAAAATGTTACGCAAAGTAATATTTAGTGCACTTTGTAGGAAAAAAAACCCATAAAACACATAATTACTCGGTAAAAATGTCAGATTTGGATAAACCTGTAACTGGTTATGCTTTGAACTTACATAAACGAAAAGTATCGTGAAATATGATAATAGAATGATATTGGAAATTGGGACCTGCATTTGAGCCGTCACTTAAGCTCCAGATGGCAATGCGGTTAACCCCGTCAACTGTGAACAGTCAACCGTCAACTAGTTTCGTCTCCCCCGAAACATACAGCGGATGCCTCGGATTCCCTTTCTGTGTTAAGCCGATCATTTTATACTGCAATTCAAAGGGGATCAGGATGGTGAGAATATCCTGTAAAAACACTTGCAAATAGGATTGTTGCTCAATGTTATTTCCATAGGCCAGCCAGAGATGGGAAATGGAATAGTCCGAACCCGACTGCATAATATAGGCCAGATTCCGGGCATGCATCTCATAATCCGGTTCAGCAGCCAGGCCCTTGGGGTTCGTTGTGCGTTGGGATGACACATTCCACATCAGCCAGCCGTCATAGCCATTATGTGCCGCGATCCGCCGTACCGACTCCAGGGTGCGGTCCAGCTGTTCCGGTTCTGCCGTACTGGGATTCACCCCTAGACAGGCCAGCATCTTTTTGCCGGATTCTCCTAAAAGAAATCGGTGGCTGTTGTCGGTTGTGTTCTTGTAGATCCAGCTGCCTTCGGCAGAGTGCATAATTGATAGTTGTTGGTGGTACCCTGAGCTTGTCGAAGGGTTGATGGTTCATAGAAAGATAAGGGATTATGACCAAATTGCCTCTATGTCAACCCTCATGAGATTTCTCAATCCCGGTGAACTACACAAAGCCGCGCCCTGTGAATACACCGCTCATTTCGAAATGACTAGGAACCAGGAACTATGAACTATGAACTATGAACTACGAACTACGAACCATTTCCCGTATCTTTAAGTCACAACAAAAAGCCATGAAGAATCAGAATGCCATTGGAGTAGGTCTGGCACTGGGTGCTGGAATGGGCGTTGCCATTGGTGCTGCTGTAGGCGCTATGATAGATGATGTAGCCATGGGGGTAGCCTTAGGCGTTGCCCTTGGGGCCGGAGTAGGCCTGGCCATAGGAGCCGTATACGGCCAAATGGGCGGGCGCGACGACCGATGATCAAAGTGCCAAGAACCAAGAGTCAAGATGCAAGAATTAAGAACTACTAACTAAGAACTAAAAACCAAGAACTGAGAACAATTAGCTAATCCAAAATCGTAGGTATAATATTGGAATGTAGTTTTTCAAATTAGGAAACCCGACATTGGTAATTGTTAATTGCTAATTGTGAAATGAAATGAAAGCAGCCATCAGATCCCACTATGGAGGCCCGGAAGTATTCTCAATTGAAGAGGTAGACAGACCTCAACCCAAGCCCAACGAAGTCCAGGTAAAAATATATGCGGCTACGGTAAATCGCACAGATTGTGCTGCGCTCTGGGGGAAGCCTTGGATCGTGCGACTCTTTACGGGATTTCCCAAACCAAAGAAAAAAAGCACAGGCACAGACTTCGCAGGCGAAGTATCGCGTGTGGGTTCGCAAGTCACCGATCTGGAAGTAGGCGATCGGGTGATTGGCTTTGATGACAACGGCCTTAGCTCACATGCTCAATACATTTGCATCCCGGCTAAAAAAGCCGTTCCCATGCCGGATAATATTACCTATGCCCAGGGAGCAGCCAGCCTGGAGGGCGCACACTATGCCTACAACTTTATCAATAAGGTAAAATTCAAAAAAGGAGATAAGATCCTCGTCAATGGGGGTACAGGGGCCATTGGCTCTGCCCTTGTACAATTACTT
Source organism: uncultured Eudoraea sp. (assembly GCA_947258555.1). Taxonomy (GTDB): domain Bacteria; phylum Bacteroidota; class Bacteroidia; order Flavobacteriales; family Flavobacteriaceae; genus HDS-28. Next base: position 1,853 of record CAMYJF010000085.1, on the reverse strand, counting down.
ACCGCTTTTGGTACAGAGGTAACAGCCGTTTGTCGGGGCGAACATGCTGAGCTGGTCAAAGACCTGGGCGCAAAACGGATCATTGATTACAATCGGGTTGATTTTACCCAGGATGAAGAAACCTTTTTGTGCGTTTTTGATGCAGTAGGCAAAAGCACCTATGCACAGTGCAAGCGACTCCTGGAATGGAATGGGGTGTATATTTCTTCTGAGCTCGGCCCGAGATGGCAAAATCCCTTTCTAGCTATATTTACACCTTTGGGTGGGGGAAAACGCGTAAAATTTCCACTCCCTTTAAATACCCATCGCTCTGTTATGTTAATGAAGGAATTGATAGAAAAAGGAAAATTTAAGCCGCTACTTGACAGATCCTATCCCCTCGAGGAAATTGGCCAGGCATTTACTTATGTCGCCCAGGGGAAGAAAGTGGGCAATGTCATCCTGCAACCCTTTGGGGAATGAAGCCCATTGTAACCCATATTGATACGGCCTGCTGCCTGATCCGGATCGAGGATCTTACCATCTTGACCGATCCTGTATTGGACAGCCCCGGCAAGCGCTACCATCACGGCTGGGGTGCCTTTTCCAAAAAGACATCAACCCCGGCTATCACGCAAGAGCAATTGGAGGAAGTAGACCTTGTTTTATTGAGTCACCCGCAACACAAGGATAATTTCGACGAAGCGGGCAAGGCATTTGCCGCTACGGTTCCGACTATTCTTTCTACACCTGCTATTGAAAGGATGTTGCCAAATGGCATTGGACTCAAACCCTGGGAAAGTCATGATGTGGTTCTGAGAAGTGGCAGTGTATTGACCATTACAGCCACTTCTGCCCAGCACCACCCGCATTGGTTGCCCGGATTTATATCGGGATCTGTGATCGGCTTTATGATCACCCATAGCAGCGCGCCCGAGACCCTGTATATCAGTGGGGATACGATCTACTTCAAAGGGGTGAAGCACATCAAAGAGCGCTTTCCAAAGATCACCTATGCCCTACTCCATGCCGGCGGGGTTCAATTCCCGTATTTAACCGGAAAAGGCTGTTATACCATGGATAGTAAAGGGCTTCAGCAAATGATGGAAACCCTCAGACCAGAAGTAGTTATCCCAATCCATACCGAAGGCTGGACGCATTTCCATGAAGACACGAATGCCCTGAAGACTGCTCTGGATAATTCATCGCTACAACTTCAGCAAAGCCCGCATTTCCTAAAAGCAGGCGTGGCCGTTTCTTTAGACGATTTACGGGAGCAATAGCAATTATTCACTATTTTTAAGTAGCCAATTATTCATGCATGTATAGATTCATACTCTTTAGCATAATGCTCCTCTTGTTTTTAGGCTGTAAAAACGAATTCCAACTCGCAGTGCCTGATTCGGAGGCATTAAAAACCCTGGCCACCGAGGGAGAATTTTACGGTGATGTCTTACATCTCTATTTCACAGAGAACTACAAGACTACTTCGGGTAAAAAAGACATAAAGACACTGGATTACGATCCCGATTATGAATGTGGTTTCACCCAGGAATTTAAAGGGGGTATCCTCTTTAAAAAAGAGGCCTGTATTGAAGCAGGGGGCGTAAACTGGGCCGTTCATCTTCCCAAAGTTTCTGAAGAGGAGTTGAGATCCTGGGTAGAACATATATACGCTGCAGAGCTCCCCGACTTCCCGGGAGAGTGGACATCAGAAATGGAGTATGGCACGAAAGGAGGCGAAGCAGGGTGCTATTATTCCCTGGCAGATAAGGGTGAGCATTGGCAAATCATTGTCTGGTGTGGGAGTTAATCAAATAGTCATTTCGAACCAAGCTGTGACCCCAAGCTGTCATGCTGAGACGCTCCTCGAG
>CAMYJF010000084.1:5853-7924 GCA_947258555.1 uncultured Eudoraea sp. | reverse complement strand
CCAATTTGGCGTTAGGATCTCCAATTAATACTGATTTGATAGCCATAAAGGATACCGGCATAAAGAAGAAAAAAGTTGATGAAAACTACGGTACTTGCGATGAAATTGTTATAGACCGGGAAACTACAGATATTCAAAGAGCTTTATTTCAGTTCGATCTTTCCTCCATCCCATCTGGTTCAGTCATTTTGTCTGCAGAACTTAGATTAAACTGTACGGATGGTGCCGATATGGATGTCAGTGTTTTTCAAATAGGATGTTCAGATGCATGGGATGAAGGCACTTTGTGCGAGGATGATGGAGCATCTAATTGGGTTAAAAGGACCGCTACTGAAGATTGGAGCGAACTCGGTGCCATTGGCCCTGGTTCAGATGCTGGTACTCCATTGTCAACTATCAACGTTGATTCTGAAGGCATACAAATTTGGCCCATTACATCCCTGGTCAGCGATTGGGTTTCCGGTGCAGCAGTTAATAATGGAATTGCCATGGGAGTTTATCAGGCATCAGGGGGAATGGGCAATAGAGAAGCTACTTATGATAGCAGAGAAACCACTACAGGAACTGCACCTACATTGCGTGTTACGTATAGACCCGGAGGAATTTCATTTAATCAAAGTCCTGCTTTTTGCAGCCCATTTACTATAAAAGCAGGTCAACCTATTACTATTACTAATTATGTAAGTGTTACAAGTGGAAGTATGCCGGCAAATCCGAATATAACAGCTGTTTTAAAATCTGGCTGTTCCAATACAATTGCAACACTTGCTAGTCCGTCTTATAATGCAGGTAGCGGTATCCTGACCTGGTCCGGGACTTTGGGAGCAGATTATACTGTTCCTGCAGGGGATGCTATTCACCTTTTTGTGTCATCAGCTGAGGCTGGAGTTGGTTTTTCCATAGATTATGACAGCCAAACGAAACCATCAAAAATAGAATTACCTACTTCAACATATATAGATATTGTCTCAAACAATATCTATGATGCACCTTATCCTGGTGGTAATATCATAACAAATGCCTACCCGGGAAATATTATTTATAATCGTGTGATAGTAACAGATCCTTTTGGTGCGTATGATATTACTGCTGTGGACATTGATATACCTTTGCCAGGGAGCCTGGTTTCTGCTACGGAGGTAGCGAGTAATGCTTGTTCAAAAACTTACGAATACGTTTGGGACACAACCGGGTTCAACGGAGATTATACTATTGAAACTACTACTGAAGAAGGTTATGAAAATACTGTAAACGATGTGGAAAATCTAAATTTCTCGATTAGTTTCGACAGTGACGGTGACGGCATTAATGATCAGACCGATTTGGATGATGATAATGATGGTATTCCTGATTTCAATGAACTAAATACAGTATCGAGTAACTCCCAGCCACCATGCGGTGGTGAAACTGTATTAGATTTTAGTACAGCGCCCACCTTAATAAGCGGCACACCTTTGACACAAGGAGCGGTGTACAGATTTCCCAACATAACAACAGGCACGGATGCCTTAGTTACCATAATGGAAACATATAGCGCAACAGTCCCAAACATAGATAATAACAGTTCAGATCCAGCATCCTTTAAACCTCAGACCGCTTTTAATCTTCCGAATATTGGAGACCAGGCATATGTTACTTATAAGTTCAATTTTGTTTCAGCAGGAGGTTCAACTCCTGTTATTATAGACAAATTCTTTATGAATTTTAATGACATTGACGGTGGTGCCAACTATGGTGAACAGAATTGGGCCGATAATCCAGCAACCTATACCATATCTAACCCAACCGAACTCAACATGAATACGAATGGATCCTGGATTATAGGCACTGCAGGTCCCAATGATTATCCTGGTGCAGGCAATGGAAATCCTCAGGTAAATTTTAGTGTCAACTATAATTCCAAATCTGAAATGACTATTCGGGTAGGCGCGGTTGCCAGGGTTCCCGGGGCTTCTGCAGGTGGAAGGCAACACGCCATTGAATTCGCATGTATTACCAACTATGTAAACCCTGTTACCTATGGAATTGATAAAGACTCAGATGGAATTGCCAACCACCTGGATTTGGATGC
>CAMYJF010000084.1:0-5824 GCA_947258555.1 uncultured Eudoraea sp. | reverse complement strand
CACGATCAAGCTCATATCGATGGAGTGGTCGTTAGCGCATACGGTGCCAATGGTCTGGCTGATATTGTTGAGACCATTGCTGAAAGTGGCACCTTAAATTATACGATCACCAATACTGATACAACTCCACCACCCAATTATCTGGATACTGACAGTGATGACGATAGCTGTAGTGATGCAAATGAGGCTTATAGTGATGCTAATGCCGATGGGGGCGATAATGATTACTATGGGATTGGATTTCCACCTCCGGTTGATGCATATGGCAGGGTGACCCTGGCTCCTTATACGGTCCCCGCTGATGTGGGCCCAAACGGAACCTTAGACTATGTGGAGGCCGAAACACCACCTTCAATAACAACACAACCTATAGACACCACGGTCTGTCCGGGTTGCAATACAACATTGAGCGTCACGGCGACCGGAGCAGACACCTATCAATGGCAGGTATTTAATGGCTCAATATGGGTCGATTTATCGGATACAGGTATTTATAGCGGTACAACCACCAATACCCTCACCCTGACTAATGTTACAACTGCCGAGAATGCAAATCAGTACAGGGTAGTCTTGAACAATCTGAGTTATGTTTGCATCAATTCCATTTCTAATATTGCTATAGTAACGGTACAAGTAAGTTCGGTTATCACGAATCGAAAAATTACCCATAGAGTAAACAAGAACTAGGCATTTTAGTCCTTCTTGTATTTTATCGATAAAATCCCTGAATATAGGCCTTGCCGAAGTCAAGAAGCAAACCCTAACCACAATAATAACGGCCTTTATATCNCGTAAGTAAGCTAGCATATCTCCCCTGATATGAGCAAACTGAAACCATAGCATGTATTACTCAGCCCTAGAGGATATGCCATACAAGGGAATTCATATCCTTTTTACTTTTCTGTTACTGATACCGCTTGCTGTATCGGCACAAACCACTTTTACGGAAAGTGCTGCTGCCTATAACCTGAATATCGGTGGAACAAAAGACGGGGGCCATGCCTGGGCAGACTATGACGGGGATGGCGACTATGATCTTGTAGTCAATACAAATGGTCGTGGCTATCTCATGCGGAATGACGGTGGGACTTTCTCCGACCAAACTGCAGCCCTCGCACCCGATATGCTTACCGGGACTTTGGAACGAACTGCCATATTTGTGGACTTCAACAACGACGGCTATCCCGATATTTTCAGAAACAAGCATAACGACATACGAATTTATTTACAAGACCCCGCTACCAACATCTTTGGCGACGGGATAGGAGGTACGGCACCAAGCCAACGCATAACTTCAATGACAGACGGGATGAATACCGAAGGAGCTGGTGCATTGGACTATGATGGGGATGGGGATCTGGATCTCTTTGTGGATAATCATAACTATGGAATCGATATCCTTCAAAACGATGGCACAGGTTTCTTCACGCATGTAACACGGAAAGCGGATAGCCCCAGTCCACCTTATAATGTCGGGGATCCAACGACCTGGCCACTTGGTTTAGTGCAAGACGCTACGGACGGAGATTACGGCTCTGCAACCGATTATGATGATGATGGATGGGTAGATATCGTAGTACGTAAAAGAGATCAAGTAGATCTTTTCAGCAATAGTGGTGGAACTTTTACGAACGGGGTAGATATCGACCAATCCTTGAACTCCAACAAAGGATCCGTGAATTTTGCCGATTATGATAATGACGGGGATTTTGATATGTACTGGACAGAAAATGGCCTCAATCAGATCCATCGGAATAACGGGGATGGTACCTGGACCGGTTTGGGAGCGGGAACTGGCATACCTACTGGTTTTTCCGGACAAATTGAAGGAATGGCCAGTGGTGATGTAGACAACGATGGCGATGTGGATATCTTTTTGACAGGAAGCAGTACCAGCAAATTATATTTAAACCAGATCAATAATGGAGGTGGTCCGATGAGTTTTATTGACTCAGGCCTGACCTTCAACGCGGCTCCGGGTGAAGGTGCGACATTTATTGATGTGGACCAGGACGGCGATCTGGATCTCTATGTAAACCGAACGGGCAATAACAGACTTTATATAAACAATTTAGGATTTTCCTCTCGCTTTAATCACCTGTATATCAATGTAATAGAAGATCGTGATAGCTTTGGGCTAACTGGTGCAGAGCAGCGCTTTGGAGTGGGTGCCACAGCAAAAATACTGGATTGTGCAGGCAATGTTATCTCTGGTACCCGGGAAGTAAACGGGGGCACCGGACATGGAACCATGGAAAGTGGGTTGATCCACTTCGGACTGCCCGGCGGAGCCATAACACCCATAGTCGTTGAAGTTGCCTATCCCAGGACAACCGGTGGCCGTGTTGTCGTGCGGCAACAATTGACACCCATTGCCTATTTCAATGGCAGCGTAAATCTGGTTAGTCTGACGCCAGATTCAGCAAATCAACCTCCTACGGCAACGGACGATTATATCACTACTACTCAAGATATTGCCGTAAACTTTGACCCTTTGGTAGACAACGGCAACGGGGCCGATTCAGATCCCGAAGGGGAACCTATAGAAATGGTTTCAATAGGGACAGCTTCCAACGGGACAGCTGTATTAAATGGAGATGGCACCGTGACGTATACCCCTGACCCCGGTTTTGTGGGCGGGGATTCCTTTACCTATACCATGCGGGACAACGCAAACTGCACATTCACATCAGAAGAGGATACAGCAACTATTTTTATCACTGTGTATGCCGATACTGATGGGGATACGATCCCTGACCGAACAGATTTAGACGATGATAATGATGGGATCCCGGATATCGATGAGATCGGGCAGATCATTAATAACAATCAACCCCAATGCGGCGGAGAAACCACGATGGACTTTAGTGCAGCAGCTTCCCTGGAATCCGGAGTGGATAAACAAGAAGGAGCCGTATACAGGATCGCAAATGTAACTACAGGAACAGATGCCCTGGTAACCATCGTACAGATCTTTAACGCTACAGTGTATAATGTGGATAACAATGCTTCTGATGCCCCCAATTTCAAGCCTCAGACAGGATTTAATCTACCCAATATTGGCGATCAGGCCTATGTGGAATACAATATTCAATTTGTTACTTCAGGAACTGGTACGCCGGTGATCATCCCCAAATTCTTTATGAATTTCAATGACATCGACGGTGGGGCGAACTATGGAGAGGAGAATTGGATCTTTAATCCGTCTTCTTATGTTATTGATAACCCGACAGAATTGACCATAACGCATGAAGGTGCTTGGGTACGGGCCACGGCCGGTTTTGTAGACCATCCCGGTTCCAGCAACATTGATCCGGAAGTCAACGTAAGCGTAAACTATAATTCAAAATCTGAAATGTCGCTTCGTGTAGGTGCTATAGCTCGGGTCCCCGGAGCTTCAGCCACCGGCAGGCAGCATAGTATTGAATTTAACTGTGTCACAAATTTTGTAGGTCCGGAAACCTACAGTATTGATAACGATTCCGATGGGGTGGGAAATCATCTTGACCTGGATGCCGATAATGACGGTATCTATGATGCTGTTGAAGCCGGACATGGATTAGCACATACCAATGGCATAATAGCAGGCCCTTTCGGGGCTAATGGCTTGGCAGACAGTGCAGAAACAACACCGGAAAGCGGAACTATCAACTACACGATATGGAATGCCGATGGGACAGATCCCCAGGATTTTCTGGATACAGACAGTGATGATGATGGTTGCTCTGATGCAAATGAAGCCTATAACAATGCAAACGCAGATGGAGGCGACAATGAGCAATACGGCACAGGATTGCCGCCTGCAACGGACAGCAGGGGCCGTGTGAGCGCTGCAACGTACCCTGTACCGGCGGATATAAATTCAAATAGCACATACGATCACAGAGAGGCTGGTTTAGCCCCGGTAATAACGGTACAACCCCCAGATACGATCATATGTCCGGGTTGCACGGGTACAATTTCCGTAACAGCCTCAAATACCGATACATATCAATGGCAACAATTCATAAGCGGAAGTTGGGTAGATATGACAGATACAGGAATTCACAGCGGGACAAATACAGCCACTTTAACTATTACAAATCCGACCAATGCACACAGTGGAAATCAGTACCGTGTTGTCGTCTCAAATAGCGTGTATATCTGTACAGTTGTGACCTCAAATTCGGCCACCTTAAGTGTGCAGGTTGCGACCGTGATAACGAACCGAAAAATCACCTATAGAGTGAACAAAGATTAATCATATAATGGAGGAACTGGAGACGTCCAAATTGAAGGCATTTCTTACAATTTTACCCCTTGGAAAGGGGCTGTAGCAAAGGCCTTATCGACCAATGAAACCCTTGAAAATGAACATGAAAAAAAGTGTAAAACCTCATGATTTGATACTTATACAGTACAAATCAGGACATACACAACAATTATTTTCCTGCCCTAGACAGCGGGTTAATTTTGTAAGATGATATAAAACTGTCAGGAAACCAGAGTGTTAACTGACGGCCAAATAACCTTTGACCAAACGCACAAAAATGGAAGACCAGATTAATGCCAAAACCCACGCAAAATATTGCGTGTCTAACCCGGATAAATTCGTTCGAATCGGATCGGGTCATTCCCATTTTCAATTTGGTCAAAAAAAGAGTACCGATCCTGCACATTTTGGATCACAATCATCAAAGTAAAAAACCGAACAGTTGAACCTGAAAGTTAACCCCAGAAAGTAAGCAAAGTGAAAGCCATGAAACTAAAATTTTTACTAATATTTCTCCTGATATCAGGGTTCGCGTTCTCGCAGACCACTGTTACACTGCAAGATCAGTGTAATTGTGAGGTGCTGAGCGGTACTGATGTTTCAGCGCCCGGGGCGGTGACCCCTGCCGGTGCCGACGCAGGAGACATCTATGTCAACACCAATACCGGGACCATCTACTATTGGGATGGGGATTCCTGGGAGCTGACCTCTTCAGATGACCAACAACTCCAGAATTTTACATTTGATGGCCCGACCAATACGCTTTCACTCGATATTGAGGATGGAAATACTGTCACCGTAGACCTATCCGCATTAAACAATGCAGGTACTGATGATCAAATCGCTGCAGAAGTACCTTACGATAACACCACCTCCGGTCTTGCGGCTACAGATGTGCAAGCTGCTATTGATGAGATCAATGCAGCGACCGGAACGGTGGCGTTAATTGATAATGGTGATGGCACCTATGACTTTACGGATGCCGGTGGTGCCGTGACCACTATTACAGATACCTCCATCTCTACGATGGTAGATAATCTTGATGGCACCTATACCTATACAGATGAAACAGGAGCTGCACAGGTAATTGATACCAATGCGAGCAGTAACCCATATGATAATACAACCTCAGGCTTAGTTGCTACCGATGTACAAGCTGCTATCGATGAGATCAATACCGCCGCAGGAACCGTTTCCTTAATAGATAATGGCGATGGCACCTATGACTTTACCGATGCCGGTGGTGCTGTGACCACTATTACGGATACCTCTATCTCTACGATGGTAGATAATCTGGATGGTACTTATACCTATACTGATGAAACTGGAGCTGCCCAGGTAATTGATACCAATGCGAGCAGTAACCCTTATGACAATACTACATCGGGCTTAACAGCTACTGATGTACAGGCTGCGATCGATGAGATCAATACCGCTGCCGGAACCGTTGCCTTAGTTGATAATGGCGATGGTACCTATGACTTTACCGATGCCGGTGGTGCTGTGACCACTATTACGGATACCTCTATCTCTACGATGGTAGATAATCTGGACGGTACTTATACCTATACT
>CAMYJF010000083.1 GCA_947258555.1 uncultured Eudoraea sp. | reverse complement strand
CAAGAACTCCGGTAATTGTACCCACCCTATTCTCATTGTTATTGAACATCTCAATATGCACCGGCATACCATCGGGCTGTTGTTGGGCCAAATACCCAACTACAGGTCCAATTTGAAGTTTGTTAGTTTCTTTCAGGAATTCAACTTCGTAAGCCGTTACCGCAGTTTCAAAATCCACTGCTATCCGGGGACTATTTGCAGCACCCAGAACAAAGCCCTGTACCTTCCAGTTCGCAGCCCGATCGGGATGTAGCATTAAAGCCCTGGCAATCCCGTTAATGGTATTCCCCTGTGTTTTTAATTTTACTCCTTCGGAAGTTGCCACAATAAAAATAACTGTGGTTCCTTCACTGACAATATTGTCATAGCGATCGCGTATAACTGATGTGGAAAAAGTAATGACTTGATTTCCATCAGCATAAGCATGGCTCCTTTCATAAGTAATGGTAAATGGGGTTGCTTGTGACGGATGAATATCTACTGCCAATTCTCTGGAAGTAATTCCCTGAGACGAGGTGTTGATAAACAAACGTGAAGCCTTTTCACGTGACATAATTCTTTGCCATCCAATTAAATGACCAGTGGTTACCTTAAACGACTCTTTAGTGTCCATAAATTGCGTATGAACATTCAATTCCGTTCCTTCAATAACAGGGTTGTCGTATACATCTGTTGGTACGGCTACCAACATGGTATAATCTTTCGGGCCTGCATAGATATTGCCCGGACCAATATAGGTCTCCAATTGTACGTTTGCCTCAGCATTCACAATTTCAATCTTGCCTTGGTCTAAAACTTTATTGCTATGTAATAGAGACCAATGACATGCGCCCGACTTCCTTGTAAATTCTGAAGGAAAAGGATAGGACACCTTCCCATCGGAACGAATGCCGTTGACCACAGTTGTTCCCAATGTATTGCTTACCATTAATAACGGCGTGCCTTTTCCGGTAATCCCAAATTGGAGCGTTATTGGTTTGCCTGCCTTAGTTTTACGGGGAATTTGTATATGATCGGCTACAGCAACTACCTCTTCCTCTACTGAATCTACACAACCCAGGATAAGAAAACTCATAAAGATGTAAAAGCACTTTTTCATCTACCTTGGATTTGCAATAAAATGGTTCAATTCTATTTTTATAAATTCAAAATCATCTGTGTGATGGGCTTGCAATAAGGAAGTGCCATGGTGCATCTCTTTATTATATAATTCCTTTGCCTCTATCTGGTTATTGGGCAGCCCATTAACAAAGCAATTGGTCATATCCCTGGAAATGACCTCAATGCCTGACAGATCTGCAAACCGGTGTTGAAATGCCTGCCTTCGTTGTATCCGAATCCCTTCTGTAATAAAATGGTGGTCTAACCATAAAATCTGTTGTTCCGCATTATAGTACGAAACCAACAATTGCGGAATGGTAACCTCCTGTATTCCCGCATTGAATAAAATCCCTTCCATTTGGTTTTCTTGCAATTGTAATTCCTGTAAAGCCACATCTTTATAAAGATCACTTACCGCAACGTTTGCAGCACATTGGAGATTGAATTTTACAGGAACTTCCTGAAGTTCTACAGGTGTATATTCGTCGGGGTTAAAGGTCTCAGGCATTGAATGGTTGTCCTTGATCCATGCAATCTGCTCAAAATTGATACGGAAAGATGTTACTTCTTTTGGCATCAATTTATGTTTGATGTGGTATTTGGCATTATAATCGGTTAATGCATCATCAGTTCCATTGTAAAGGGTTGCTTTGATGGAGACATCGGCGGGAACACGATCCACATTCTGGAGCTCACCTACAACAAAATATTCATGTCCATACCGTACAAGGCTTGCAGACAGCACTTGAAGCAAGGGTTGCTCCAGTACATCCTCATGGTGCGTTTGCTGAGTGGTTATTTTCTTTCTGCCATGATTGTAAAAATTGGTTCCATTGGAAGTCACCAATTGATCAGGAGGAAGGTCTTTTGGAGTTGGACCAGGTTTAAGGTACCATTTCTGACCTTCTTTCAATAACACATGGTTTACAGTTTTTTTGATGGTCTCCAAAGGTGTGATCCAAATAGTATGAGCCAAAACACTCGCGGTATTTTTGCCGGAAGACGTCAATTCTATGCCTATGGAATCTAATTTAGCATAGGAACTGAGAATTCCGTCCGTAACAGAAACCTCAAGCATATACTGGTCCATGGAGACCCCTTTTGAAGGGGCGAGATAAGAATGTGCTTTTTCAAACTCTTTGAAATCTAATGCATCATAATAGGCTTTTACAACATTTTCAGGAGCTCTTTGAGCCGAATTGTTTAAATAGTATTCATAGCCCCCATACAGCAGGCCGGCAAAAAGAAGTAAAGCCCAACTATGATTTGTCTTGATAAGTTCTTTTGGAAATTTCTTCAATTGAATGTCAAAAGACATATAGGCTGCAGTGGGTAATGATTTGGATTTCAAAGCCCTTATCCATAATAACTGCACATGCAAAATAAAAGCTAACAGTAATGTAAGAAGTGGGATTATACCCCACATGATCTTCAAATAAAGAGGGACCTCATCCTTAGGGAGAATGGCCGGGAGGGGAGGTACATTTAGCCGTTCCCAAACCATGATCCCGTTCTCGAGCTGCTTCAATCGTTGCCAGCCACAATAGTAGAGTATAGGATCGTAAAATTTATCATTGGAAAAGATATATTTCAGATTGTATTTTTCAGGAATTGTCAGGAATTGTTGCAAAGATCCGATCCCTTCTAATCCCCTGAATTTGGAATTCTCCAAACGCTCAATAGCCTTGCTTGTTAATTCAGGAAGTCGCCGCGCCGAATGGTAATTGCCGTCTACAGTCATCGCCTTAGTTTGCGCAGAAAGCCACGCCATCTGGTCGCCGAAACCCAGGGTAAGGTAACGCCAGTGGTCATGCATGTCCTGATTAAGGAAATTAACGATGGGAAGCATTTTGATCTTTTGGGGCTGAGAAGGCCTGAAATAGCCAAGGCTCATTGTAAAAATAACCATGAACAAGATCCCTGCCGCCAGAAAACCACCAAGAAGTCTGTGATAGACAGAACCAAACCTGGCCCGCAATGCCTTTTTAAGGTCGCCTTCCGCCAATCTGTACATAAACTCCCCAAACATAGGCATGGCCATAATAGTAGCCCATAGTGTAAAGCGGTCTAAGGTGAGTATATTGAAGGCGGTCTCGCCAAGAACTAATCTTGGGATTGGAGTAGTCCCTCCTGTTCCCAGGATAGTTAGGATGGTAATCGAAATCCCAAAAAACAGGTAGCGTTTGCTGTAAAAGCGATAGAAAATATAAGGAAGTAGAAATAATAATACTCCCCATGGTATTAAGAAGAAAACAAGTCCTGAAGAGGTCACCTCAAGAAAATTGTCCCTGGAACCATGAGGTATTGGGACTTGTGTAATCGGATTTTGTTTTGAATTCAACCAATACGGCAGTATACAAACAATAATGAGTACCAGAGATCCTGCTCCAAAGGCTACGATCCTCCAAAAGAGTTTCCTGAACGAATGGAGAAAAACCTTGAAAGTAATGCCCTTGGTTTCTTTTACTCTTTCCTTGGCATCGTCCATAATGGCCATCCCAATCAAGGGGAAAATAAAAAATACCATGCCGAAGATTGGCGTAACATGGTGTGATGTAACCGTTACAGCAATAAGGGATAAGGCCATGATCAGTTTCAACAGTTTCCCTTTCCGTATCCATTCATAGATCTCGGGCAAAGCATGTAGCAATACAGACAATCCAATAATACTTGGAATCTGACCAAAAATATGAAGGGTTTCTATAAAAGTTGAAGAAAATACTCCAAGTAAAGCCGTATAGCCAGCAATCTGACGATTTCCCGTAAGCAATAATCCAAACCTGTAGATACCGGTTATGAATAAAATAATACTTCCAATTGCTACCGTATAAAGTCCAAATTTTAATCCCCCAAAAAATGAAAAAAGTGCCATCATCTGATGTGCCAATGGAGGGTATCCCATTACGGTAAAACCGGTGTACCACCTATAATCCCAGGGTTCCCACCAGTTTGAAGCATAATGGTCGGCAAAAAATAAATGGATAAGCGCATCGTAGGTGGTCTCCAGGGTAAAAAACAAAGCCGCTCCATGAAACGCCACCCCTATCACAAGGGCCAAAAACAACAAAATATTAGATTGCTTCATATGCAATTCCTGTAAGAAAATATAACACTATAAAAGTAGATATATTGTAGAGTTTGCCCACTATCAGTCACGGAAGCCAGGCTTCCATTGACCTACAGAAAACCCCCATTCATCTTCAATGCGTCATCCGGGACGTCAGGTCTACCTACTTTTGGCTAAGAAATCAGAAAAATTCAATAGTCTGGTTTTTGATTGACCAAATATTAATTAATACTTAACCTATGAAGATTTTAGCCATTGATGACCAGCAATTGATATTGCTGTCAGTAGAAAAAAGATTAAGCGAACTGGGGTTCAACGTCCAGATCGCCGATAGTGGAACTAAGGGGATTGCCCTCTACGACAAATTTCAACCAGACCTCGTTATTGTAGATATCAATATGCCGGGGATGTCCGGTCTTGAAGTAGTGAAATACATTCGGATAGAAAAAAGAGAGGATACCCCTGTTTTGGTGCTATCCGGGAATACCAATGAAAAGGTAATTGTAGATGGTTTTGACCTGGGTATCAATGATTATATGAAAAAACCGCTAAGCCTTAATGAGATGGTTGCGAGGATAGACAGAATCCTCGGCGTATGTTCATTGCCTTCACTGGAAAATGTTTCCCCCGCTAACCAAATGCTTCAGAAGTATTGTGTAGGTATTGTGATTCCATGCTACAATGAAGAAGAACGATTATCCAGCGCGATATTCCAGAAATTCGCCACTGAAAATCTTGGGTATCACCTCTGCTTTGTAAATGACGGAAGTTCCGATAATACCCTTGAAGTATTGGAAAAGTTGCGTGATGGCAATGAAGATACCATCAGTATCTATAATTGTGAGCGAAATGGTGGAAAGGCTGAGGCCGTAAGGCAGGGGATCTTGCACCTGTCCAAAGATCAGCAATTCAATTACCTTGGCTATTTGGATGCCGACCTTTCAACAGACTTTCGGGATTTTGATGAATTGGTACAGACCCTCGAAAATTCCGATTTCAAGATTGTAAGTGGTTCCAGGATCAGCAGAATGGGTGCTGATATCACCAAGGAGTCGGCCCGAAAGATCATCAGCAAGACCATAAACCTTATCATTCAAAAAATCCTGGGTATGCCTTTTAAAGATACCCAGTGTGGCGCCAAGATCATGAAAATTGATATGGTATCACCTATATTTGAAAAGAAGTTTATTACCAGATGGCTGTTTGATGTTGAGATCTTTATGCGGATGAAAAAATTCTACGGGAAAGATAAGGCGAAAGACCTTATTTGTGAACAACCATTAAAAAGATGGATTCATGC
>CAMYJF010000082.1 GCA_947258555.1 uncultured Eudoraea sp. | reverse complement strand
GCGCTCTAAATTGGCGCCTTGTTCAATATGTAATTCCAAAAAAGCTTTCATACTGCCTTTTGGTCGGATCACTTCCGCTAATCGGGTTGTATCACCGCTAATTCGCTGAATACCTTCCCCCATGGAATACCCGGTGCTATTGACCACTTTGAGTGCGTCAGGTCCGAGTTGACCCACCAGGGCGCGACTTCCCATGACGCCACCTTCCTCATTCGAAAAAATGATCATTTCCAATGGGTGCCGTGTCCTGATCTTATTATCCTGTAGAACCCGCATCACCTCAAGTGCCCCCATAGATCCCACACAGCCATCATAATTCCCTCCATTGGGAACTGCATCTATATGGGAACCGAATCCGATCGGTTTTAATTGGGCATCAGTGCCTGACCGTCGACCGATTATATTACCGGCAAAGTCGATATGCACATCCAATCCGGCATTTTGCATCTGCTTCACCATCCATTCGCGACCCTGAATATCGGCATCACTAAAAGCCACTCGATGGGTTTCGCCATGCTGATCTATTCCAAACTGTGCCAGATCCATGATGGATCGTTCTAACCGATCCTGGTTTACAAGAAGATCCTGTTGTGCTGTAACTGAAAAGAAAGTGAATAGAAGTAGTATACTATGGTATGTTCTCATAAAAATAATATTAGGCAATCTTTGGCAGTTTTCGAACAATTAAAAATTCGGCTATCAAAATATTAGGCACCCAGCATAACCAGGCGATGATCTTATAAGCATCAATAAATTCCATTCCAAATCCTGCAATGAATAAGGGAAGGTAGATCCTGAGGGATACTGCAGCAAAGCAAAGGGCATAACTCCTGATCATCCACTTCTGATGGGCATCGATCAATCCATTGCGTATGGTGGCATAGGCATTAGCTGTGGTATAGAGCCATAAAACGGCCAAAGCTGCAAATCCGATCGCTGTGATCCAACCGCCTGTAGCATAATAGGCGATAAATAATCCCGCAGTCCCGCTCAAGAAAACGGCTATTAAATAGATCTTTCCAAGGGTCCGATGCAGGTTTAGCCTTTTTCTCCTCAGTTTTGGAAAGAATTGCGTAAATCCCGTGAGCAGGGCGAGTCCCCCTAAAAAAATATGCATGTAAAAACCGGTTAAATAAAGTGTGCTATTCAGGAGGGCATCCGGCTTACTCCCTAATAGCCCATCACTATAAGACAGCCCGATAAAACGCAAAGGATAAAGCCCGATAAAGACTGCGAAAACAGACATAAAGGTGTATCCCAGGATGTTTTGAGCCCGACGAATATCCATGTTTATTCGATTACTTCAGCTTTCAAGATATAAATATTCTGTGAAGGCCAGTCGCCATCATCTACTGGCTGATTATTGATCTCATCCACTACATCCATGCCTTCGATAACCTTACCAAAAGGAGTATAATTTCCATCTAAATGATAGGAACCCGGTTTGGTGACTACGATAAAGAACTCATAGGGGGAAGCCAGCATATGGGGATTATCAATCTCACTACTGGGCATGGAGATCGTCCCTCGGTGGTGGCGATAACCTTTACGCGTATCCGGAGGAAGGAGGTATCGACCTAATTTACGACGCTTTTCAGCAGTTTCTTTGTTATCAGCATTACCGCCCTGGATAATGAAATTTTTAACGACTCTGTGAAACATCGTCATATCAAAATAGCCCTGTTTGGTGAGGAAAATAAAATTGGCTTTATGATAAGGAACATTGTCGTACAATTGTACAGTAAAACTACCCATCGAAGTGGTTAGTCTCACTTTGTTCTCCTTCAAGCCTTTTTGATAATCAAAGAAGAAATCGATAGCATTGTCTTCGGTGAGTATAAAAGGTTCTTCCTCAGGCTCACTTTCCTCAGGTATAGTATCTTTCTCAATAGTGACGGCCTCAGGGACTGTATCACTGGTTGGAGTTTTCGGACTTTCTTCCCGGCATCCGGTGAGGAAAATAAATAGTATTATTGCAATAGACGTATAGTCGGAATATCTCATGGAATTCTCTGAATTTACAGACCTAGTCTCAAAAGTAAAAAATCTACCGCTCCCCGGGGAATCTTCTCATTATATCATGGCACCTTCTTTTCGTTTAAAAGAGATCAAAAAGCGACTCATAGATCGAAAAACACCTAAGCAAGCTGGCGTCATGGCCCTTTTTTATCCGAATCAGGATGCCTTGACAAATTTATTATTGATCCTGCGAAATACCTATCCGGGAGTGCATTCCAACCAGGTAGGTTTTCCTGGCGGCAGGTCGGAGAAGGACGACCTTGATTTTGAACAAACAGCGCTACGTGAAATGCATGAAGAAGTTGGTGTGCCTCCTCAAAAAGTGCATGTGATCAGATCACTTACCAGCTTGTATATCCCCCCTTCGAATTTTGAAGTTTTCCCCTATATGGGCATGCTTTCTTCCCCTCAGGAATTTGTACCGGATACAAGCGAAGTGGAAGCTCTGGTCGAGATATCACTGGCAGACCTATTAGATCCTGAGCGCAAGATCACTCAAACTGTGAACACTTCTTATGCCAAAGATGTTCAGGTACCTGCATTCCATTTAGGCGGACACGTGGTCTGGGG
The DNA here is from genome assembly GCA_947258555.1 of uncultured Eudoraea sp. Taxonomy (GTDB): domain Bacteria; phylum Bacteroidota; class Bacteroidia; order Flavobacteriales; family Flavobacteriaceae; genus HDS-28. Next base: position 2,995 of record CAMYJF010000082.1, on the reverse strand, counting down.
GGCTACAGCGATGATGCTAAATGAGATCCTGGAGCTTTTTCGGCGGGGCCAATAATCGATATTTCGTATGTTTGTAACCTATGGGTTTGTTTAAGGAAAATCCGTTCGGTCATATTCTCTTTTTGAAATTATGGTTGATCCGAATTTTGGGTCTGATGACACATCAGCGGTACAAAGGCTTTAATAAGCTGGAGATTGAAGGATCGGATATTCTCCGTGAATTACCAGAAACCAATGTTTTATTCATCAGTAACCACCAGACGTATTTTGCCGATGTAGTGGCTATGTTCCATGTCTTTAATGCGAGCCTTAGTGGCAGACATGATTCTATTAAGAACATTGGCTACTTATGGAGCCCAAAACTCAATATCTATTACGTCGCCGCAGCTGAGACTATGCGGAAGAGCGTGCTAACTAAAGTTTTAGCCTATGTAGGTTCAGTGAGCATTGAACGAACATGGAGGGCTGATGGGCACGATGTGAATCGCTCCGTTAAAATGAGCGATATTACAAATATTGGCGTTGCCCTGGATGATGGTTGGGTGATCACCTTCCCACAAGGAACAACCACTCCCTGGAAACCCCTTCGTAAAGGAACGGCACATATTATAAAGAAATTCAAACCGATAGTCGTGCCGGTAGTCATCGATGGCTTTAGAAGATCTTTTGACAAAAGGGGATTGCGAATAAAGAAAAAAGGCATCCTGCAATCTATGGTGATCAAAGAACCCCTGCAAATCGACTATGACAATGAAAGCGTAGATTCTATTATCGAAAAATTGGAATACGCTATAGAACAACATCCTTCCTTTTTAAAAGTGATACCCAAAGAAGAGATAGCAGCCTATGAAGAGGCTCATAAAGACCGTAAGTGGCGTGTAAAACGCTAGATCTCCAGCTTTTTTAATTCCCGGTAATTGGCACGTAGCCTGTTCAATAGAATTCCATATAACAGTCTGTAGAACAACCAAATAAGGATTACAATCGCAGTTATTACTATGATAATGGTCCCCACAACCATGATCCAGAACAGGGTTTCATTACCGGCGTTAGAAGCGGCTTCCTGTATTTGTACACTTTCCTTGCCAAATCGCAAAGACCCGTATAAAAACATGCCAAGTGAAACACAGAAGATCGCAATATTGAACCATACATATTGGGTTACGGTACGCTTAACCCGAAGTATTGATTTCATCAATTTAGAAGCAGAATCCGTGACTTCAATTTGCTTATAATTCTTATAGAACATATAGATAAAGAAGACAAGGACTACATAATTTATGATAGTAAGCACAGTTGAAAACTCGAAAATATGCCATTCCTTTTCCATTGCCAGGGAATCCTTGTCGTATGAAAGCAAATTAAGCAGGGCCCAAAATACAAACTCTATGATACTTATATAAAATATCCATTTCACCATGGAAGATGATTTCTTCCATATCATTTTATAGAGCTCATCATAGGACAATTGGGGTAATTCTTCTCCTTTGCGTTGCCAGTCCTTTTTCAATAGATCCAGTCCGTCCGTCATATCTTCATGGATTAAGTATCGTTCTCAATTTTGTTTTGATCCGGTTCATTTTCACTCGGGCATTAACCTCAGTGATACCGAGGGTTTCCGAGATCTCAGAATAATTTTTTTCTTCCAGGTACAGAAATACCAAAGCCTTATCAATATCGCCAAGTTCTCTGATGGCATCATACATAAGTTTCAATTGCTGTTCTTCGGTCGGATCGTATTCATCTGCCTTGATCTTGAATATGACCGAATCATAATTCTGTGTAGTTACCCGCCGCTTGGATTTGCGATAGAGGGTAATGGCGGTATTTAAGGCTACTCGATACATCCAGGTACTGAATTTAGATTCCCCCCGGAATTTTGGATATGCTTTCCATAACTGTATAGTTATCTCCTGGAACAAGTCTTTATGTGCATCCTTATCCGAGGTATATAAACTGCAAACCTTATGAACAATGTTCTGGTTTGTCTCCAGCTCGGTCACAAATTTGTGTTCCAGTTCTTTGTTCACTATACAGTTGGTGGTTGTAAAGAATTAGTCTTACGAAGTTGAACGTTGTTACACTTATTGACGTTTTTCTACTGCCTGTAATCAAGCGCAGGTGCCCTGTCGCCTAATAGTGGGATATATTGGAAATCGGCGCCCCGTCGTTCTATGAACTCACTTTGGGCTGCTTTTACCAATTCCGGATCTTTAAAGAGATCTACAGCTGTAAGTGCTAAGGTTTTCGCTGCGATGATCATTCCCTTATGGCCAATGGATGTGCCTCCTGCCGCTACTGCTTGCCAGCTATGGGCAGAAGTACCGGGTACCCAGGTAGCTGCCCCCATGCCTACAGTGGGTACGGCAAAGCTTACATCCCCCACATCAGTAGAGCCATAGGCTTTGGCCTCAGTTTTATAAGGTCGTATGCTTGCTGCAACATCCGTATTTGCTTTGTCATAACCCAGGCTAACAGCGATCTTATTGGCAAATTCAAGCTCTTTATCTGTATATGTCATCCCTCCAACCTTGCTGAGGTTATCATGCATTCTCTTTTGAAGTGTAAGATTAGGTAAGAGTTCATGGACACCGTTGATCATTTCATATTCCACTGTAGTTCCTGTGCCCAGGGCTGCTCCCTCCGCTGCCTTGACTATGCGATCAAAAATATCGATAACAACATCTCTGCGATTATGTCGCGCATAGTAATACACTTCAGCAAAGTCCGGAACCACATTTGGCGCTTTTCCTCCAGAAGTGATGACATAGTGTATACGGGCCTTTTCAGGAATATGTTCCCGCATCATATTTACCATGGCATTCATCGCTTCTACTCCGTCTAAAGCAGAGCGACCCATCTGAGGCGCTCCTGCGGCGTGTGCCGAAATACCATGAAAGCGAAATTTTGCAGATTTGTTTGCCAGGGCTGCACCGGCACTGGCAGCATTCTGCGAAGATGGATGCCAATGCAGGGCCACATCTACATCATCAAA
>CAMYJF010000081.1 GCA_947258555.1 uncultured Eudoraea sp. | reverse complement strand
CCACGAAGAAACGCGAGCAAAACTGATGGAGGAATTACTTTTAGACCTCTTCGCCATCTTTTGTGTACTTTCGCTGACCCAGCATAAGAAGCTCCTTATATTTGTGTCAGCTGCTTGCCAGTCGCAGTATTAAATCAGCCAAATCATAAAGCGAATGATGAAAACTGGAATTTAAAAGTTTAAGCCCACAAACCGCATCGGCTTCGCTGGCGCAAAGCAAATCGAATTCATCGGAATCGCATATTACCCTGTAATTCCTATAGTAACTGAGACAAATCAACTAGGCCTAAACCAGAAGATAGTATGTTGAATTCGTATATAAGGGAGTAAAAGTAGTTATGAAACTTCTAAAAGCCTGTTCGTTCTTGGTTCTCACGACTGTTGTATGGTTATCGCCTTTATCGGTTAATGCAGCTGGTGACGGCATTTTTGAAGTATTGGTAGACGATGTTTACGTTACTGGGGGCTTCTTAGTCGACGATTTCAACGGTACAACCATTGATTACAGCAAATGGGCGTCGCCCTCAAACGAGTATGCGGTAAAACTGGATCAGATTAACGACAACCTAGTCATGATTTCAGCCGGGAACTCGGTTCCCATTCCATTCAACGTAACCCAAACCCCGGTTAACGCGCCCAATCTAACGGCGATAGAGGCTACGATCACGGTGGTCGATACCTCGACTATCTTGGGGGACAGCGTGTCGGCCAATATCGCAGGCCAATACTACAATGCGGATTCGCCCGCTCCGATCAATCAAGACGGCGACATCATAGCCATGGTATCGATCGGCGACCGGGACGGTAATGGTGATCTCGAAGCCTGGGCGACGATTCTGGAGTCGGTCGACCCATTTTTTGGCACCTGGAACACGAGTACATACGATATAAGCGGCCCCGGTGCCTTACTTCCGAATACGCCCTATGTCGCCAGGATCGAATACGACCAGGGCATGAACCAGTTCACGTTTACCGTGGACGGCACCAGCATCGCGCCGGCGGGGCCGCTCAGATTGGGGTCGGCTAATCTAACCAGGCAGTTCCTCTCCGCAACCAGTAGCGGCGATCCGAACGCATCGATCAGGGCAGCTTTCGATGATTTCAAACTGGGTAATCTTCTGGTCGACGACTTCTCGGCGGAAATTCTGGATCGATCAGTCTGGGCCGATTACAGTCATGCGGTTACGCTTTCTTCCAGAGTATATCCCAGCGTACCCGGTAAGCTCTTGCTGTTTGCCTCCAATGAAAATATACCCCAAAACGGCCGAGCAGACGCTGCCATCGTTTTGGGTGGAGCTGACCCTAACCCGGATCGTATTGAGGCACGGGTATCGATATCCATCAACTCCCAATTGCAACCCGATATCAGGGGGCGCATCAGACTGAATGGCTATGCCTATAATGAACTACGTGATGGCGTCGCGTTGCCCTACAATGGGTGCGATGACGAAGTTTGGGTGCAGGTGCAGATCAACCTGAAAAACGGCGAGCTTTGGGCTTCCGCCGATTCGCAGGTTGAAACAGTCGATTGCGACACCAAACGCACGCTGATTTCTGAAAGATTCAACAAGCTCATTGCGTTCGACACCGAGTACCTTCTATGGATCGAACGCATTGGTAATACCCTGACTCTGGGACTAGATAACGAATCGTACTCGCACACGATTCAAACCCCGATTAATTATCCAAATTTGGATTTCCGTAGGTTGAGCGCACGTGTTCAAGATGCTTCGACTCCTGATGACGATGATGACGGCGGTGGTGGCGGCGGTGGTGGCGGATGCTTTATTGCCACAGCCGCCTACGGATCGTATCTCGATACCAAGGTCAGGGTTTTGCGTGATTTCAGGGACCGGCAACTGCTAACGAATGACCTCGGTACTGAACTGGTCAGATTTTATTACCGCCATTCGCCACCGATAGCCGATTATATTCGTGAACGCGAAACCCTCAGGACAACCGTACGCTCCCTTCTAACGATTGTTGTTTATTCGATCGAATATCCAGTAGTGGCGGCGATAACATTGTTTCTCTTGGTGGCATTTGCGATACGCATTCTTAAAAGACCTAAAAGCGCAACTTATGATTAATATAGCGTGTAAAGCTTAGAATGAGCGTCTGAAACTGGCCGAAGATTGCCTCCTACCAGGGCTTTACGAGCGTCTCCTTTTGAGAAAGCCGACGTTAGAATCTCATTTCTAAGGGGCAGAGACCGACCCAACTCCGTCGCCCGCGGCTAATCATTCGGCGGCTGTTCTGTGCTCAAAGCGGATAGTGCGGTATTCCAGAAATTTTGGATGAATCCCAGATTTCTTTGCGACGAATTTCCTGCTTGTTATGATCGGAAATTGCATTTATTCTTTACATTTTTAAAACCGACTGCAAATAACAGCGTGTTGGATAATGCCGGTATCCCCAGGCCGCCCAAGCATCGAGGAAAGGAGACCTACCCCATGATCCTCAAGGGACCAACCATACGACCGCTGTCCATAGCGCTGCTCTTACTGTGGCTACCTGGCGGAAGCAACGCTGCTGACATCTTTGGACAGATCGCCGGTACCTCCGCCGACACGGTGAAGGTGAAATGCAGTGGCTCAACCGGAAGTGCTTCATTGTCTGACGGCCGCTATAGAGTTACTGGCTTGCCAAGCAATACCCTGTGCCGACTATCAGCCACCGCCGGAAATACCGAATCCAATGCGATACCGGTTCGAACCAGTACAACTGCCATCCGTTTTAACGGCAAGTTGAACCGGGTTGGAAATCTACTGATCCTGCAATCTCGCTGATACCATGGCCGACAAGGACCCATCAGAGACAAAATCAGGCTGGCTGGGGAAGATCATCACCCCTCTGGTATCGGGCGTCGTGCTGGCAGGTATAGCTTTTCTCGGCAACAATTTTCTCACCACGTTTTCTGCCCGGCAAGAGAACGCCCGGCTAATCACCGAACTGCAGATAAAGCGTGAAGAGGGTGAAACCAACATGCGTCAGAATGTCTTCGAGCAGACGATTGACACGCTCCTAAGGAGCGACGGCGAATCTCCTCTGGAGCCCGAAGCACGGATGCTAAGACTTGAGTTAATCGCACAAAATTTTGGCGACTCTTTCAGCCTGAGCCCTCTATTCAAACAGTTCGACCGCGAGTTGGCGGAGAAGGGAGAAAACACAGACCAGAAGCTCCGCACCGACCTACTTAGAGACCGCCTGCGCGACATCGCCAAACAATTATCGGGCAACCAGGTCGCAACTTTGTCCCGGGTCGGCCAGGAAACCACCATCCTCATCCCCTTGAGCGATAGCGGAAACAGTTTCGAGAGTTTTAACGGAGATAATGACGACGGCTACATCTGGCCTGACAACCGCTTGAAGGAAAGTTTCAAAAGTTTCATAGGTCCAGAAACCAACGAGCCTATGGAACCGTACATCTGCAATGCACCTTACTCGTACTGTAGTGGTAAATCGGAGCAAGGCCTCTTGGCATCACTTCGCCGATTCGCCTTCTGCCCGAGTGAAGGCGAGAAGACGATTCCAGACCTGATCAACGAGCAATGCCGTGATCTGAGCGAATTGGTCATCGACGACAAGCGTTACTACATCCGTGTCGAACTCGGTGACCTTGATGCCAGCGAGCGCACAGTGGACGTCACTCTTTGGGTCTGTCCGGAACCAAATCCAGATTCGACCGGAAACGTCCCCGATTGCAATGGCAACGATTTCACACTCGATTTCTACAATTTCCCGCTGATCGACAACACCCGCTTTGCCGACAACCGGCGCCTGTCCATGGTGTTGCGAAAATTTAAAACTGGCGACGAATCCCCCTACCTGGAAATTAGCCTTAGCGTATTTCCCAATGAATATGCCAGCCTGCGTGATCGTCCGAGCATGAGCGAGTCGGTTCAGATGCTGAAGCGCGTACTCAACAACCAAGAGTCACCATGACAAAGGAATGTTTGGAGTTCGAAAACTGGCCCAGACGCACACGCTTTACCCCCACCCTGGCGCTAGTCGCGGTGTTGGTTCAGTCGGCCACAGTCCATGCGGAGCCTTCCGGGCAACACCTGCTCTCCGGGGAGTGGGAAGGGAAATTTCGTTTTATGGGTAACAAACGCAATGCGTCCCTGATCTTATTAGGAGGAGAACATACAAGCATCACGCTGACCCTGGACTTGGAACCAAGCACAGAAAATTATAAAGTCACCAGCCAGAAGTTACCGAAAATAAAAGAAGGTGCTACTAGATTCAGCCTGAGCCTGAGCAACGAACTCTTCGAAAATATCACATGTGATTTCAAGATCCTGAACGCCAACAAGCTAGAGGGTTCTTGTGGTGGATTCGATGCCAAGCGGCTCGTCGAAATCCAGCTGAAGCGCTTAGAAAACCCCAAGACAACGATCGATTCCGAAACTTCGGATGTGGCAGCCGATGCCCCAGCCTTGGAATCAGTTCCAAGCGGACAGATCGATCCGGATACTCCAGACAAGTCTGCTGACAAAAACATGGAACAGGAGTCCACGGATGCTCAATAGAAAAGGTAACCGCCTTAACTGACTCGTAGATTTCCGTGCACAATAGAGGTCAGGTCTTTGAATAGCTGGGGTCAGATACAAAATAAATAAGAAGTTAGTTTTATTTGCATCTGACTCCATTAATTACCCCAGTTATTAGGACTGAAGGTCTCCGAAGTACCGGAGGCCGCCATTGATCTAGCGGCGACCAGCTTCCGCAATTGGCCGTACTCGGTAGCCCAGGAAAGGACTTTAAGCGTCTGCTATTGGGAAATCGCCAGAGCAGTGGTTACTCTGATCCTACTGCTTGCACTTGTTAGAACGAAACTAATCATAAATGCAATCTGCACAGTAGTTGGGTTTTCTGCACATCAATCCATCTATTGCATCTGTGGTACAGCAGAGACTTCTATCTTTCCCTGGTAGAAATTCTGCACCATTAAAAATCTGGCACCAACAATCTGTGTTTAAAGTACATTGGTGACTTTGGTCTGTCTCGATTAAATCTGCCCCATTAACCCGGGCCATGAAACAAACCGCTATCAAAAATAGACATGTTTTTCGCACTTTGCCCTCTAACGCTCCGCGTCAGCAGTCAAACCGCCAGCGCAGAGAGTGGTGTGACCCGACTGCATACGCTCGTTAACTGACGTCACGTCGCTTTATTTCCGAGAGAAGCTGAAGACCCATCCTATCTAAAATATCCTGGCCTTTCAGTGAGTCCGGATCTGATTCCATTAGGGCCTCTCTTCGAAGAAAACCTTGAGTTTGATCCAGCCAGCTCTCTAAAAGTGCAATTACTTCGAGTTCTTCGGCTCCACCTATTTCCAACAATATTGTTTCAGGACCATCGGGAGAATTGCCAATAAATAATTGCCTTCCACTCAAAGGTGATTCCATCCTTCCATCAAGACCGATATTTATCTGCTCTCCATCTTTATTCTCGAGAGTAATAATTTGGGTGCCGCCATCTAAAGCCAGTGCATAATTGAGTATTTTCACTGAGTCCCCTAACGCTTCGCATCAGCGGCGCGGCTTTGCCGCGTTCGACTGCAGCGCTTTGTTAGGTAGCCTTTTTATGAATTCAAAGTTCTGCTCAATTGACTCCAAGCTAAATTGCCTGCTCTGAGGTTTATGGAAAGGACTTATTGTTACTGAAACTACTCCGTTTT
>CAMYJF010000080.1 GCA_947258555.1 uncultured Eudoraea sp. | reverse complement strand
CAATACTATGTGCTTCGTAAGGCAGGTACTGAAAATCCGGGTTCAAGTGAATTGCTGTACAATAAAGAGGCAGGAACGTATGCCTGTGCTGCTTGCGGGACGCCTTTGTTTAAAAGCGAGCATAAGTTTGATTCAGGAACCGGATGGCCCAGTTTCGACAGAGAGATAGAAGGTAATGTAGCTTTTGATGTTGATCATAAAATAGGCTATCCACGAACAGAAGAACACTGCGCAGTTTGCGGTGGACATTTAGGGCATGTATTTGATGATGGTCCCAGTGAAACTACCGGAAAACGACATTGCATTAATGGTGCAGCACTTACTTTTATTCCCATAAACCAGGAATAGTGGACAAGTCCATCCCAAAAGAGTTTTTGACCAGTGCTATCCGAGAACTTGAGCGATACAAGGCATTGGGAGAAAAAACATTTGATCAGCTCAGCGAGGAAGAAATTCAATTTACCTACCAGGAAGATGATAACTCAATTGCCCAGATCGTCAAACACCTCGTTGGCAATATGCGTAGCAGGTGGACAAATTTCCTGGAAGAAGATGGAGAAAAGTCATGGCGAAACAGGGATACGGAATTCGTAGAGCCTTTTACCAACAAGGCAGCATTGGAAGAGGCCTGGTCTTCCGGCTGGAAATGTGTATTTGATGCCCTGGCACAAATTAATGAGGACACTTTTAGCAGCACAGTAAGGATCCGTCAAGAACCCCACAGCCTAATTCAGGCCATTCACAGGCAATTAGCGCATTACGCAAGCCACGTTGGGCAAATAGTTTATTTGGGGAAATCTATAAAAGGAGATCAATGGATCTCCCTATCTATTCCAAAAGGAAAATCAGAAGAATTCAATAGAAAATACTTCAATTCCAAGCAGTAACACTCAGGGTCTAATCAACCTTCCTCCCTACTTAGTCTGTTTCGTTTGGTTTTGTACCTTTGCCTCCGCACAAAACAACAAAAAAATAGGCAAATGAGTTCATACGATATCATTGTCCTGGGCAGCGGACCAGGTGGGTACGTGACAGCCATCAGGGCTTCTCAGTTAGGATTTAAAACGGCAATTGTAGAAAAGGAAAGCCTGGGTGGCGTATGCTTGAATTGGGGTTGCATTCCTACAAAAGCCCTCCTCAAATCGGCGCAGGTTTTTGAATACCTTCAGCATGCCGAGGATTACGGATTAAAAGTAAAGGAAGCCGATAAAGATTTCAAAGCTGTAGTAGCGAGAAGCAGGGATGTCGCAGCAGGTATGAGCAAGGGTGTAAATTTCCTTATGAAGAAGAATAAGATCGATGTCCTGGAAGGCTATGGCACCTTATTGCCCGGAAAAAAGATCTCTGTTAAGGATAAAACAGATAAGGTTACAGAACACCAGGCCAAGCATATTATAATTGCCACCGGCGCCCGTAGCAGGGAACTACCCAGTTTACCGCAGGATGGGGAGAAGATCATAGGCTACAGGGAAGCGATGACACTTAAGAAACAACCCAAATCGCTTCTCGTAGTAGGCAGTGGTGCCATAGGTATTGAATTCGCTTATTTCTATAATGCCATGGGCACAGAAGTTACCGTTGTTGAATTCCTGCCTAACATTGTTCCCGTGGAAGATGAGGAAGTTTCAAAACAGTTGGCTCGCACCTTTAAGAAACAAGGGATCAAGATTATGACTTCTTCAGAAGTTACTGCAGTAGACACCTCAGGGGATGGTGTTATTGCAACTGTAAAAACAGAAAAAGGTGACAAAGAATTAGAAGCAGACATAGTACTCTCTGCTGTAGGTATCAAATCAAATATTGAAAATATTGGTCTGGAAAATGTAGGCATTAAAACGGATCGTGATAAGATCCTTGTAGATGACTATTACCAAACTAATATTCCCGGTTATTACGCCATTGGGGATGTTACTCCCGGCCAGGCCTTGGCACATGTCGCTTCAGCAGAAGGGATCCTCTGTGTTGAAAAACTAGCGGGGATGCACGTAGAGCCATTGGATTATGGCAATATTCCCGGCTGCACCTATTGTATGCCTGAGGTTGCTTCTGTCGGACTTACCGAAAAACAAGCAATAGAAAAAGGCCTTGATATCAAAGTGGGCAAATTCCCATTTTCTGCCAGTGGTAAAGCACAGGCCTCAGGTAATCCAGATGGTTTTGTGAAAGTGATCTTTGATGCCAAATACGGAGAATGGCTGGGTTGCCATATGATAGGGGCTGGCGTTACTGATATGATCGCTGAAGCTGTCGTAGGCCGGAAATTAGAAACAACCGGGCATGAGATCCTGAAAGCGGTACACCCACACCCTACCATGAGTGAGGCAGTGATGGAAGCCGTTGCAGATGCCTATGACGAAGTCATCCACTTGTAATGATGCTCACCCTCTTTCGTATTATTGCAATCATTGAAGGTATTTCCTATCTGGCATTATTTGTAATCAGTATGCCGTTGAAATACCTGGCAGGCATAGGAGAACCTAATAAAGTTATTGGCTATGCGCACGGTGGACTTTTCTTACTCTATATCGTAATAGCTATGACATATGCCATGGAGCGACAATGGAAATTTCGAAAAACCATGTGGCTCATCGTGGCTGCACTACTCCCTTTCGGGACATTCTACCTGGATGAAAAAGTGTTGAAACCCTTAGCTGTCAAGAAAGCTCTGGATCGCTAGGTCATAGCTCTGCAAACCAAAACCAAGGATCACTCCTTTGGCCCCGGCTGAAATATGAGATTGATGCCTGAACTCTTCACGAGCAAAGGTATTTGAAATGTGGACTTCCACCACAGGTGTTTCTACCGCTTTAACCGCATCACCTATTCCGACAGAAGTATGTGTATAGGCCGCAGCATTCAGAATGATCCCATCGTGATCAAAACCCACTTCCTGGATCTTAGTGATCAACTCGCCTTCTACATTAGATTGATAGTACGACAATTCTATTTGAGGATATTTGGCCTTAAGACCGGCAAAATATTCTTCAAATGAGCTCGTCCCGTAAATACCCGGTTCCCTGGAACCGAGCAGGTTCAGGTTCGGGCCATTGATTATGATAAGTTTCATCCTTAGAACATATAGGCAATTCCGATCTGGAACGTACTGTTCTTGATGTCCAGTGATCCGCCAAGGGGGCCGTCATAGATATCTGTCAGTGGAATTGCGTAACGAGCTTGAGCACGTAACTTTTTAGTAAAATCAAATCCAGCACCAAATCCCAGGTCTATGGCGGTCGAATTCAACACATCATCCAAGTCACCGCCTGTGCCTATAACACCTTCAATATCCCGAATAGCTTGTTTAATATCCCCTAATTCCGAAGAGAAATTAAACTGAGGCCCAAGCTGTAGATTCAGTTTTGGAATAACATAGTATTTCATCATGATCGGTACGTAGATAAAGGAAAGATCTTCAGCACTTCCGTATGTCACTTCAGGTTGAATGTGAAAATTCGGTGCTGCTTCAATATCAACCAGTACCCCAATATAAAATCCTGTGTTATTGACTGCATCTAATTCGGCCAATGAGAAATTAAATACGGAAATGTCAATATTAGCATCTGTATTCAATAACCCGCCGGTGATCCCAAAATTTACTCCTTGGGCATTGCCCAATTGCCAGCCCAGAAAGGCGCAGATAAGAAGTAGGTGTAATTTTTTCATAATAGTATTCGCTTTAAGATGTTATTCAAATGTACTAATCTTTCCAAAGCAAAGGTAGTGCCAGTTTAGAAATCAAGGTGGTCCCAAAACGAATAAAAGGTATCTTTAAAAAGTGAAATGGGAACTGGCTATACAAGATTTTCAGCATTATCTTCGAATAGAACGAGGGTTGGCAGAACATTCGATCAGTAATTATAGCCGGGATGTTAAGAAACTATCTCTTTTTTTGGAAGAGAAGGAAGTACATGGTTCGCCTGCAGGGGTTAGTAAGGAAATGATGCAGCAGTTCATCTATGAAATGGCTAAAAAACTCAATCCCAGATCTCAAGCTCGCCTCATTTCTGGTTTAAAAAGCTTTTTTGAATACCTGGTTTTTGAAGGATACCGAAAAGAAAATCCCATGGTATTGATCGAATCCCCAAAATTAGGTCGAAAACTTCCGGATACTTTAAATCTTCAGGAAATAGATCAACTGATCAGTGCCATAGATCTGTCCAAACCGGAAGGAGAACGAAATAGGGCCATCCTGGAGACGCTATACGGTTGTGGTTTACGCGTATCCGAATTGACTGGCTTGAAACTTTCCGACCTCTATTTTGATGAACAATTCATCAAGGTTTCAGGCAAAGGGAATAAACAGCGTTTCGTTCCTGTTGGAAAGCACACTAAAAAATATATTGAGCTCTATATAAATGAAATAAGGCGACATATGTCTGTCCAAAGAGGGCATGAAGACTTTTTATTTCTGAACCGTCGTGGTAGGCAGCTCAGCCGTGCCATGATCTTTACAATTGTTAAAAGGCTCTCTGAAAAGATAGGCTTACAAAAGAAAATCAGTCCGCACACATTCCGGCATTCCTTTGCTACCCATTTATTGGAAAATGGGGCAGATATTAGAGCGATCCAGCAGATGCTGGGCCATGAAAGTATTACTACCACTGAGATCTATATGCATGTAGACAGGAGTCACTTGCAAAGTGTATTGGAAAAATTTCACCCAAGGAACTGATCAGGAATTCATATAAGCCGGAAAAAGTGACCCATTGATCAAAAGACTATTCGTATGAGCAAAAAATTCACCCTCCTATTTATTATCATCCTCTTAGCAGATATTGCAGCCTTACATTTCCCTGATCTTCCCTGGTTGCGATATTTCACGAAGCCGGCAATTGTAGGCAGCCTTATTATCTGGCTTGCCCTCCAGAGGTTTGAATTAGCCCGACTCAAGCACTACCTCATGGCAGGTCTTATATTTTCTTTGACCGGGGATGTATTACTTATGTTCGTGAGAAACTCAGAATATTATTTTCTTTTTGGGTTGCTTGTGTTTCTCTTGGCCCATGTCTGTTATATACTAGCCTTCGTACGCAGGGGATATTTAAAACCAGGTCATTTACCCCTTGGGATCATCCTCGTAACCGCATATGCCTTGTTTATCTATTGGAATATTTCGGACGGACTCGGAGAGAACAAACCTTATGTTATAGCTTACATGCTTATCCTTTGGTTATTGGCAGTGACTGCCTTCATGCGTAAATCATATGTCCCTCTACGCTCTTATCAAATTGTCCTGGCCGGCGCGCTATTCTTTATGCTCTCTGATTCGCTGCTTGCCTGGGATAAATTCAGGGAGTCAATTCCTTTAGGGGGAATAGCTATTATGGCCACCTATGGGATCGCACAATATTGCCTGGTCAGGGGTGGAAAAGCCCAGGAAGAATGAAAACAAGGTAGAACTACCCTATTTTAATTTGTCCTTTAGTCCTCAATCCCTAAATTTATCCTTCATCAAAATTTGAAGGACATATGAGAATTGTAACCACAGCCATTGCCATCCTCTGTATTTCGATTATCACCGCACAAAACGATGCATCTAAGATCATGCAGGAGATCGATTCTAAAAAAGAATCCTATGCGGAAATTGCCCATACTATATGGAGCGAAGCAGAAATGGGGTATTTAGAATACAAAAGTTCAGCCCTCTTAAAAGAAACCCTTGAAAATGAAGGTTTTACTATTAAAAGTGGCGTGGCTGAAATTCCTACGGCCTTTGTTGCCGAATATGGCA
>CAMYJF010000079.1 GCA_947258555.1 uncultured Eudoraea sp. | reverse complement strand
CGAACCCTTCCATGTTCTTTGACAACCTGATCGGAGGCGATACCTATGTCTTCTTTATCAGGGATGCCATGGGATGTGAGACAAATGTGATCGTGCCAGTTGGCATTGGTGTGGATCTGCAACCGGAAGCTATTGTCGACTATGGATGCCAAGGCATCTTCCCTTACAATACGGCTTCAGTTACTCTGCAGGATACGAGTCAGTACAGTGATGTCTTATTTGCTTTGGATCCCGTAGATCCTACGGATGCCATTACTTCTCTTGCTGCGCCAGAACGCACATGGGGTGATGTAGCAGCCGGCGATCATACGGTCTATATTTATCATATGAATGGCTGTACCACTTTTGTCGACTTTAGTATAGATGCCTATGATCCCTTGACCATTACGGCTGAAAAGACAGGTCCGAATGAAATTACCGCCACAGCCTCCGGAGGATTCGGAGGATATGAATTCTTCTTTAATGGGGATTCCTATGGCAGCGAAAATATTTATACTCAAAATGAAGATGGGAACATCATAGTACGCGTAGTAGACCAATTTGGTTGTGAATCTACCGTCTCTTTCCCATTCGATTTTACAGGTATGCTGGATATACCTAATTATTTTACGCCTAATGGCGATAATGAAAATGAGGAGTGGTTTCCAGGAAACAGAGAATTCTTCCCTCAGATCGAGGTGAAGATATACGATCGTTACGGCAGAGTAGTAGCTATACTAGACCAGGTAAGCAAGTGGGATGGTAAATATGAAGGTACGGCTCTGCCAACGGGGGATTATTGGTATGTGGTCAATGCCAATGATAAGAGTAAGCAACAATACGTGGGGCACTTTACCCTATACAGGTAGCAGTCCCCATATCCCCGAGACGAAAAAGCCAGGCCTTGCGCCTGGCTTTTTGTTTTCTCCTAAAATTTAATATGATAAAAATCATGAATTAAGAAGGTGTATCATACTAGCTTGCAGCTTGAATAATTATGCAATTTCATCAACTAAAAAAACGGCGATACTGCATGAGCGATACCCGACGATTCTTCCCCTGGCGATATTCTTTTGAGATCGCCCTTCACCACGTAACTACAACTTACTTAGCTTACTCGTTTAGCAAAAAATTGAAGAGGTAAACGAATTCTATTAACTATGTCAGGATCCAGCCCCACCCTTTTTAATAATCATAAAGACCGAAATAAGTTCGGCTTAATAGCTGCGATCTTTTTAATCCTCTTTATGACGGGTTGTTATTTTGATGAAGGAGAGGAAATCATACTGCCCTATACAGTGTCATATTCGTTAGATATCCAACCAATATTTTCTACTAATTGTACCTCTTGCCATCCGGTATTGGTAGCAGCGCCCGATCTAACAGAAGGTATTTCGTATGAGGCTATTACGAACGGGGTGTATATAGTGCCTAATGACCTGGAAGCTAGTTTATTGTACCAAAGGCTACAGGGTAATCCTTCCGTAATGCCACCAAGCGGCAGTTTGCCATCAGAGGACATAGAATTGGTCAAAAGCTGGATAGAACAAGGAGCGCCGGATAATTAATATTGAATAGTACTCGATGAAGTGTTTAAAAATTTTGATAGCTGTTTTTTGGGTAAGCCCTCTTCTTGTACTATCTCAAGGATTGGAAAGGGATTCCGTTCCGGAAATACCGGCACGCCCCGCTTTTCATAATCCATATATCATTGAAAATGCCACTAATGAAATACTCCCTAAAGAGGGGATGGAATTTCAAATAAAGCACAGGTTTGGACTTATTAGTGGAGGTGATGATGACTGGGGGGGGATATTTGCCCCGTCGAATATACATATTGGACTGGCGTATGGTGTTCACAAAAATGTTACCCTTGGGATAGGTGCTACAAAATTTGATCGTTTGCTGGATTTTAATTGGAAAGTAGCTCTGATGAGACAAACACGTTCAGATACAAAACCTTTTAGTATTAGCTACAATGGAAATATGGTGCTAAATGTGGAAAAGGACGGAGATTTTGAATTTGCCCAGGACCGGTTTTCCTATTTTCACCAGGTCAATTTCGTGCGTAGATTCGGACCCAACCTTTCCTTACAACTGGCACCTAGTATTTCTCACTACAATTTTGTGGAATTCGGCATGGAGAATGTACTATTCTCGGTTGGATTGGGAGGCCGGTATAAGGTGACTCCAAAGACTTCCATACTGATAGATTACAACCAACCATTTTCGTCTGGCACAGGATTTGATAAGCCTAAAGCAGGGATGGCCATGGGCGTGGAATTTGCCACCTTGGGCCATGCATTCCAGTTATTTGTCACAAATTATAATGGATTGATCCCACAGAAAAATATGATGTTCAATCAGAATGATTTCTTCTCAGGAGATTTCATGATTGGATTCAACATAACCCGAATTTATAGATTTAAACCTACTTCAATTCAATAAGTATCATGACAATAGGAAATTCAATTCGCTAAACTATGAAAAAGCAGATAGTTAAAACTTTGGCGCTAGTAGCAGGCAGTTTTGCCCTTATTTCAATGACGATCGTAAAAACTAATCAGAATGATCCATGGGAAGTTCCGGAGAAGTATCGGACAATGAAAAATCCGTATTCAAATGTGAAGGACTCAGAGAAAATTGGCTATACATTATATACACAGTATTGCTCAACCTGCCATGGTGAAAATGGTGAGGGGGACGGTATCAACTCATATCTACTTGAAACCCCCGTGGCCAAATTTACAGAGGAATCCATTCAAAGTCAGCCAGACGGAAGTTTCTTCTACAAGATCTTTACGGGCAGGAATGAAATGCCAGGTTTTGAATATATCATACCTGTGGAAGAAGATCGCTGGATGGTTGTCAATTATGTCAAGTCCCTGAAATAAAAAGGAAGTCGGTTTTATTCCAAAGAATCGATATAGGCATTGATAAGTGTTACCCCTTCATCATGCAGCACTGTCGTACCTAAGAAAGGCATAAAATAATTAGGAATAAGTGAATTCATCCGATTCTGGATGGCTACTCGTGTTTCAAAAATATTGCTGTCTTCATAGGATGTTTCATACCTGAGTTCGAACGCATCCCCATAACTGATATTATAGGAACCACCGGGTTGATGGCAGTGTGCACAATTCGCATCAAGATAAGCTCTGGCCCGATCTTCCAAGGGTAGTGTATCGTCTGTCCAGTCAGGGAATACGGCTATTTGGGATATGTCTGGTGCTCCGGTTAGCAATCCGTTATCGATTAGATTTTGTAACTGGTTAGTTCCTTTATACACAAAATTTAGTGCCCTGGCTTTTATGCCGACAGGTGTGGTACCTCCATTGATATCATGGCACTGAAAACAAAGGGCGTTAGGTGGCACCCTGTAATTTACGTTTCGGGAATTTCCAGATAGGTCTATCCAACTCACCTGAACAACGCTTGCATCCTCAGTGAGGTTGGCTTCAGTTTGTGTTTCATTCCATACATATTTCCCAACATTCCAGGCGCCTGCCATTTTAATCAGGATCCGGGATTCAATGATCTTCTTGCCCAGTGAAGGATCTCTCTCATCATTCAGATAATAGATGGTTTCATTCAGTATTGTGTTGTCCGGAAAGACAAAGAGCCCTTCCCCGTTATAGGTCATTTGCCGGCCATAGGGTATGGCGACCGAGCGGAGTTTATAGGCATAGTCCGTAAACAATGGCGTACTCACTCCGTATTCATAGACTGTAGGGATGAAGGTAAGATCTGCCAATGCCCCTTCAAATAAGCGCAGTTCAGAGAGTGTAGGCAAAAATATAGGAATGGCATACATGGCATCGTCCAGGTATGGATCTGTTTGCATTTCATGCTCATCGGCATTAGGAACGCCATCGCCATCGCAGTCGGCAGGGGCCCATACGGCATTCTCTGGATCATAACCTTTATAGCCGGGAGCTTGCACAGGGTCGCAAGGATCATTCAGATCTGTCCCATTCAGGGTTTCACGGGCATCTTTTATGCCATCACCGTCAGTGTCAGGCCCACCTATCTCATCAAAATAGGGATCGGTTTCATTGGCAATTTCATCGCCATTAGTCATCCCATCCCCATCGCAATCTGCTGCTATCCAGACCGGATTGGTTCTATTAAAGGCCAAATACCCTGCATTTTGGAACGGATCACAAGGATTGTCTTTATCACTTCCACTTTGGATCTCTTCACTATTAGCTACGCCATCTCCGTCTGAGTCCAAGGATTCATCAAAATAGGGATTTGTAACTTCTGATAGTTCATCGGCATTTGAAATTCCATCACTATCACAATCAGAATTTTGCCAGACAGTATTCATCGGATCATAAGATGTATAGTCGGCCTCCTGTAACGGATCACAAGGATCGTTTTTATCAGTGCCATTAAAAATTTCCTGGGCATCAAGAACACCATCTCCATCCGAATCAAGGGCTATATCCACATATTCCGAGGCCCGTTCCGTTGTACAGGAATAAACAGCAAATAATAAAAGAGATGTCAGAAGGACTGCCGTCACTTTTAATAGCGCTATTTGAGAGAATCGGTTTATCATACTAACTATTGAACTAGTTCATTACCACTAACTTTAATACTACAGTATCCCTGTTACTCATTTCAAATCCAATAAGGTAGATGGAGCCACTGCTCAATCCTGTAATGGGTATTTCGTATAAACCATGATTAAAAATGTCTTGAGGATTGTATACCCCCACTTGTTGTCCGCTCACATCATGGATATAGATTCTTGAAACAGTCCTGTTGCCCTGGCCATTATCGACAATGCGGATCTGTGCTATTTCTTTAGCCGGATTTATCAGAAGTGATCCATATAGATCTTTTGAGCTTGTTGCTTCCAGCACCAGAATGGTAATAGAGGCGGTATTGTTTAATCCTTCGGCATCTGTAACGGTAAGGGTTACTGTAAAACTTCCGTCAGTTAAATAAAGGTGACTCGGCGTAATTTCTGTCGAAGTAGCTGATCCATCACCAAAATCCCAGAGATAGCTCACAACACCCGAATCGTCTGTAGAATTCCTGGCTGTGAAATTAACTTCCAGAGGGACTTCGCCTTGTAGCGGAGTTGCATTGATAACGGCTACAGGTGCCTGATTGGTTCCATCATTTACCGTGATTGTTACCGTTGCCGTATCAGTTAGACCTTCATCGTCTTCTACAGTGAGTAGTACCAAATATGTGCCGACAGCTGAGAATGTGTGAACGGGATCTGCTTCTGAACTGAAGGGAGATCCATCTTGAAAATCCCAGAGATAGCTTATCACAGCCACGTCGTCAGTAGAGTTGCTTCCCGTAAAACTTACTTCCAAAGGCAAAGTTCCACTGCTCGGTGTTGCACTGGCCAGCGCAACAGGAGCTTGATTCGACGGATCTGCCACAACAATTGTGACGCTGGTTGTATCACTCAGTCCTTCTATGTCTTCTACCATCAGTTCAACTATATATGTGCCAGCTGATGTAAACGTATGTGTTGGATCTGCCTGGGTCGAAGTACTACCATCTTTAAAATCCCAGAGATAACTCACCACAGCGACATCATCGGTGGAATTGCTTCCTGTAAAACTAACTTCCAGTGATGGAGCACCATTTGTAGGTGTTGCACTAGCCACGGCCACAGGGGCTTCATTCGGAGCAGGATCCACAACAATGGTAACACTCGTGGTATCGCTTAGTCCTTCAGCATCTTCTACTGTAAGTTCAACCTGGTAGGTATTTGCTTCTGTAAACGTATGCATTGGATCAGACTGGGTTGAGGTATTACCATCTTTAAAATCCCATAAATAATTAACTACAGCGACATCATCGGTGGAATTACT
>CAMYJF010000078.1 GCA_947258555.1 uncultured Eudoraea sp. | reverse complement strand
ACTGGAAACAACAACATATACGATGCCGCGGATCGGGGATACTGCTCCGGACTTCAAGGCGATGACAACAAAAGGACCTATCCAATTCTCCGAATTTGCGAAGGATAAGTGGGTATTGCTATTTTCCCATCCGGCCGATTTCACACCGGTATGTACCACTGAAATGTGTGGCTTTGCAGAAGAACAGGGAAATTTTGAGTGCTTGAACACTAAGTTATTAGGCTTAAGTATTGATAGCGTACATGCGCATCTGGGATGGGTGAATAATGTAAAAGAAAATACTGGAACCTATCTGAATTTCCCAATTATTGCCGATATCGATATGCATGTGGCCAAATTGTATGGCATGCTCCAACCCAATGAAAGCGAAACGGCGGCAGTGCGAGCTGTGTTTTTTATCGATCCTAAACAAAAGATCCGCTTGATCATGTACTACCCACTCAATGTGGGCAGAAACATGGACGAGATCATGAGGGCTTTATAAGGACTGCAGATAGCGGATAAACACAAAGTGGCCCTGCCATTAAATTGGAAAAAAGGAGATAAGGTAATTGTGCCGCCTCCGAAAACACTCGCAGAAATGGAAGAGCGCTGGGCAGATGAATCCCTGGAGAAAGTAGATTTCTATCTGGCCAAAAAAGACTTGAACTAATTTTAAGTAGGAATTGATGTTTGTTTATAGGAAACAGTTCCTCCGGGGATCGTTTCCCTTATTACTAAAACGTATTATATGACTTTTTTAAAATCATTATTTGGATCTGGTTCTGTTACTTCGAATCAAATAGAGGTATTGGACAAAGAAACCTATAAAAAAAGGATAGCTGAGAAAGATGTACAACTAGTAGATGTTAGAACACCCAGGGAATATAAAAACGGGCATTTAGCCAAAGCGGTTAATATCGACTTTTTCCATCATGGAAGTTTTCGTACTTCTTTTGAGAAATTTGCTAAAGAAGAGCCAGTTTACCTATATTGCCGTTCGGGTCAACGTAGCCTTAAAGCTGCAAAAAAGCTTATTGGCTGGGGCTTTAAGAAGGTCTACGACCTTGAGGGCGGCATATTGAACTGGAAAAAATCGATAAATAATTAAATGATTCACTTATATGAGAGCATTACTAATGTTGACTGCCCTGACTTTTATTATTAGCTGTAAACAAGCTAAGAAGTCAGGAGAAATTGAGGACACACCTATACAAACCGAGGTTGATACTGAGGATCTTGCGATCCGGGGAGAGAATTTACTTTCTACCTATTGCTATCAGTGTCATGATCCTAAAATGTCCATGGACAATATTCTGGCACCGCCAATGATAGCTGTTAAAAACCACTATATTATGGAGGGAACCACCAAAGAAGCCTTTGTAGCCGATTTGTTGGAATGGATGAGCGGACCCAGTGCTGAAAAAAGCAAAATGCCTGATGCGGTGGAAAAATATGAGTTGATGAACCACCAGGTTTATCCTGATAGTGTCATTATTGGTATTGCAGAATATCTGTATGATAATGAAGTAGAGCAACCCGAGTGGTATGAGAAACACCATGAAGAGATGCACGGATCCGAGGAAGAATGAAAGAACTCAGCTAGATTATTCCAGATAGCTTTCTTTCAATTGGGTATTTAACATAGATAACTTAAAACTGACCTCGAATGAAAACATTTGAGCAGCTCATTGCGGCCAAAAAGCCCGTATTAGTTGATTTTTATGCGGACTGGTGTGGACCTTGCAAAATGATGCCGCCTATTCTCAGGGAGGTAAAAGACGAACTAGGCGATCAGGTGACCATCATATTATCAGGTCAGAGGTATCCCCACACTTATCGTATTTAAGGATGGTCAGGTGCAATGGCGCACATCAGGCGTTATACCTGCTCCACAATTGAAACAAAAACTCCTGGAATTCACTTAGTAAAAGAGCATGAGTGAAAATATGAGAACCCTGGGCATGATCGGTGGAACTTCCTGGCACTCCACTGTTGAATATTACAAGCTGATCAATCAGGGTGTAGGTGAAAAGATCGGTCCACAGGAAAATCCACCTCTAATTTTGCACAGCATCAATATTGCTTTGATGCGCGAACAGGATAAAGAAAAGATTAACCAGACGTACCTGGAGATTTCCCGGAAACTTCAGCATGCAGGGGCGGAGGCTTTGATCATTTGCGCTAATACCCCACATATGGTCTACGAATATGTTCAGCCTCAGATAGAGATACCCATCCTGCACATTGCGGATGCTATAGGTGAGAAAGCCCGTGAATACGGGATTACCCAGTTGGGTTTACTGGGAAATAAACCCACAATGACCGGGGATTTTATTCCGTCTTACCTACAAAACAAATATCAGATCCAAACCTTGATCCCTGAAGGATATGGTATAGATCGATCTCATTATTATGTGTCTAAAGAACTCACCCAGGGCGTTTTTAGCCGTGAGGCCAAATCCTTTTATAAAGATCAAATCATTGGACTTCAAAAAAGAGGCGCAGAAGGTATAATTTTGGGCTGTACGGAACTACCTATTTTGTTGTCACAAGAAGATTCTGAAATTCCCTTAATAGAAACTACACAACTTCACGCCAAGGCAGCCATTGACTTCATTCTCTCAGAATAGTACTGCTCATTTATCTTTACGGAAGCCGTATAAATTCTGATGCACAAAATCCGTTGGAAATTTTTCGTCGCCAGGAAAGCCTAGCGGAATAGTCCCGCTATCTTCCGGAATATAATTAGTCTTAAAGATATAATCCCAAAGACTCAGACTGATCCCAAAATTAACGCCATAACTGCCTTTAGGGAGTACGAAGGCGTGGTGGTAGAGGTGCATCACCGGATTATTAAATAAATATTTTAAAGGGCCATATGTAAGTTTGATATTCGAGTGATTTAAATGGCCAATGGAAATTGCAAAGAAATGGACAATAAATGCCTGTTCCGGTTCAAATCCACCCAGGATCATTACCCCTAAAGTTTTGAGGGGTTTGTAAAGTATATTCTCCATCCAATGATAACGTAAATGCGCGGCAAATCCCATTTCTTTAACAGAATGGTGGACCTTATGGAAGTTCCATAGGATCTTGTATTTATGGAGAAGAATGTGCGTAAACCACTGCACAAAATCGAGGACGATAAAGAATATGAGTAGCTGCGCCCAAGCAGGAATGGAAGAGAGGTCCAATAGGGTAAGGCTCGATGCCTTTATTCCCACGTCGCCAAATCCAATTTCCAGCATTTTGTAAAAACCACTGATCGCTATGGAGAACATGAAGAAATTAAAATACATATAGAATCCATCCAGCCAAAAATCCTTCCTGAATATGGATTGCTCTTTTCTCCAGGGAAATAATATCTCTAATAACCAGACCAATAAGGAGATGGCTGTTAATCCCCAAAAGTAATTTGTATACCAGGGTACTTCAAAAATTATTGATTTCCATGTCCAGTTTACGCTGGATAGGAATGCATCTGCAAAAGCTTGAAAATATTCGTTCATTTTATTTAAGAATTTGTGTAATACTATCTTGTTCTATCGGCAATTCAGGCCGTCGGCTCCAGGCTGTCCAGGAACCATCGTAATTCCTTACATTCTTATAATCAAGAAGTTGTGTTAATACAAAGGTAGTGAAAGACGACCTCACACCCGAGTGACAATACACTACGATCGTATCGGATCGATCTTCTATGATCCTCCCGTAAAGTTCTTGTAATTCTTCTATAGATTTCACAAGGTGATCCCCGTGATAGTTCAGGGCATCAGCCCAATCTATTCTTTTCGCTCCGGGGATATGCCCCGCTCTCAAGGCATTAGCTTTTTGCCTTTTTCCGCTGTATTCATCAAGGGTACGGGTATCAATTATCGTAACATTCCTTGTGCTATCCTGCAACCAGGAGTGCAATTCTTCAGTATCAATCCAAAGATCTAGAGAACTATCACCTTTGAACTCAAAAGAAACAGGCTCATGGTGAGTAGCTTCGGTTTCTTTTGGTAGATCAAGCGCAGTCCAGGCTCCATATCCGCCATTTAATAATTTGCTATTGGTAAATCCGTTAGCGTACAATAGGCACCAGAGTCGAGCTGCTTCTGCATTTCCACGACCATCATAGAGTACCAGGGTGTCTGTGTTTTTAATTCCCTTTGATCCCAAGGTGGCAGCCAATTGTTTCGGTAAAGCGCGCATACCGGGTATCGGGTGTTCAGGCGCTGTCATTTCAGCCCGTGAAAGAGAAAGTGCCCCAGGAATATGCCCTTCTAAGTAATTTTCTGTTGGCCGCAGATCAATGATCTTGACAGTGGGGTATGAATGGATCTTCGATACTATTTCGGCCTCAATGAGTTGGGCCGACTTCCACTGATCCGAATGATCTTCTGTGCTCTTTTCAGTTTCTTTACAACCAAAAAGAACAGACAATAAAATCAATATATATAACGCTCTATTCCAACTCATACCAATCGATAAATTGTAAACTGGCTCTACGACCTTTTTTCTGTGGTGGGTAGTTGGTTACCAAGTACTTGATAATTATGTCTTCATTCAAACCCAGATCCCATAGATTTTGCGTTTCCTGCATCCATTTTATAGTAGTTCTCCAGTTTTCTTCATTCATGCGATTTTGAGTGACCAATAAGGCAGAATGACAATTAGTGCAATTATTAACAACTGTCATTAATCCTTCTGCATCCTTCAAACCGGTTCTGACATGAATGCCGTTCTCTATCTTGTCAAAATCGTCTTCTTCCGGCACCACTGTCACATAGGTGGCGGGTTCTTCCTTTTTAAAGAGTGAAAGCTCCGGATCTATCATTATATAAAGAACTACAGCGCCCATTAGAAAAAAAATGAGCATTATGCTATTTACGAGTCGGGATACCTGTTGTAATTGCTCTTTAAATTGATCCTTATCCGACATCCTAGCTAACTTTTACTGCGATCCGGTGACAGGCATTATTCAGATAGCCTTTGGGATTCCAGCCCGGTAATACCATCGGCTGACTCTCACCATTGCTATCCGTGGCCTGCGCCCAAACTTCATAATATCCCTTTTCAGGAAATTTAATCGATGCCCCGAATCGCTGCCATGCGAGTCGGTTTGGGGGCGCATCCAATTGGCATTCCTGCCAGGTGGCACCAAAATCTATCGAATAGGAGACCGAGCGAACCGTTAATTCACCGGCCCAGGCATGTCCTCTGATCTCCAAGGATTTATTTCCTGAGATCATGGCACCCGTTTTTGGATACGTGATCAGGGATTTAACAGGCATTGATTCAATGATACACATATCTTCATCCTTTACCTTTTCCCCGGGAGCAACCGGACTGCATGGTACCCTGTATGATGTTCCGCCCATTTTAGGTCCGTCATGTACTTTATTTCGAACACTGATCCGATTCACCCACTTACCTGAAACTGAAGCAGGCCATCCGCCTGCCACTAATCGCAGCGGATATCCGTGTGCCAGCGGGATATCATTTCCATTCATTGCATAAGCAAGCAATGTTTCATCCTGTAGTGCTTTCGCCATTGGGGCGCCTCGTGAAATGGGTTCCTTCTCCGGATCCCGACTAAGGTGCAGATCGGCGGCATGGTAGCCCACATACTGAGCATCATTTTTAATGCCCACATCTGCCAGAACATCTTTCAATCGCACACCTGTCCACTGTGCACAGGAAACGGCACCAATAGTCCATTGATTTCCTTTGGCCGGTGGATCGAACTCACTCCGCCCATTACCACCGCACTCAAGTGTTAGTTGATAGGTGTAAGAAGGAAATTTGGATTTGAGTTCAGCCAGCGTATAAGTTTTTGGCGATACTACAGATTCCCCATCAATGGTAAGTGTCCATTTCCCAGCATCAATATTTTCAGGGATAAGCCCATTATTACGAATAAACATGAACTTATTTGGCGTTATATCATCATCTAATAAATGGGCTGCAGCTTCAATGTTCCAGGGTTTGTCGTTTAAAATCTGCATTCCTTTATCCTTGTTAAAAAGGGTATAAGGATCGGGGTCCTGCAACCCGAGTGGGGTATACCCTTTGGGAAGTAAATGACCATAAATAACCGGAATACCCAGTCCTACAACGCCTGCCAGACCAGTGTTTTTTACAAAATCTCTTCGTTTCATGGATTGCAATTCAACCCTCCTAAATTAGCCATAATTTCCGTGGTTATCGTGTAACCTAGGTTACGTATCGATCCCTTTTTCAACACTACCTTTATAGACACTATTTTCACAACATCATGAAATCACACCATCAAGTTCTCATTATTGGAGGCGGCACCGCCGGTATTATGGTGGCCGCTCAACTCAGAAGAAAAGACAAGGACCTGGACATTGCTGTCCTTGAACCTGCAGATACACATTATTATCAGCCTGCATGGACCCTTGTTGGGGCAGGAACTTACAACTATGAAAAAACTGCTAAACCCATGGCAGACCTTATCCCTAAGGGGGTGACATGGATCAAGGATTTTGCTACAGGATTTATTCCAGCGCAAAATTCTGTAACAACGAAGAATTCAGATAGTATAACCTATGATTTCCTCGTTGTAGCTCCAGGGCTGGTGATGGAACCTTCCTTGATCGAAGGTTTGCCGGAAGCCCTTGATAAGGGGGTGGTTTGCAGCAATTACACAGATCCGGAACATACATGGGATGTCCTCAAGAATTTTAGCGGAGGCAATGCCTTATTTACACAACCGGCGACTCCAATCAAATGTGGAGGGGCCCCCCAGAAAATAGCCTATTTAGCAGCAGACTATTTTCGGAAGAAAGGCATTAATAAGAAGACTAATGTAATTTTTGCAACACCGGGAACGGTGATCTTTGGAGTTCCGGAGATCAAGGCCACTTTAGAGAAGGTATTGCACAGATATGGTATGCATTTTAAACCTTTTCATGCGCCTTTTAAAATTGACGCCGGGAAGCAGATCGCATACTTCAATTATAAGGGAGATAAAGCACTTGAGATCAGCGAAGGAAATCATTTGGGAATGAAGGATGAAGGGAATAATGTAGTCAGTATTCCTTTTGACATGCTCCATTTAGCACCTCCTCAGGCAGCGCCAAAATTCATTCGGGAATCTGAATTAGTGAATGATGCCGGTTGGTTGGATGTAGATCATCATACTCTGCAACATATTACCTTTAAAAATATTTTTGGTCTTGGAGATGTTGCTGCTTTGCCAACTGGCAAAACGGGTGCTGCTATTCGAAAACAAGCGCCTGTTGTGGTTGATAATATCGCTAAGCTAATACGAGCTAAAGAAGCTGACAACCATAGCTATAATGGGTATTCATCCTGTCCGCTTGTTACAGGATATGGAAAAATGGTCCTGGCAGAATTTGATTATGACAATAATTTCACTCCGGATCCCAAATTAAAAAACATGCTCGTATTTGATAGTTCCAAAGAAAGTTGGCGTTTATGGATGCTAAAAAAATATGGATTACCCTATTTGTATTGGAAAAAGATGATGAAGGGAATAGATGTTTGATGATGTTGTGACTTAAAAACGAAACATTTAGTAGATACCTATTATGTTCGTTTTTCAGGAAGGCACTCCCAGAGGGGTGCCTTTTTTGCTAGTTGAAGAATTGGTACATTAGTGAACAAGAGGCAATTCAAATGGTAGTACATCACTTTGAAAATGAGAATTCCCTGTTGAACAAGTTCCTGGCAGAAATGCGGGACGAGCGTGTTCAAAAGGATCCTATGCGTTTTCGAAGGAACATAGAGCGGATAGGGGAAATATTATG
>CAMYJF010000077.1 GCA_947258555.1 uncultured Eudoraea sp. | reverse complement strand
CAAAATCTAAAGCCAAAGCCGCCGGTGGTGGAATGTTCTACTTCCTCGGAATACTTGGGGCCGCCGTGTATTACATCAAAGCAGCATGCACCTTTTGGGCAGGAGTAGTAGGCGTCCTAAAAGCTATAGTATGGCCGGCCATTATCGTCTATGAAGCCCTGAAACATCTTGTCGCTCCACTCGCATAGCAGCTCATTGACATGAAAAATCTGGTTCGCGCGATAATCGCCTTCTTTGGCGCCAAGAAGATCGGAGGCGGCAAATGCGGCTGCTTCGGCACCTTGGTCGTTTTTATCATCCTATACTGGCTCCTGGGCTACGTCTTTGACGTACTCCCACAACTTTTTTAGTTCTTAAGCCCCTGCCCTTCGATCCACGGCGCTCCAGCCGCTTTGACAGCTGCTTCTAAACTGGGCATGGTCTGTGTCACAAATTGATCCAATTTGCCTTTGATCGACTGCAATTGTGTCTGCGCTACCTGTAAGGCTGATCTGTGATTCTCCGTAGGTCCGTATGTGCTGGTGGCCAGGGCAACCGTACCGATAAATCCACCCGAGCCCGGCGTTGGATCATCCCGTTCCCCTACTTCAGCCTTAGCCTTGTTCCCATTCATTTCTGTATCTACACTTTGTAAGAACGAACGTGCTTCGTGCAATTGCTGCACCAGTGCAGATGTCGGATTCGTAGCCTTCGTCAAGGCACGCTGCATGGCGCCCACCTTCTGCTGATTTTTGTTTAAAACAGATTGCACTGAGCTCATCTCCTGCTGGAAGCCTTCAAAGGTCTTCCTAAAAGCTACAATATCATCATAGGAAGCGCCCGGTAAGGCTCCTTTGGTCAAAGGCACTACTTTAAATCCTTTCGGACCTGCCAAAACCGTTTCTTCTCCATCGACCACCTTAGACATGGTTACTGTATAATCCCCCGGAGTGGCTTTTATACCCCATGAAAAATAATCCTCTACCGGTGGCGGCGCTTTTAAAGGCACTCCACTCCTATCGGCGACACTTAAGCCCCAGCTCACCCGGTTGAACCCCTTTTTGTTTTTCCCCTTAACCATATCAACCAGCTGTCCCTGCCCATCTTTGACAATAAACCAAATGGCCGGTTTCGCTTGTAATTTCTCCTCCTCCAAGGCATCCCATCCGGGGAATGCCACGGTTGTCTTGCCTTTCTCACTTAGCTTTCGCTGGGATTTGAGCGAGGCAATAGAATCTTTTAAATGATAGGTAAACACGGCTCCATACGGCGGATTTTTGGCAGCATACTCCGCATTCCCCTGTCCGTATAATTCCTCCCCTTCTACATACCAATAGGCCGGTTTTACATCAAATAAACTCGCCTCTTGTGCTGCTGTGGCCGCGAAATTCCGCAGCGGACTCATATCATCCATTACATAAAAACCACGGCCGAAGGAAGCGGCTACCAGGTCATTCTCCCTGCGTTGTATCGTGATATCCCTGATGGCTATGGTAGGCATGCCCGACTTTAATTGCGTCCACTGTTGCCCACCGTTCTGGGTCATATATACCCCGTATTCAGTAGCGGCAAAAAGAAGGCTTTTTTGCTCGTGGTCCTGCACGAGTCGCCAGGTCAGCAATGGATTCGGCAAATTCCCATTGATGGATTGCCAGGTCCTCCCCTTGTCAGTACTTTTCAACAGAAACGGTCTGTAATCCCCATTTTTATGGTTGTCCAAAACCAGGTAGACCGTATTGGCATCAAAGAGATCGGCGCGTACATCATTTACAAATGGCGTAGCCGGCACTCCTTTGATATTGCCTAATTCTATTCTGCGCCAGTTTGCGCCCCCATCTTCGGATACTTGGAGAATTCCATCATCGGTTCCGGCATACAACAAGCCTTCTTGTATAGGAGATTCAGCAAGCGATGTGATCGTATTGTAATTAGACATGGCATTTACATCCCATGCATTGTCCCAACTCTGCTGTCCACCCATGATCGGCAAGGCCAAGCGTTCCTGGTTCCGTGTTAGGTCGGGCGATACGGCTGTCCAGGCATCTCCCCTGTTCTCTGATCGCCATACGCGCTGTGAAGCAAAATACAAACGTGTGGGTTTATGCGGACTCACCAAAATAGGTGCATCCCAATTAAAGCGTTCTGCAGGTTCCCCTGCTCCGGGCTGAGGCTGAATAAAAACAGTCTCCATCGTGGTCTGATCTACACGCCATAACCACCCTTGTTGAAACTCCCCATAGGTGATATCAGGATTCCCGGGTTCTGTGGCACTCTGATGGCCATCTGCTCCCAGAGTAACCCACCAATCGGAATTAAGGATCCCGGCCGAAGAGCGTGTCCGTGACGGACCGCCATGTGAGCCGTTATCCTGGGTACCCCCATAGATCTTATAGAAGGGAGCCGAATCATCCACCGCTACTTTGTAATACTGGATCACAGGAAGATTCCGGATGTACTTCCAGCTCTTTGTAAGATCAAAACTTTCGTACAAACCTCCATCTGTACCAAAGAGCACATAATTGGGATCCGATGATTTAAATGCCATGGCATGACTGTCTACATGCTTTTTCTTTTCATTCATCGTACTGAAATTCTTCCCGTGGTCTTTGGAGACCTGCACATAATTGTTCATCAGGTACAATGTACCGTCATGATGCGGCGAAGCGTATAATTCCTGGTAGTAATGCGGACCCGTACCTCCGGAAACCGTATTGCTTTGTTTGCTCCAGGAGTGGCCTGCATCTGCAGACATATAGATCCCGCCCTTGAGTCGGTCTGTTTCTATAGCTGCATAGATCGTATTCGGATCAAAATGACTCATGGCAAGTCCGATCTTCCCGAGGTTAGATTTCGGAATGCCGCTGGAAAGTTTAGCCCAGGTCTCTCCTCCATCTGTACTTTTATGGATACCGGATCCCGGTCCGCCACCGAGATAAGCAGCAACGGTCCTGTGGCGCTGCCAGCTAGCTGCATATAGTACCATTGGATCTCTCGGATCAATAAGTAGGTCTGTAGCGCCTACCCATTCGCTATCGCCCAGGGTGCGCTTCCAGCTCTCTCCCCCATCCGTAGATTTGTATACCCCGCGTTCACCGCCTTTGCTCCAAAGAGGTCCTTGTGCGGCCACCCAAATGGTATCCGGATTATCCGGATGCACGATGATCTTGGAAATATGCTCTGATTTTTTTAATCCTTTATTCTTCCAGCTTTTCCCATCGTCATGGCTAACATAGATGCCATCGCCAAAACCAACATGCCTACCCCCTACATTTTCACCGGAACCAACCCAAATCGTATGCGAATTATTCGGATCGATGGTGACGCAGCCAATGGAATAGGATTTCTGGCTGTCGAATATAGGCTTCCATGTAGTTCCCGAATTTGTAGTTTTCCAGACCCCTCCGGAACCTACGGCTACATACCATGTATTTTCATTATCGGGATGGATGGCAATATCGGCGATCCTACCGGAAGTAAGGGCCGGTCCAAGGCTCCTCCAGGATAGGCCTGAATAGGGATTATCCGGTTTCTTTTGCCCATAGACAGATGTCATCGCAAGGCACAGACCCAGGATGAGTAGTTGTTGAATTGATCTCATTTTCAAGGAAATTTATTGGTTGAATTTCAATGAATGAAAGTAGGTAAAAATGGGCATAAAAAAAACCATGTAGTAGAGTAAAAACTCACTACATGGTTTTCTTTTGTTTTGAGGAACTACATAGGCTGTAGTTCTTTTTTCAATTTTTTATACGCTTTCATTTGCTTGGCGTCAAGAATGGCCACCATGGCCTTGTTCTCCATATCCGAAACATCTTTCAGCATACTGGTTTTGTCCTGCGCAGAGGCATCCATGACCTTTACTTCCTTGCGCTTTATCAAATAGTGCTTGATCGCTTTTTGAAATTCGGTCGCTTGTTCAATGGTCAAACCCACTTCGGCCTGATACGCCCGAACCAGTTCATTCGCTTTCTTGTCGACCTTATCATCCTGCGCTTGTACATTCACAGTAAATAGCAAAAGAAACATAGATAGGATCAACAGGGGGTATTTGTGTAATGGTTTCATAGGTGTATTGTTTTTACGATATTAAGGTAAACAATTTTTGTGCCATCTTCTCAAGACAAATAAAATTCCTGACTCCCCTACTCCTTACTTATGCGGATCGCCTTCCTTCATCTTCTTGAGCATGGTCCGGGCATTGTCGCCTACCCCGCCTTTGGGGTCTAGTTCAATGGCTTTATTGTAATATTCCGTTGCCTTTACCAGATCCCCGGCCTTCCAATACGCCTCTGCCAGGCTGTCCCAGGTATTGGCCGAATCTGCAAACATCTGTGTATTCATAGTAAACACATAGATAGCTTCTTCCAGCTGTTTGCCCTCCAACAGCCTGTATCCCGCTTTGTTGAATTCCCCCTCAAAATCAAAGAACTTATACCTTGGGTCGCTTATCAAGCGTACAGCATCTGCTTCCAACTGAACCGTATTCCCGGACATGAACAAATTGGTCAGATGGTTCATCGGATTAATAATAAAATCGTCGTCCTCAAATGCGAGGGCTGCATCCAGAACAGGATCCTCATTGTTCATATACTGGGCAAAGGTCGACTCAACCGCCAAATGCGGAGCTGTCCAGGGTCCGCCTTCCCATTGAGGCTTGTCTTGCCACCAGGCAAAAGACAAATAAGTCTTGATCCCTGTGTTGGGTAATTGAACTTCCCGATTATCCCCATAGAAATTGATGTTTTCCGAACTGGGTTCCCCGACAAAAATGGCATTCGTATAATTGCTGAATTCGTTGATCAGGTTTTGACAAGCAGAAAAGGTACGCCTTCCGATGATCACAAAGAGTTTTCCCGTTTCATTGATCTTCTCTGTTTCTATGATACCTGTAACAACGGGCTTATTTTTATAATTGTTCCCTCCTCCATTGAGTCGGACATCGATCACCAATTTTTCTACCTCATTGTTCTCAATAAAATCGAACACTTTTGCATAGAAAGTGGGAATGTCTTCTGAGGGATCGTCCTGGATCTGGCTCTGTCGCACATAAACCGTTTTCTCTTCCGGAAGGTATTCGTAATAATAGATCTTATCCAGGTTCTTTAAATAGAGAGGTGTCACAGAGGAATCGCGTACCTGCAGCCAATCCTCCCCTGCTTTCATATAGCCATATTCCAACGGCATGGCCATAAAATCGCCCGCTTTTACCAGGATCCGGAATTCTTTGCCCTCTTTTTCCAGGGTAAACTGTATTGATTCCTTCAGGGAATCGGTCACCCCTTGTGCATGCAGAAATTCCGGAGAAGTAGCATATAAGACGCCATAAGCCTTAAAGAATTGATCATTTTCAGAAGGCACCAGGGGATAAATGGCCTTCATTACGTCATCTATAGGCACGCCTTCAATAGCCACTACTTTGGCCCCCAGGGCATCCGGATAATCTTTGTGAACTCCCTGGACATACATGCCATCGCTAAACTCATACATAGCAATGGGCAATTGTGTCATTTTTATCGGGCTATCCCGAAACCCGATTCGTGTATGCCCGTATTTAAAGGATGCAATGATCCGCGCCAGGCCTGCAAACACTTCGTGGTCCTTCATGGTGGGGATAGCTTTATAAAGCTCATCTACCGAAGCATCAAATTCTTCGGATGAAATTTTCTTGAATAGGAAGGAATAATCCTGGTGTACTTTCTCTTGCAGGAATGTAAGATCGTCCTGCCATTCTTTAGTGGTGAATTGATTCTGGGCCTGGAGCATAAAACAGCTGGCAAGCATAAACATACCCAGGATCACTTTTCGTAGGGAGTGGTTAATACGTGTCATTTGAATGAATTTTGATTAATGAATAAATGGTTGTTAGTAATCTGTAGGTACACTACGCTTAAAGTTACAATTAGCAGTGTTAAAAAACGAGTGTTTCTTAGCGTCTATTTTGACCCTTGGACTCCCCTTTCTTCAGTAGATATATTCTGATATGTATATTTACTATATAAATACGATCGCATGCTCATTTGGGGAGGCTTTATA
>CAMYJF010000076.1 GCA_947258555.1 uncultured Eudoraea sp. | reverse complement strand
CCCGTCATAGTCTGATAACAAAGCTACCCATAAGTCGAATATTCCATTCATCAATTCCCTGATTACCTTTACGATCTTACTTTTGCGCCCTAATGGTCTGCAAGGTCAATTAAATTATTAGAGTTTAAAAACTAAATTATTGACAGCTAGAAAAGAATTAAAAAAAAATAGGTGAAAGACTCAAGTATCGTGTGTAATGCATTGATTAACAATTTGTTTCGGATAACCACCGCTGAGACTCCTAAAATAAACAGATGACAAGAATATGGATCAGAAGATTCGACAAATAAATGTATATTTCCCAAATTTTTGTTTTAAGCCCTAAAAAAACCACGCATTCGATGAAAAAGAATCTTAAAAAGTTCCTCCTCGGGCTTGTTATCCTTATAGCTATTATTGCAATAGTTGGTTATTTCCTCTTAAAACCTGCCGAAATAAAAGTCCTTGTTTTTTCCAAAACAGAAGTTTACAGGCATGATTCTATTGAAAAAGGGATTAAGACCATTGAACAACTTGGTGCAGAAAATGGGTTCACGGTTGTAGCTACGGAAGATCCCCAATTTTTCAATGAAGAGAATTTAAAGGACTTCATGGCCGTAGTCTTTTTAAATACAACCGGCGATGTTTTGGATCCCGTCCAGCAAAGTCAGTTTGAAAGATTTATACAGGCCGGGGGCGGATTTGTCGGTGTACATGCCGCTACAGATACGGAATATGGATGGCCCTGGTACGGGGAACTTGTCGGCGCTTATTTTGAAAGTCATCCTAATAATCCGAATGTACAGGATGGAGTTATCCAAGTGACAAATTCCAATCATATTTCTACATCACACCTTCCTAACACATGGGAGATCCGTGATGAGTTCTACAATTTTAAGTCATTGGATCCCAACAATCAGGTATTGATGACTATCGATGAGACCACTTACGAAGGAGGCACTAATGGGAGCTTTCACCCTATGGCCTGGTATAAGGAATACGACGGGGGAAGGTCTTTTTACACCGCACTGGGGCATACGATAGAACAGTTCAAAGATCCGCTCTATATCAATCACCTTTTGGGAGGTATCAAATATGCAATTGGGTTAGGAATGCCTGTGGATTATAGTAAGGCTTATGCCGAATTGGTTCCCGAAGAAAATAGGTTTAGCAAAGTCACATTCATTCAGAATTTATATGAACCTATGGAACTGGATTTCCTTACTGAAAATAAGATCTTATATATAGAACGAAGAGGAGGTGTCCACATATATGATATAGAGCAAAAGAAAGACTCTTTGATAACAACTCTTAAGGTATTTTCAGGACTTGAAGACGGCTTACTTGGCCTTGCTGTGGACCCGAATTATGCGGAAAATAATTGGGTCTATTTATACTATTCGAATCCTGATGAAGACGTGCAACACTTGTCGCGGTTTGATCTAGTTGGCTTTAATTTACTTCCCGATTCAGAAAAGATCTTGCTCAAAGTACCTGCTCAACGAGAGGAGTGCTGTCATTCTGCAGGATCTTTAGAATTTGGACCGGATGGGTATTTGTATTTATCTACGGGCGATAATACCAACCCGCATGCCTCAGACGGTTTTGCGCCTATTGATACACGGGAAGGCCGCAGTCCTTGGGACGCTCAAAAATCGAGTGCAAATACAAATGATCTAAGAGGAAAAATCCTTCGTATAAAACCGGAAGACGACGGCACCTACAGCATACCAGACGGCAATCTCTTCCCGAAAGGAACAGCTCAGACCCGCCCAGAAATTTACGTGATGGGAAATCGTAATCCCTATCGCTTTTCTATCGATTCAAAGACCAATTATCTCTATTGGGGTGAGATAGGTCCCGATGCCAATTCTGATTCGCTCAATCTAGGTCTAAAAGGATATGACGAAATTAACCAGGCAAGGCAAGCTGGAAATTTTGGCTGGCCACATTTTATCGCAAATAACAAGGCCTATAATACGAGGGACTTTGCTGCGCAAACTACCGGTCCGGTCTTTGATTCTCTAAAACCCCTCAATCAATCTCCGAATAATACCGGACTAAAGGAGTTGCCTCCGGCGCAACCGGCGATGATCTATTACCCATATAGTACTTCGGAAGAGTTTCCAGCTTTGGGTTCAGGTAGCAGAAATGCTATGGCAGGGCCCATATATTACAGTGATGATTACGAAGATAGCGGCCATAATTGGCCTGAATACTTTAATGGAAAATTACTGGCCTACGATTGGATGCGGGGCTGGATCTTTGCAGTTACTATGGACGATGATGGTGCATTCAGCAAAATGACACATATCGTTCCCAATATGAAATTGTACAATCCCATTGACATGATATTTGGTCCGGACGGGGCCTTATATATACTTGAGTACGGAACCGGGTGGTTTACCCAGAATCCGGATGCAAGTTTATCCCGAATAGAATTCGTAAAAGGAAACAGGGCACCCTTGGCTCAAATTACCGCTGATCAAACTATTGGCGGACTTCCATTAACTGTGCAATTTGAAGGGCGGAATTCTATTGATTATGACGGGGATCCTTTAACATACAAATGGGATTTTGGCGATTCTGGGGCCGAATCAACTGAGATGAATCCTAGCTATACCTTTAATGAATCAGGCAGATACAAGGTTTTGTTAGAAGTTACGGACGATGCCGGGATCACAGACCTTACAGAGACAGAAATATTAGTTGGCAATGAATTACCTGAGATATCTTGGGAGATCGTTAATGGCAATAGCAGCTTTTATTGGCCGGATAAGCAATTAGATATCCAATATAAGGTTAATGTGCAGGATGAGGAAGATGGCAGCCTTTCTGAAGGCAGTTTAGACCCCTCACGTGTGACCGTTTCATACAATTACCTGCCTCAGGGAAGTGATAATATAATAGGCGCGAAGACACACGCAGACATGGCCAATGTCGCATATTCAAATATCGGGAAGTTCCTGATTGAAGGCTCAGACTGCCTGGCATGTCACAAAGAAAAAGATAGCTCCATAGGCCCCTCCTATTATGCGATCGCAGAACGCTACGCCGGTCAGGAATCTGCGCCCGGGATGCTTTCTGAAAAGATCAGGAATGGCGGTGCAGGAAATTGGGGGGAAACGGCAATGGCAGCACATCCCAGTATTTCAGAAGCCGAATCCAGGCAAATGGTAGAATATATTCTTTCCTTGTATGGCCCATCGGGTGCACAAGAAGAGAGTCAACCAACCCAAGGTAGCTTTACCAGTGCTGAGCATTTGGAAACTAAAAGCCATGGGACTTATATTTTCACTGCCAGTTATACTGATAACGGAGGAGGTGAAATTGAGCCGCTTACAGCACAGAATTCCTTTATGCTCAAGCACCCCATGGTAGAAGCAGAATCGTACGATGAAGGCTCTGCCTCTAAAATGACCATTACGCCGGATATGGTACCCGGACTAGTAGAAGATATGGGGATCGTTATTGGGCTGAAAGATTCCTATCTGATGTTCAAGGACCTCGACTTGAGTGGTGTTAAAGCAGTAACCGGAACTTTTGCCGTAACATCGGCATTTGTCAAAGGTGGTCAGGTAGAAATACGACTAGGAGGCCTGGAAGGCGATCTGATCGCTACTTTTACTTTAGAAGTGGCCTTGGCCGATATGGATATGAAAGCTATTGCTGCCAATCTTACTAAAGAAGTACAAGGCAAACATGACGTCTATTTCGTATTTAAGAATGATAAAGTGGATGAAGGGGCTATGCTAACTGCTGTAAATACACTCGAATTTCTAAATGCTCCGGTGAAGAACTAAGCTTGAGATAAATTCAAAGGCATCCTTGTCAACCGCTTGCCTGTGAGTCGCCTTACCGCATTCCCAATAGCTGCCGCTATAGGCCCAAGTGGCGGCTCTCCTACGGGACCGGGTTTATCAATACCTTGTAATAAAACCACATCGATCTCTTTGGGTGCATGCTTCATCAATGCCATACGGTAAGGGCCATAAATGATGGGCTGGAGGGATCCGTCAACTACCTTCATTTCTTCAAACATAGATGCACTCATTCCCATGATAACGCAACCCTCGCATTGCGCCCGTACCTGATCTGGGTTCACAGCAATTCCGGGATCCATGGCTACGGTTACTTTATGTACTTTAATTTCTCCATCTTCAATAGAGACTTCTGCTACTTGTGCGCAGGGCGTTCCGGCATCAATAGAAGAAGCGAGCCCCATTGCTCTGCCATTTTTAATTTCTTCGGTATAACCAGCCTTATTTGCTACGGCATTAATAACAGATTTTAAACGCATACTCATTGGGTCTTCCCCAAGGTTTTCCATTCGGAATTCAATAACATCACGTTTTGCTTGCAATGCCAGCTCGTCTATGGTGCTTTCAATGGCAAAGGTATTGGCCAATAACCCCAGACTGCGCCACCAACTTGTAGCGAAAGGCAGATCTACATGCCAATATACTGCCCGATAATTTGGGATCTCGGTATATTGGATCATACCACCTCTGACAGCGCCAATATCTGCACCGATGATGCCAGGGAGTACTTTAGGCATCAAGGCGGAATTATTCGCTACATCACCACTCACAAAATGGTGCTCAAATCCCTGTAATTGGCCTGTTTCACTTACTTTACCCCTCACAATATGATGTGTTGGTGGTCTGAACATATCGTGTTGAAATTCCTCCTGTCGTGAGAAATAATATTTAATAGGTTTCCCAACAGCTCTGGACATCACGGCAGCCTGAACTGCATGTGGTGTATGCAAGCGCCTGCCAAAGCCTCCTCCGAGATATGTGGGAATGACATTAACAGCTTCCAATTCCAGGTCCAGGCGTTTGGCCACTTCCTTACGCGTAATGCCAATTACTTGAGTGGAGAGGATCACTGTGGCCTTGTCTCCTTCGACATATGCCAGGACTCCATTAGGTTCGAGCTGGGCATGGGCTCCGATTGGGGTCCTGAATTCCAGTGTTAGCCCATCGTCATCTGCCAAGGCACTCCCTTTCTTTTGAATAAGGGTATGTTTCCCATTACCGACTGTCATCATTTCTTCCAAATCCTCTTGTTGAAGATCCACAGACCCTTCCCAGTTTACTTTAATCTTTCCTTTTGCGTCCTCTGATTCTATCATCGACCGGGCGATCACCCCGGCAAAATCATTCTCAATTACCACCCGGACCACACCGGGCATTGTTTCAGCTTCTGAACCATCCGCTCTAACAAATTTGGAACCAATGCGTTCAGGCCTGCAAACAGCAGCGTACAACATATCCGGCATTACGGCATCCATTCCAAAAATGGGAGCCCCATATACCTTATCCGCCAGATCTATCCGGGGGAGCGGTTTCCCTACAAATTGGTACTGCCCGACCTCTTTTAAATCCGGGGTTTCAGGAATTACCCATTCCGTGGTTCTTCCTGCTACCTCAGCATATGTTATGGATTTGTCTCCGGCAGAAACAGTGCCCTCCTGAATTGTAAGTGTAGAAGCATCAACCTCCAATAGCTCCGCTGCCCTGAGCTTTATCATTTCCCGCATGGTGGCGGCTAATTCGCGTAAAGGTTGCCAAAGTCCGGATACAGAGGTGCTGCCGCCCGTGCTCATCCCGTCAATATTCCCAGTCGCTGTAGGCGCATGCACCACTTGCATCTGTATAAAGCTGATATTCAATTCATCGGCGGCTATCTGGGCTAAACCCGTAAATGTCCCCTGCCCCATTTCTACTTTGGGGGAGTATAGGACAACTTTGTTGTCTTCAGTGATCTCAAACCATATAATAGGATCACTTGTATCGCCCATATAGGCTAATTCCATGGAACCAGCCATGCTTAATAGTGACCTTCGGATCGAATTTCTAAATACATACGTCCCAACAGCCAGAACGCCGACTGTCCCAAGACCTCCACGTACAAGGAATTTTCTCCTTGATACTTTCTTTCTTTCTTTCTTCCCTTTTTCGGTCATGAATTAGTTATTTGAATCTTCGAGCTCCGAATTATTTATTGCCACGGCTTTATGGATGGCATTTCGCATGCGATAATACGTACCACAACGGCAGACATTAGTAATATTCCTATCGATATCTTCATCCGTTGGATTGGGATTATTAT
>CAMYJF010000075.1 GCA_947258555.1 uncultured Eudoraea sp. | reverse complement strand
CTATGTGCAGAAACATCCGGATGAATGCCGGATCAAAGAAAAAGAAACCAGAAAAGGGTTGCGGCTTATACTTCGCTATGATTCGATAAACTCAATCGATCAGGCATTGAGCTCCCTTCGTAAGTTGGCTGGAATGACTGAAGATCAGCCTATTCTCAGTTCCTAATCCAATTGGGAATTTTAAAAATAATAGAAGGCATCTTCAAGGTGATCCAGCTCCAATCCCTTTTTTGTTTTAAAAACAGTAATGATATCAAATCGAACTTCCAGTTCAATATTATTGTTTATTACGTAATGATCTGCTGCTTCTACAAGTAATCTGATCTTCTTTTTGCTCACATGATCTGCGAGGTGGGCAATCCACTTTGAAGTCCTGGATTTTACCTCAACAAAAATGACCTGATCTCCTTTTTGAACTATCAGATCTACCTCAGCTTTTCTAAATCTGTAGTTTCTTTCCAGAATTTTGTATCCCTTTGTCAAAAGTAGTTTTTGTGCGGCCTCTTCCCCTTTTAAGCCTAATAATTGTGGAGCATCCATAAGTATTGTAGGATTATTCTTAATAATGCAATTCATCGAAAAAAAGGCAAATTACATCGATGGAAATGGACAAGGTTGTAATTTAGGCCGCGTATTATCGAATTTGTTTTGTTTTCGATACTATCCAAAACGTTAGAGCGTTAAGAAGGAAACCCCTAAGCACATGACCATTCTTAAAGCCTATAGTCTATGGAATTTTTTGTCAATTGTAATACCTCTACATTGGCGCCGTACACCCAACCACTTGATACCTACCGTGCGGCACATTTGTACAGGCGATTGGGGTTTAGTGCCTCAGTAACCACCATTAACCAAGCAGTTGGTCAAACTGCAGGATCAGTTGTTGACAATCTGATCAATGAAGCCATTACCATGCCTCCTACGGCGGCCCCACTTTGGGCCGACTGGAACAATAGTAATTATCCGGCCGATGATGATGCCGCTGGCGCTATGCGCAGAGCACAACAAGAGGAATGGCGTATTGCTTACACTAATGGTCTATTAAATAATAACCTCAGAGATCGACTCAGTTTCTTCTGGCACAACCATTTTGTCACGGAATTGGACGTGTATGATTGTAATTCCTTTTTGTATTACTATATCAATTGCCTGCAACGCAATGCCATTGGTAATTTAAAAACGTTTGTAAGCGAAATTGGTCTTACTGACGCCATGCTCTATTACCTAGATGGGGTATACAACAATGGAAATAACCCGAACGAAAATTACGCACGGGAACTGTATGAACTATTCACCTTAGGGGAAGGTCTCGGCTATACCGAAGATGATATTATTGAAACAGCACGTGCCCTCACCGGCTATGTGGAAAGGGGCGAAATAGGTTGTACGCCTGTTCTTTTTAACCCTGAACGCTATGATGCTGGTACCAAAACTATTCTGGGTCAGACTGGAAACTGGGGGTACGACGATGTAATTGATATCCTTTTTGCACAGCGAGCTAATGAGATCGCACAGTTTATTTGCGGAAAGTTATATGCCTTCTTTGTTCACCCGGATATTAATGATGATGCTGGAAATGCCCAAACCATTATTAGTGGGATGGCCGGCACCATGGTAGCCAACAATTTTGATATAGCCCCGGTCTTATCGCAACTATTTAAAAGTGAGCACTTCTTTGATGAAGAAGCTATTGGAGTGATCATCAAGAGTCCGTTTGATATGTACCTTAACCTGTACAAGGAAACGGGTTTTAGTTACGATGATACCAATGTAAATTTCAGTATAGACGCCAGTTCCATGTTGGGACAAACACTTTTTGATCCATTTGACGTGGCCGGGTGGCAACGTGATCGACAATGGATCAATACCAACTTTATAATTGGTCGCTGGCTCACTATGGAAGTAGTCCTGGAAGGTTTCTTTCAGAACAATCCTGAACAATTCAGGACCCTGGCAATGGATGCAGTAGGACCTGGAGATAGTAATACTTCAAATCCTGAAACAGTAGTAAGAGCTATAGTCAATAAGTTCACGCCAAAAGGTCTCTTAACGGATCAAGATTTTGAAAATGCCATGTCTGTCTTCAAGATCGAGGATGTTCCGGAGAACTATTATGGATCAGATTATATACCCGGAGGTTTAGGCCTTTGGATGCTAGCCGTAAGCGCAGAAGTACCCTCACAGGTATTCCTTCTGCTGATGCATTTAACAAGACAACCCGAATTTCAATTAAAATAAACTTACCCTTATGTGCCAAAATCATATTCCCTTTAATAATAATGATCATAACGCCCATGACGAGGAGCACAAGTACTGGAGTAGACGTTCTTTTCTCCAGGCCTTGGGTATAGCAGGTTCCGGTTCGATGATGCTGGGAAGTCAAATGTTGACGGCCTCTGCTCCATCACCGCTAACAGCCGCTATAGCTAATGCTGATACCGATAGTATCCTGATCCTGATCAGGCTTTCTGGCGGCAATGACGGCTTGAGTACGGTCATTCCAATTGAACAATACGATACCTATGCCAATGCCAGGCCTAACATCTATATTCCTGAGAGTAAGATCCTCAAATTAACGGATGAATTTGGTGTGCCTACCTATATGAATTCCCTCGAAGCCATGTGGGGCGACGGTCAGTTTAAGGCCGTTCATGGTGTTGGATATGAAAACCAGAGTTTATCTCATTTTACAGGTTCGGATATTTATGCGAATACGGATTTGACAACTACTGGTTTTACAGGCTTAAATACCGGATGGATGGGTCGACATTTTGAAGAACTCTACCCGGATTATCTGATGAACCCGCCTGTAGCACCTGCTGCTATCCAGATCGGTAATTTTGGAAGTTTGGTCTTCCAGGGTGAAGAAACAAATTATGCTTTCGTCACTTCGAACATCGACCAATTAGAGGAAATTGCAGAAAGCGGTGTACAGTACAGCCTGGATCCTCTGCTTTTTGATCAATGTATGTATGGGGATCAATTGAGGTTTTTGAGAGGTGTTGCGAATACAACTTATGAATATTCTGGTTTGATCCATGAAGCATATGAGCGCGGACAAAATCAGGTAGAATATCAGGACAACGGCTTTGCCCGTCAATTGGCCTTGCTGGCCCGTTTGATTAAAGGAAACCTGGGAACTAAAGTATATATGATCTCCATGGGAGGCTTTGATACACACGGAAACCAACCTTTAGCTCATGAACGTCTGATGTCTAATCTTTCGATCGCTATCAACAACTTCTATGAAGATTTGAATTTTACAGAGCAGGATAGCAAAGTCCTGAGTATGACATTCTCGGAATTTGGACGCAGGATCTATGAAAATGGGTCCAATGGTACCGATCATGGTAAAGCTGCGCCAACCTTATTCTTCGGATCTGGTCTTAACGGAAGTGCCTTTGTCGGAGAGCATCCGTCACTTGAGGCGCCAAA
Source organism: uncultured Eudoraea sp. (assembly GCA_947258555.1). Lineage (GTDB taxonomy): Bacteria > Bacteroidota > Bacteroidia > Flavobacteriales > Flavobacteriaceae > HDS-28. The sequence goes on along the minus strand of CAMYJF010000075.1, from coordinate 2,712 downwards.
TGGCCGGGGTAATCTGGAATATACAATGGACTTCAGGGACTTGTATGCAACAGTATTAGCCGAATGGTTATGTGTCCCTATTCCCTTAGTTGAACAGCACTTATTAGGTCATGCATACAATCCTATAAACTTAGGCTTTAATTGTAGTGGTGTGGAATTTCCGGATATCGCCTATAGTGATGACCCGCCAACACCCCCAATGCCTGATGAACCACCAGTGCCAGACAATCCTACACCCGATATGCTGGATGCGATCGTTCATAAACCCTTCTACCCCCAAAGTGGCAGCCCATATATTTATTTGGAACTCCCATTTACCGCACATGTAGATATTACCTTGTTTAATATCATCGGTCAAAAGGTGGGTACTATCTATAATGAGATGATGCTGGAAGGATCTTCAGAGATCGATATTCAATCGAATATTCCTGAACACCTTTCTTCAGGAAAGTACATTTACCGAATTCAGGTTCAAGACAGAAAACTGGCCAAGTCAGTTATGGTCAGCTAACTAAACCCCCACAAAAACCCCGGGATTCCCTTTGTGTATTGTAACATTTAGGTAATTCCCGGGGTAAATTTTAAATAAAGCCAAGTTTAAAACAAACATGTACAGGCCCGTTGAGGGCCTGTTTACTTTAGTATCGAAATTGCCCGTTAAAAATTTATTTTGATAGGTACTATTGACGAATTGGGAAGACGAAGTCAAGTTTTTTCATTAGATAACAACCATTTTATGTTATAAAAGATGAATTAATCATCTGAGCTATTCCTTTGTCATTTCGAAGGGTCTAGAATCAAAATAGTTACTTTTGTGCCTTAAGCAAAGTACAAAGTGAGCGATCCAAAATATCCTGAGAGAATAACCATTACCGCTGCACTGCCCTATACAAATGGCCCGATCCATATAGGCCATTTGGCCGGTGTGTATGTACCAGCCGATATCTATGCCCGATATCTCCGCTTACGGGGTCATGATGTATTATTTGTTTGTGGCAGTGACGAGCACGGGGCGGCAATTCCGATGAAGGCCAAAAAAGAAGGGATAACACCAAAAGAGGTCATTGATAAATACCATGCGATCATCAAGCGATCTTTTGCTGATTTTGGAGTAACCTTCGATAATTACTCACGGACTTCAGCGCCTATACACCATGAAACGGCTTCCGATTTTTTTACCACTATGTATGAAAAAGGACAGTTTATTGAAGAGACTTCTGCCCAATTGTACGATGAGGAAGCAAGTCAATTTTTAGCCGATCGCTTTGTTGTGGGTACTTGTCCAAAGTGTGGGCATGATGAGGCCTATGGGGATCAGTGCGAGAATTGCGGCTCTTCTCTTAATGCCACAGACCTTATCAATCCCAAATCGACTATTAGCGGATCCAAGCCCAGTTTAAAAGAAACCACGCATTGGTACCTCCCTTTAGATCAATACAACGACTTTCTAAAAGAATGGATCATCGAAGGGCATAAATCAGATTGGAAAACTAATGTCTATGGGCAATGCAAATCCTGGATCGATGATGGACTGAAACCTAGAGCTGTGACAAGAGATCTGGATTGGGGTATTCCTGTTCCCTTGGATAAAGCCAAAGGAAAAGTACTCTACGTCTGGTTTGATGCACCTATTGGCTATATCTCATCTACAAAAGAGTGGGCCTTAGAAAAAGGAGTGGATTGGGAGCCTTATTGGAAAGACAAGAATACCAAATTGGTCCACTTTATCGGAAAAGACAATATCGTATTCCACTGTATTATATTCCCTTGTATGCTGAAAGCCCATGGCGACTATGTCCTCCCTGATAATGTGCCGGCCAATGAGTTTCTGAACCTTGAAGGCAACAAACTATCTACTTCTAAGAATTGGGCGGTTTGGTTGCACGAATACCTGGAAGAATTTCCGGGATTGCAGGACACCTTGCGATACACACTCACAGCGAATGCGCCTGAAACCAAGGACAATGATTTTACCTGGAAGGATTTCCAGGCCCGTAATAACAACGAGCTGGTTGCTATTTATGGGAACTTTGTAAATCGGGTAATAGTGCTTACCCACAAATATTTTGAAGGTGTTGTCCCTGAATCTATTTCATTGACCGAATCAGATAAGCAAGTACTGGATGAGTTAGTGAAATTTCCGGAAAAGATCGGTTCCTCTATAGAGCGTTACCGCTTCAGGGAAGCGTCACAGGAATTGATGAATTTGGCTAGATTAGGAAATAAATATTTAGCTGAGGAAGAGCCCTGGAAGGTGATCAAAGAAGACGAAGCGCGCGTAGGAACCATACTTTATATAGCCATTCAGATCGCGGCAGCATTGGCTGTACTTGGCGAACCTCTTCTCCCCTTTACTTCAGAGAAACTGAATCGGATCCTGAATTTAAATCAATTGCCAGCCCAAAATGGATGGGAAGATATTGGCGCGGGAACTCAGTTGATCCCGGCCGGACATGTACTTGGTCAACCTGAATTAGTATTTCGCAAAATAGAAGATTCTGAGATACAGGCTCAGTTAGATAAATTAATGGCCACAAAACTGGCCAATGAAAGTATAAACACGACACTCATGCCACAGAAAGACACCATCACCTTTGAAGATTTTAGCAAACTAGATCTCCGGGTTGGTACGATCACCGAGGCAGAAAAAATGCCTAAAACCAAGAAACTCCTTGTTTTGAAAGTAGATACAGGATTAGACACACGTACTAT
>CAMYJF010000074.1 GCA_947258555.1 uncultured Eudoraea sp. | reverse complement strand
GGCCAGAATGGTAGCATACATGGGGTATTTGGTATGCGAAAGCCCATCAGAAAATTGTTTAAGTGCCTGGAACATGATCAATGGGATCAGTGAAAAAGCTACCAGGTCTAAATAGGGTATGGCCAGAACAACTACTTCCTCAGGCTGATTTAAAACCAGCAGCAGGGGTTTCATCAATAAGATGATCAGGAAAAGGACGATGCCTAATACTGTACATAATAGAAGCCCATGCTTAAAGGCACGCTTTCCGGCCGGAATATCCTTGGCCCCACTCGCTTCAGCCACTAGTGGTGTGATCGCAGTAGAAAAACCGATACCCAAAGACATGGCGATAAAAATAAAGCTGTTCCCAAGACTGACAGCAGCTAATTCGGCAGTCCCTAGTTGGCCTACCATCAGGTTATCTGCCAATTGTACAAAGGAATGACCCAGCATGCCCAGGATCACTGGAAAGGCAAGTACGGTATTATATTTAAATTCTTTGGTATACGCTTTAAACACGAAGCCAGTATTTTTATTAAAGCTCTTTGGCTTCGTTCCAGTAGACATCCATTTCCTCCAGGCTCATCTCAGTGAGCGACTGTCCGTTCTCTTTGGCCTTGTCTTCAAGGTGTTTGAATCGATGGATAAATTTTTTATTGGTGCGTTCCAGTGCGTTTTCCGGATTGACCTTAAGAAAGCGGGCATAATTGACCAGGGAAAATAGCACATCCCCGAATTCAGATTCTATTGAATCCCGATCTCCTGATCCTATCTCCGTATTTAATTCTTCCAATTCTTCTTTTACTTTTTCCAAAACCTGTCCGGGTTCTTCCCAATCGAAGCCTACACCGGCTGCTTTATCTTGAATACGATTGGCTTTAACCAATGCCGGGAGACTCACTGGCACACCTTCCAGCACGCTCTTCTTTCCTTCGCGCAATTTAATAGCTTCCCAATTCCTTTTTACATCCTCTTCGTCGTTCACATTCACATCCCCATAGATATGCGGGTGTCTCAGAATGAGCTTCTCACTGATGTCATGGGCAACATCGGCAATGTCAAAATCTCCTGTTTCCGATCCTATCTTGGCATAAAAAAATATGTGAAGCAACAGGTCTCCTAATTCTTTCTTCACCTCATTCAGATCGGTATCAAGAATCGCATCGCCCAGCTCATAAGTCTCCTCAATTGTAAGGTGCCTGAGGGTCTCCATAGTTTGCTTTTTGTCCCATGGACACTGTGCCCGTAACTCATCCATTATTGTCAGGAGTCTGTCCAGGGCCTCCAGCTGCTTCTCGCGCGAATTCATAGTCTCAGATTTGGGGCAAAAATACAAAGATGAATCGTTGACAAGGCCCATATTTTAGCGTATTTTTAGAAGTACAAACTTTTTCAACCTAAACGCTCATGAAATCCACGATCCATTATTGCCTGGCACTACTGATCCTCCTGTTTGCAGGCTGTTCTGCACCACAGGAATATGATGTCCTGATCAAGAACGGACTCCTTGTTGACGGCTCCGGTGAGTCGTCTTACCTGGGCGACCTCGGCATCCGGGGTGATACTATTGCAGCTATGGGCGACTTAGGACGTGCGAAAGGGACACTAGAGATTGATGCAGAGGGATTGACCGTTGCCCCCGGATTTATCAATATGCTCAGCTGGGCCAATGTATCGCTGATACAAGATGGAAGGTCGCAAAGCGATATCCGCCAGGGGGTGACCCTGGAAGTTATGGGGGAAGGTCGTTCTATGGGCCCGCTGAACGACAGAATGAAGAAAAGCATGAAGGAGAACCAGGGAAGTATAAAATACGATGTGAGTTGGACAACTTTAGGCGAATACCTGGAATTCCTGGAAGAAAAAGGCGTCTCTACCAATGTCACCTCCTTTATTGGAAATGGAACACTCAGGCAATACCTGATGGGATTTGAGAACAGGCCGCCAACCGAAACGGAAATGGATTCGATGAAACTATTAGTAAGGCAAGCCATGGAAGAAGGTGCAGTGGGAATGTCTACTTCTTTGATCTATGTCCCAAGCGGACATGCGCCTACCGAAGAGATCATTGAATTAGCGAAAGTGGTGTCTGAAAATAACGGCATGTATGTATCACATATTCGCGATGAAGAAGGAAAGTTACTGGAAGCAGTTGACGAATTGATCACTATTGCAGAGGAGGCCGACCTACCCGCTGAGATCTATCATTTTAAGGCTTCCGGAAATGCAAACTGGCAGTTACTTGATAGTGCTATCACTATGGTAGAAGACGCGAGAGACAGAGGCCTTCCGATCACTACAGATATGTATATGTACAATGCCAGTTCTACGGGGCTAAACGTCTTAATGCCCGCCTGGGCAAAAGAAGGAGGGCACGGAGCTACGATGAGGTTGCTGGAACAGCCCGACAAGAAGGCTCAGATCATTGAAGAGATGGACTTCCATGTGCCGCCTGAAAATATATTGCTGGTAGGTTTTCGCAATGAAGAAATGCGGCATAATATCGGAAAGAATTTAAAAGAAGTGGCCGCTGAACGCGGTATTTCTGCTGGGCAGGCGGTTACCGATCTTATCTATGAAGACAACAGTCGAATCCAGGTAGTCTATTTCTCCATGTCAAAAGAAAATATTCGTAAGAAGATCGCACTGCCATATATGGCTATTTGCTCCGATGCAGGCTCCATGTCGGCCGAAGGCGTCTTTCTTGAGCAGAGTACCCACCCCAGGGCATATGGGTCTTTTGCCCGTCTACTAGCCCATTTTGTGAGGGACGAAAAAGTTATCTCCATGGAAGATGCCATTTATAAACTCACAAGCCTGCCCGCTACGAATCTGAAACTCAAAAATCGAGGGGCTTTGAAGGAAGGGTATTTTGCTGATGTCGTCATATTTGATGCCAATAGCATCCAGGACAATGCCACCTTCCAGGAACCACATCAATATGCGACCGGCATGCAACATGTCTTTGTGAATGGGGAACAGGTAATAAAAGATGGAGATCATACAGGCGCCACCCCTGGGCGTTTTGTACGTGGACCCGGTTGGACCGGCTGGAAAGAATAAACGTATGTGTTACGATATTAAAGCAGGATTGGATGCCCAATTAAAAAGGGCGAGGCGCTATGGCGATGAAAAGGCGGTCAGGCAGATCGAACAGGAACTTATTCCCTTCACAGACCTGCCGATATTTCACGCTTCCGGCTTTCAACATCCAAAACTATTTATCTATACAGATGAACAACCTGAGAAGCCTACGGTAGCTAGCTGGGGCCTGGTTCCCTTTTGGGTAAAAGATTCCGTCCAGCAAAAGAAATTGTGGAATAACACACTGAATGCCCGGGGTGAAACCATCTTTGAAAAACCTTCATTTCGGACATCGGCCCGTAATAACCGCTGTATAATTTATGTCGATGGGTTTTATGAGCATCATCATTTCAACAAAGCTACTTTTCCCTTTTACATCTACAGAAAAGATGGAGAGCCTCTGGCCCTGGCCGGACTCTGGAGTGAGTGGGTAGATAAGGATTCAGGAGAAATTTTAAAGACATTCTCTATCGTGACGACGGTTGGAAATCCGTTATTGGCAAAGATCCATAACAATCCAAGGAGCAAGGGACCCAGGATGCCATTGATCCTGCCCGATGAATTGGAAGACAAATGGCTGAACCCTGTGAATGATGAATTAGATATCAAGGCCATCCAGGAACTCATTCAATCCTATCCGGCAGAGGAACTAGCATATTATACGGTCTCCCGATTGCGCGGCAAAGAATATGCAGGTAATGTTCCGCAAATTAACGAGCCCGTTGCCTACGATGAATTGGTGTTTTAAGAATTAGCTGCCATATAATATAAACGCATGCGGCCATTTAGGATTTGTTGCCGGTTAAAGTCTGCTAGACACAATTTTGCGTTTGCACCGCCCTTCTGATAATATCCTATTAAACATCACTTTATCCAGAAAATTTAAGGGATAAAATCCTATTTTAGATATTATATAACAAGTTGTGCTCAATTAAAACCAACCATATATATGTTTAAAAAAATAATTTGTCTGCTTACAATACTTTTAATTGGGTTCACTTCATCAGCTCAAGAAGAAAGCTTGCCAGTTAAGAATCTGAAAAAATTGTACAGTACTGACCAAGAATTCAAAAAGACTATTGATTTGATGTTCGAGAATATACACGAACTACCAAATGGAAATTCAAACCCTTGGAAAGACAAAAACGTTGACGATTTATATGATTTTTTAAACGAATGGTTCTATTTTCTACCAAATACTCATAATGGACTTGATAGAATTCTAAAATTCACTTTTCTGTATTATAAAAATCCTGATGGAATGAAATTCGTTTTGTCAGAACCAGGTCTTAGTTGGACTAACTTGTTCATTGAAGAACGTGGAAAATTTATGGATAGTTCAGAATCAGCAAGAATCATTGAAGAATGGTTATCCGACAACTCGCTTAAAAACGAAGACTTTGTATTGCCTGAAGAGGGTTTCAAATCATTCAATGAGTTTTTTACACGAGACTTAAAACCTGGAACTCGACCAATAGATGATGCTACAGATGAATCCATACTTGTATCACCTGCAGATGGAATAATAAATATGATAGCGAATGAACTTAAATTAGACACAGAAATTCCAACAAAAGGAAGAATGACAATGAGTTTGAATTCGCTTCTTGACAATTCTAAATATGCAGAGAAATTTATAGCAGGTTCGGCACTAGCCATTTTTCTAATGCCAGACAATTATCATCATTACCACTCACCTACAACAGGAAAAATAGTCGAATCGAATGAAAGCGTTGGAAATAGGCTTTTTGGAATGCCCGATATGTTGGATATGATTAATAATGGTAATCTAGCCTATAATAAAGATTATAGTGTTTTTGAGGATTTTAAACACGGGTATTTCATTATTGAAACGGACAAATATGGGTTCATTGCAATGGTTCCTATTGGATTACAAACAGTAGGTTCTGTAGTATTTGAAGATGATTACAAAGAAGTTAATAGTGATAATCCACAACAAATTCAGAAGGGAGATAAGCTTGGTCATTTTGAATATGGCGGTTCTACTGTTCTACTAATTTTTGAAAAAGGTAAATTGAATTCTATGACTGTTGAACAAGGACAACGAATTGGAAAATTAAAAAACTGAGCACAACAATGGCTATAAGTAATTGCTTGTTCCCACCTACCTTTCGGCAGGCTCAGGGCATCGCTTCTGAAAATCCTCGCGGATTTTCAGTTTGTTGCGTACCTGCCTGCCGGCAGGCAGGCTTGTAAAGTTTAGTGCTAACCCACGCAACTACTCATAGCCGAGACGTTAGCCTTCATTAGAACAAACAAAAACCAATGATAAAATTTTTTAGAAAAATACGATACGACCTTATGGAACAAAATAAAACAGGTAAATACCTTAAATATGCAATTGGTGAAATAGTTTTAGTGGTTTTTGGGATTCTTATTGCACTCTCTATAAATAATTGGAATACAAGCAGAATAAATAATGATTTGGAAATATTTTATATCCAAGGAATTATACGTGATATTGAAACTGATGAAGTTAAATTGAATCGTAATATTTCATTGGACTCACAAAAAGTTGCATCGGGAAATTATTTACTAAATCACTTTAAAAATCCAACACTAAAAAGAGATTCGTTAATCTTATTTCACTTTGCAAATTTACTTCCTGCAACCTATTATCAACAAAATAACATAGTGTTTGAAGATATTAAATTCTCGGGAAGATTAAACATTATCTCTAATGATTCTCTTCGAAACAATATTCAACGTTACTATAATCATGGCGAGCAAATAACTAACGTATTAGAGTCAAATTCAAATTTCACTCTTGAATGGTTTGGTTCGCATATTTTTTCAAATGAATTTGATATGAACTCAATATTAAATGAATTCAGTAGCTCATATGCAAACTCAGAAAGAATGGTTGAGGTAAATTCTTTCGATTCTAAATTATTTTATAAATCTACAAATGACCCAACTATTAAAGAGCTCATTAATAGAATATCAGTAAATATTCTTATTGCTCAATTGAATGTAAATAGATTAAAGATTGGTAGAGACGAAGCGACTGAATTAACCAATGAGTTGAAATATTATTTAAAATAAATAGAACGAAATGCTAACAAGGTATATAT
>CAMYJF010000073.1 GCA_947258555.1 uncultured Eudoraea sp. | reverse complement strand
TTATTAGATCTACCGGATACAGATGGCACTGAAGACGTAAATTATCGGGATTTTGACGATGATGGAGATGGCATTGATACCCCTGATGAGGATGCAGATATGGATGGTGATCCTACCAATGACGATACGGACGATGACGGCACACCCGACTACCTGGATCCGGTTGATGACTCCCCAACCGTAACGGACGTTATTGTAAACCAGTTAGTTTCTCCGAACGGGGATGGAAGAAATGATTTCCTTTTTATCCAGGGAGTAGAATTGATCAAGAACAGTAATATGCAGATCTTCAACCGATGGGGTATCTCCGTATACCAGGGCGAGAATTACGATAATATTAATAATGTATTTGACGGCAGGTCTAAAGGCCGGTCTACGATATCCACTAGTGACTACTTACCAGCAGGCATTTATTATTATATCTTTGAATACGACAGGGACAATCAAAAAATAACAGACCAGGGATTTCTTTATTTGGGGAAATAATTGGCTAGAGGAAGAAAACGAAGCACTACATGACACACCAAAAGATCCCGTGGGGTTCGCTAATCTTTATGTTGCTCTTGTTCACAGGGTTGTGGGCCCAGCAAGATGCACAGTATACCCAATATATGTACAACACCATGAGTGTTAACCCGGCCTATGCGGGTTCTCGTGGCCAATTAAGTATGAGCGCTCTATACCGTGCGCAATGGATTGGACTCGATGGCGCTCCGACAACTACCACTCTAAATTTGCATTCTCCAATAAGAGAGAGTCGCGTTGGTTATGGACTATCTATCGTTCATGATGAAATAGGTGAAGGTGTAGTCCAGGAGACCTATATAGATGGCGTCATCTCATATTCCATTGAGACTTCCAGAACAGCTAAAATGTCCTTTGGTTTAACAGTAAGCGGAAATCTCTTAAATCTTGATTTTACAGGACTCAATAACTTTGATCAGGAACCCATAGCAGGCGATAATATTGAAAATAAGTTTAGTCCTAATTTTGGTTTGGGGTTCTATTATCATACTGATAAGTTTTATGCAGGCCTTTCTGCTCCCAAATTATTAATCTGTATTTTATCACCGGTGTTGTCTTGGATCTTAGTGGTGATATGCTTTTTAAGCCAGCCTTATTGACCAAGGTGGTTAGGGGAGCGCCTTTACAAATAGATCTTTCGGCAACATTCTTATATAATCAAAAATTCTCTTTCGGAGCGGCCTATCGATGGGATGCAGCAATTAGTGCATTGGTCGGATTCCAGGTAACGGATCAGCTCATGTTAGGGATGGCATATGATAAGGAAACCACTGATTTGGGAAGTACCCGTTTCAATGACGGGTCATTTGAAATATTTATCCGATACGAATTGCTGAAAAATTTTGGTAATCTGGTTTCTCCCAGATTTTTCTAAGTGGCGAAAACTATATGAAACGAAAAATAGCACTTCTAATATGCGTACTAGCACACCTGTACTCCTGGGGTCAGGAAGTAAAGGTATCACGGGCTAATAAGAATTACGACAATTATAGCTTTAAACCGGCAATTGATATCTATCAAAAGGTACTTGATAAAGGCTATAAAAGCGCAGACCTCCTCCAGCGATTAGGGAATGCGTATTATTTTAATGCAGACTACAAAAATGCCAACCGCATCTACAAGGACCTGGTAGACAATTACGGGGATGAGATCGGATCGGAATACTATTTCAGATTCAGTCAGACTTTGAAAAGCCTGGGAGATTACGATGCGGCGGATAAGAATATGATCCGCTTCCAGGAAATGACAAGCGGAAGGGACAGTCGTGGAACTAATTTCGGCAGAAACAGGGATTACCAGGAAGAAATCGACGCTAATTCAGGACGTTACGTAATAGCCCCTTTTGAATATAATTCGGTATATCACGAATTTGCTCCTTCCTTCTATAAGTCCGGGCTCATCTTTTCTTCGGACAGGGATACTGGAAATTTGCGGAAAGACAGACATACATGGAATTCCCGCCAATTTCTGGACCTCTACAAAATAAACTCTGATAGTGCTTCGAATGGGAAGGTTATAAAACTAGATGATGTCAGTTCTAAATTTCATGAATCCAGCTCAGTGATAACTAAGGATGGCTCCATGATGTATTTTACACGGAATAACCTCGACGGACAAAAAGTCGGGAGGGACGATGCAGGGATAGCAAGGCTCAAGATTTACAGTGCAGAATGGCAGGATGATGAGTGGGTCAATATAAAAGAATTACCATTTAATGGCGATAATTTTTCTGCTGCGCATCCTGCGTTAAGTACGGACGAACAAACCCTGTACTTTAGTTCGGATAGGCCAGGATCAATAGGAGCTTCCGATATATATAAAGCCTCTATTTTGGGGAATGGCTCATTTGGTCCGCCTAAAAATCTCGGTGATAATATAAATACTGAGGGCAGGGAAAGCTTCCCGTTTATTTCCAGTGAAGACCACTTATATTTTGCTTCGGACGGTCATCCGGGACTGGGCGGCCTTGATGTCTTTGGCACCAAGATAACCGATGGTGATTACACGAGGCGGGTAATTAATGTTGGTCGGCCGGTTAATGGGCCACAAGATGATTTCACCTTCATATTTACCGAAGACACGAAGCGTGGTTATTTTGCTTCCAATCGAGAAAATGGCACCGGTGGTGACGATCTATATAGCTTTGTTGAGACAAAACCTTTAGTGTTCGAGTGTATTCAAATGGTAAGCGGGACCGTACGTGATAAGATCACTAATGAACCTCTCGTAGGTGCTACGGTTGTTGTGATCGACGAAGATAATGAGGAGATCCTCTCAGTGATAACTGATTTTGAGGGTAAGTTTGATCTGAATCTGGACTGTGATCAGGGAAATTTTGTTCGTGCACTGACCGAAGGATATATACCTGCTGAAGAATATTTGGGCAAATCGGACGGCAAACCAAAGATCATCGATTTCTACCTGGAAAGAGAAGAAGTTACAGTAGGATTTGGCGACGATCTTGCCAAATTACTGCAGCTGAGTACCATATATTTTGACTTTGATAAATACAATATTCGTCCGGATGCTGAGGTAGAATTACAAAAAGTAATTGCGGCTATGGATAAATATCCAAGCCTCAGGATAAAGGCAAACTCTCATACGGATAGTCGCGGTCCTGCTGCCTATAATCTCTGGCTATCCGGGAAACGTGCAGAATCTACAATTAACTACATGAAAAGCAAGGGGATATCCGACGATCGTTTAACCAGCGAAGGATATGGTGAAAGCCGTTTGCAAAACCGATGTTCAGATGGTGTCCGCTGTAGCGGGGCAGAGCACCAGTTAAACCGGCGTTCTGAATTTATTATTCAGGAATAGGTGTATTTAATCGATGAACACCTGATTTCATCGAGGTTCACCATCAAAATAGTTCCTTACACAATGCAGAACTAGCTCTTCACAACATTTATTGTGCTAGGAGCTTATACTACTCTATATTAGCCCAAATTGTACAATTATTAAAGTGGATTATGGCTTAAAAGCCTCTGATCACACCTACTACATGCGATTATTCCGGACATACCTAACTTATCTTTTGTTCCTGCTTAGTGTCCTAAGTATACAGGCCCAGATAGGTGTAGGGGCTAATTTTGGTATTGAAGCCGAATGTTATTCCGGTGACCTTACTTCAGGGGCCGGAACTGACGATTGGTATTTGGGCACCTCAGGCAGTGGCGTTGTAGATGAGGCAACGGCTTTGGCCATGGGCTATGCCGCTCAATTGGCTGCAAATAACAATATAGCTTTCGACCTTCGTCAGAGCATACCTAATTACTATGAAAATAATGGATACCTCTGGTATTCTACCCGCTATGGTCGGGATTATGTAAACCAGGGATCTCAAGATCTAACCACATTCACAGGAGGTAAAAATGGGGATAATCCCACCACCCAATGGGGTGCAGCCCCGGGTACCTTACCTGCCAAAACGGATATTGTTGATGCTGCGGTACATATGAGGCGGGATGGGATATTAACTACGGATGATCTCTGGGTGGATCTGGTGATTTCAACTTTAGACAATAGTGGAAACCATTTTGTTGATTTTGAATTATTTGTATCCGAACTGCAACAATCAGGTCCTGGATTTACCAATAGTGGTACTCAGGAAGGGCATACAGCCTGGGAATTTGATGCAGGAGGGAATGTGACCCAGATCGGGGATATGATCGTAGGCTTCGCTTTTAGCGGAGGTGGTGTATCTGCCGTGGATATTCGATTATGGGTACGCCGTTCCGTGTTTAACCCCGGGACGTCACCCGGTGGAACTTCCTCCTTTACCTGGGGCTCAAATATTTCAGGAGGTAGTACCTATGGCTATGGACAAATTGTAGTGCCAGTAGGTTCCATATTGAGTCATGTGAACACGGTTTCTGTGGCGGCACCGCCATGGGGAACCACCAATACGTCAGGATATACGGCGACCTATAGCGCCGGCAACCTGGCCGAAGTTGGCTTGAATTTTCGAGCTTTGGGTTTTGACCCCGAATTGCTATTTGGCGGCGGTGCAGCCTGTGATTCACCTTTTAGCGCCGTATTAGCCAAATCCAGGACTTCTTCTTCATTTACCTCCACGCTCAAAGACTTTTCCGGGCCTTATGATTTCTTGGGGAGTTCAACTTTCGGACAAGCCAATACGGCCATCATAGATCCCGGGGATTTTGATTCCTGTGCTTCAGGCGAAACGTTTACCCTGGAGGCTGAATTTAAGTCGGTAGTTGCCGAATATACTTGGTACTCACTGACCCCGGGCGTAGTTTTCCCGGCCAATGGTCTAGCTCAAATAACCGGAATCAATCTCACCAGTGTAACAATAGACACTCCCGGGGATTATCAGCTCGGGATCGCTGCGCTACCCGGATGTACACCGGTTACAGATCCTGATGATATTTTGGCCGTAGATGCTGCACCTTGTGCCATTGATGACTATTTTATAGTATTAGAAAACAGCTTAGCTACAGATCCAAATAATACCTTGGCGGTACTAACCAATGATACTGACCTGGAGAATGACATTGATCCGTTATCCTTGAATAATGGCGGATTATTACAACCATCTAATGGTACAGTTGCCATTGTAGCCGGAGTGTTGACCTATGAACCGGATCCGGACTATGTGGGAACGGATACATTTGAATATCAGATCTGTGATAGCAGCGATCCGGCATTATGTGATATTGCACAGGTAGTGATGTATGTCACTTCAGATTCTGACAATGACGGGATAGGAGATACTTCTGACCTGGATGATGATAATGACGGGATCCCGGATTCAGAGGAATTGGGAACAATTATCAATAATGAACAACCGGCATGCGGTGGGGAAACAACTTTGGATTTCAGTTCCCCGGCTAGCTTAGAGTCCGGCACGGACCTTCAACAAGGTTCGGTCTACCGGATAGCCAATATTACAACCGGCACAGATGCCTTGGTCACAATTGCCCAGGTGTTCAATGCCACTGTTGTTAATGTGGATCGCAATGTGACTTCTCCTGAATCCTTTAAGCCACAAACCGGATTTAGCTTTCCTAACGCTGGTGACAGGGGCTATATTGAATATAAGATACAATTTGTAACCAGCGGTGGCAGCACTCCGGTAGTCATTCCAAAGTTGTTTATCAACTTTAATGATATCGATGGAAATACAGATTATAGTGAAGAGAATTGGGCGGATAATCCGGCCACGTACACAGTTGATAACCCCACAGAACTTACGATGTCTACCGATGGTTCCTGGGTTTTAGGAACCGGATCTACTATTGACCATCCGGCTTCGACAAGTATTGACCCGGAAGTCAATTTTGCCGTTAATTTTAATTCAAAATCAGAAATCGTTCTACGTGTAGGTGCCCTGGCAAGGGTGGATGGTGCTTCCTCAGCAGCCAGGTCACACAGTATTGAATTTGCTTGTGTCACTAATTATGTGAGCCCGGAGACCTATGGGATCGATAATGATTCAGATGGTATTTCCAACCAAATCGACCTGGACAGCGATAATGATGGTATTTATGATGCCGAAGAAGCCGGTCATAACCTGGCTAATACTGGGGGCAGGATAAGCGGCCCTTACGGAGCTAACGGCTTGGCAGACGCTGTAGAAACCGCTGCGGAAAGTGGGACGATAAACTATTCCATACGTAATACAGATGGCACGGATCCACCAGACTATTTAGATACGGATAGCGATGACGATGGTTGTGTTGATGCTAATGAAGCGTATAGTTCGGCAAGTGCTGATTCAGATGATAATGGCCATTATGGCAGTGGTTTACCTCCTACAGTCACCGTTGATGGACTTGTGAGTGCGGCCTCTTATGGTACACCAGGAGATCTCGATTCCAACAGTACGCACGACTATAGGGAAAATACAGCTCCGGCGATCAGTCCACAGCCTGTTGATGCGACCGCATGTCCCGGTTGTAATGCCACTTTTACAGTAACAGGAACCAACCTGGAGACGTTTCAATGGCAGATTTTTAATGGTACAATATGGGTAGATCTTACGGATACAGGCATATATGGCGGGACGCAAACCGCGACACTTTCTTTAACAGCTGTCACTACGGCTGAAAATGGAAATCAATACCGGGTATTGGTGAATGACAGCGCCTTTATTTGCGGACCTATTGCTTCTGATACGGCTAACTTGATCGTAGGTGCTAATACGGTAATAACCAATCGAAGGATCACGCATAGGGTAAATAAAAATTAAATGGGGGCAGGCGATCACGTATACTAAAACCGTTCTAAATTCCAGGTCGTAAGGCCAAAACCTGCCGGTTGTGAGTCAATTGTCCCCTTGTTACCCCCGATTAAGATGAAATATTGTTGATTATCAGTCGTTTATACCAAAGAATCAATCTAGTTTTCGATCCCAGATATATGTTACTTATTATCTGATTGTGGAAATTAAATTAAATGAAATGGAATTCGAGTTCGATGTGCTCTAAACTAATTCATATTACCCTATGTGGGTTAGGGTTAATTTATTCTTTGACCCTCTCATCTCAAACTACCATATGGTCTGAGGATTTCAATTCCTATGCCGATGGTACCCTTTCAGGCACAGGTACGGGGACTTCACCCGTTAATTGGAATTCCCAATTTAATGCGGCCGTAACAGGGAGTTTGATCCTAGCACAGAATACCAGTAACGTAGCATCATCGACGCTGGCTAATCCTTTAATTTGGGTTACAGACCCAATTGACATTAATGGCTATATCAATGTAACCT
>CAMYJF010000072.1 GCA_947258555.1 uncultured Eudoraea sp. | reverse complement strand
TACAATGGTACGATCCATTTTGCTTCTAAACCTGGTAAAGGGACTGTATTTACGGTAACCTTGCCCAAAATCAACGAAACAATAGCGACATGAATTTAAAGAATGTGCTTCTAGAGATCGAAGGCCCACTTGCCGTAGTAACTATAAATCGGCCTGATAAATTGAATGCTCTGAACAAAGAAACTATCAATGAACTGCATCAGGCCATGCAAAGCCTGGATGATGACAATGATATTCGGGTCATAATTCTCACTGGAAGTGGACAAAAGGCCTTTGTTGCAGGTGCAGATATTGCGGAATTTGCGGACTATACAGCAAAAGAAGGCAAACACTTGTCAAAAGAAGGGCAAGAAAAGCTTTTCAACTTTGTGGAAAATTTAAAAACGCCCGTAATTGCTGCGGTGAACGGATTTGCACTCGGTGGAGGACTTGAGCTGGCCATGGCTTGTCATTTTAGAGTAGCAAGTCATAATGCACGCCTTGGACTGCCAGAGGTTTCTTTAGGTGTGATCCCCGGCTATGGTGGCACACAACGACTTCCTCAATTGGTGGGGAAGGGCAGGGCGATGGAAATGATCTTGACAGCAGGAATGATCGATGTAGATCGGGCTTTGGAATATGGATTGGTTAATTACGTTACTTCTATAGAAGAATTAATCGAATATTGTAAGAAAACCGCACTAAAAATCGCTTCAAATTCACCAATAGCTATCAGCTATGCAATAAATGCTGTGAATGCTGGTTTTAATTATGACCAGGATGGTTTTCAAACCGAGATCAAAGCATTTGGTGCATGTTTCGCAACCGAAGATTTCGAAGAAGGCACCTCTGCATTTTTAGAAAAACGCAAAGCAGATTTCCCTGGTCATTAGAACACTGTATGAGAGCGTAAGCAATCATATGAAACACCAAGTAATCACTTTAGTCCTTCTCCTATTTATTTCCCTGGGTATGGCTCAGGAAATGCCCATTAAATATGACTTTGGAGAAAAATATAACGATAGGTATAAGTATTCTAATCTTGTAGCACAAGCCGAAGATGGCCTTGGGGGTTATTTAATGGTTCGAGCCTATTATTCAGGACTTGTATTATCGCCTAAAGGCTATCTCATTGAACACTATAACCAAGACCTGGAACTTGTTTCGGAATACAACTATAAGCTAAGAAGTAAAAAGTTCGTTCACGGCTATGTTCGCAATGGGCAGTTATATCTCATTTTTCTGGATTATGACAGGGGCCGATCTGTATATGAATATAGTGTTCACAGAAGTCCGTATGACGAATTCACTTTTACAGAAGAGACTTTGTTGAGCATAGCTTCGGAAGAAGTTCGTCAACCCTATGACAGGAATTACTACAATAGGAATTTTAATTCCGGATTTACGACAACCTTGCTTCATGATGAGGCAAACTCCGTCTTTCTGATAAGTACGCATTTCAAAAAAGGGAAACGAAATCAACATTTTATTCATGTATACGATGCCTCCCTGCGCAAAGTAATAGAGCATGATTTCTCTACTGAAGTAGAGACCAAAAACTACGCTTTTGAACATTTGGCAGTCAACCCGGATCTGACAAAGGTGTACATAATGGCCAAAGCCTATTTCAAGAAGAAGCGATTTGGAGCCTTGGATCGTAAGTTTCAATATGAACTTATTCAGATTAATGCCGCAGGGGTACAGGTTCAGAATTTTCTTGAAGAAGGAAAATATATAGAAGGCCTCAAGCCGGTCTATAAGGAGAATCAATTACTATGTGTAGGATTTTATGCCGATAAAAGAAATAATAGATACAATGGCCTGGCCTACTTTAGTCTCGACCCTAATTCAATGCAAATAAAATCTAGCAAATACAATGCTTTCCCAGAGCAATTTGTTGTGGACAAATATGGTAAAGAAGGCGCCGAGGGCATCAAAAACCTGGTATTTAAAAATGTCTCATTTACCCCGGATAACGGTATTGTTTTCAATGCAGAGGAATACTTTGTTACGCAAAGCGTACAGGCGAATTCCAGTGGTGGGAGAGTTCGGGTAGAGCGATATCACCACAATGATATTGTTTGTGCTAAACTGAATTCAGATGGCGATCTGATATGGGCCAGGAATATTAATAAAACAGAAGTGACCCAAGGTGATGGAGCCTATGCCTCATATAGTTCCTATACCAAGAACGGTGATACCTATTTCTTTATTTGTACGGCAAATGAAGCCCCACAAGAAATGACAAAGAACAGGATAATGTTCAAACAAGGCATAAGTCGCAATCGGAATATTTTTACGGTAAAACTGGATAGCGATGGCAATATCAGCTACGAAAAGATCATTGATAATGCGGAAGCCCGACTACCATTCATGGTTTCCAAACCCCTAATTAATAAAGAGACTGACCAACTTCGCTTTTATGCCAAAAGGGGTACTAAAAAGCAATTAGTCAGTGTTAGTATAAAATGATCATTATTGGGATATAATCCATATATTTGGATATAATCCTATTAAATGTCATTAATTCCCTATATTAAAGGCCGCGGTGCCCAGGCAAACCCACCCAATAAGTTTCTGAAAGAACAGCACGAGATCCGGGACGATTTTCTGGAATATTGCGAAAAGGAAAATGAAGCTTCCATAGAACCAAGGACAGTTTATAGGGCCATTCATCCTAGAACTATTGTTAACAAGATCAATAGTCCGGATGTTAAGATGCCCTTTTCAATGAACCCATATCAGGGATGCGAACATGGCTGTGTATATTGTTATGCCAGGAATACCCACGAATTCTGGGGGTATTCGGCCGGACTCGATTTCGAAAAACAAATTCTAGTCAAACACAATGCAGCTGAACTCCTGGAAAAGAAATTAAGAAGTAGTAGCTGGAAAGCAGAGACTATAGTCTTATCGGGGAATACGGATTGCTATCAACCCGCAGAAAAGAAATTTAAGATTACCAGGAAATGTCTTGAAGTGTTTAACAGATATAAGCATCCTGTGGGCATCATCACCAAAAATGCCCTGATTTTGAGAGATAGGGATCTGCTCCAAACTCTTCAAAAGGATAACCTGGTCTCCGTTCATGTCTCGGTGACGACCCTATCAGAAAAAACCCGTCGCATCCTTGAACCTAGAACGGCAACCATTAAAAGAAGGTTGCAGACTATAAAAACCATATCAGATATGGGTATACCTGTCAATGCTATGCTGGCGCCTATCATCCCCGGTATCAATAGCCATGAAATAATGGATTTAGCCAAAGCCGTTTCAGAAGCCGGGGCCTCTTCATTTGCTTTTACCGTTGTTAGACTGAATGGTGCAATAGGCCAGATCTTTTCAGATTGGATCAGGAAGATCATGCCTGATAAGGCGGAAAAAGTATTGAATCAAATAGCCGAATGCCATGGAGGCCAACTGAATGATAGTCGCTTTGGACTTCGTGTGCGAGGTGAGGGAAATATTGCCGAACAAATTCATTCCATGTCCGCTCTTGCCAAACGAAAGTATTTTAAAGGAAGATCAATGCCTGAACTAAACAAGGACCTATATCCTATTTATAAAAAAGGTCAACTGAGATTATTCTAATGACCAACCCTTGCGATATTCTCGTTTCACCCAATCATTGGCTTTTTCATAATTGGTAATTCGCATGGCCTCACCATCCCATTTATGTTTTCTTCGACCTGGGTAATTGAAAGGATCCCAATCTTCTATTTTTCTACAATCCTTCAACTCCTTGTATTGAAAGGATTTGATGGCCAGATTCCCTATAAGGACGGCTTCTGCACCAACTCCCAATGATGCTACAAATAGGGTGTCGCTGGGCTCATGTGAAATCTAGCCATTCCATTCTTTATAGAATTGATCCAGGAATTTTAACATAAACTCATGTCTTTCTTCCGCTATCTTTTTAGCCGTAGAGGTATGCATCATATCCTTGAGCAGCAATAGCTTTTCATAGAAATGATTAATTGTTGGCGCATCGGATTTCTTATAAGCTTCTTTACTTTGATCTACCTGGGGCAGGATTTCCGGATCATACATAGATCTGTTCTTGTAACCCCCATAGTGGAAAGTGCGTGCAATGCCAATAGCACCTATAGCGTCCAGACGATCGGCATCGCGAACTACATCCAATTCCGGAGATGAAAATGCTTCGGACTGATCTTCTAAGCTGTTCTTAAATGACATGTATCGTATTATATTTTCCACATGCGAAACGATCTCTTTTTCAACGGAAATAGACTGTAGAAAATCCCTGGCTCTAAGAGGACCTATCTCTTCATTCCCATTGTGAAATTTTGAATCGGCAATATCATGAAGCAGCGCGGCCATTTGAACTACGAATGAATCCACGTCTTCACCTTCTGAAATGAGCAAAGCATTATTATATACCCGTTCTGTGTGAGACCAATCATGTCCTTTCTCCGCTTCCGATAAGATCTCTTTAACAAAGATCTTAGTTTGATCAATCTTTTCTATTTCATTCATGGTTAGCTGTGTATTGCCGATTTGATCGCCGTTTCGACATCTTCCAAGACCTTGTTAGTTTCCAAAGAATTAGGAATAGGGGAATGCACATCAATAGTAATAAAAATTCCTATTCCATAAGGAAATTTACCATATCGGAGGAGTTTCCACGAATTGTTTATACTAATCGGCACAAGCAAGGCAGAAGGAGATTCTGACATAAGGACTTTGAGTCCGCCAGTGTGAAATTTTTTGGGGACTCCGTCCCGACCTCGCGTTCCTTCGGGGAAGATAACAGCACTTCGCTTATTTTTTTCAATATACTTTCCTAGTTTTCGTATTTCTCTTAGCGATTGCTCTTTGTCTTTCCTATCGATCAGAACTGAGCCGCCATGTCGCAAATTATAGGAAACACTGGGAATCCCTTTTCCCAGTTCTTTTTTGCTGACAAATTTGGGATGGTGCTTTCTCATGTACCAGATCAGTGGCGGTATATCATTCATGCTTTGGTGATTGGCCACAAGGATCAAAGGACGGTCTCGGGGTAAATCCTCTGCAGTTCTATAGCGATATCGCGTTCCGAGGAAAAAGGTAGATGCCATCAAACACAAATTGAGCAGGCTGACACTTTTTGCATGGGCATTATAACCAAAGATATTCAGGCAGATCCATTGAATAGGATGGAATATCACTAATGAAAGTCCAAAAAAGAGGAAGTAAATGACAGTTAGCGGATATGCCAGGATCTTGCGCATATCACAAAAATAAAAAACCGCCCCAACAGTATATCAGGGCGGTTAAATTTTTACATTTATTGCTAGCTAACAGAACTCGTTATACGCTTCTGTCAGGTTATCAGCGATCATATCAGCAGGCCTACCTTCAATATGGTGCCTTTCTATCATATGGACCAATTCCCCATTTTTAAATAAGGCCATGCTAGGGGATGAAGGTGGAAAAGGGATCATCTTATTCCTCGCCGCATCTACGGCTTCATAATCAACACCCGCAAATACGGTTACCAATTGATTTGGCTTCTTTTCGTTTTGCAAACTAAGCTTTGCAGCAGGTCGTGCATTTGCCGCAGCACATCCGCATACGGAGTTCACTACGACAAGTGTAGTACCCTCTTTTCCCAGGGCTTCTTCAACTGCGTTTGCAGTGAATAATTCTTCAAATCCGGCCGCAACGAGATCGTCGCGCATAGGTTTAACAAGTTCTGCAGGATACATAGATTATTTTTTATTGAATTTATAAAGGGCAAAGATACTCAAAATTGATCGTTCTAGCAGGCTAAGCCGTATATGGATAAGTAAATGAGAATGGCGCCATTATTCTATATTTGACAAAATTTTGAATCATGTTAAAATGGCTGGCCGCATTCATTGGCTATATGCTTTTTAGATTACCCGGGGGACTTATTGGGTTCATAGTGGGTAGTTTAATTGACCAATTAGGAGGATCTTCAGGTGGCCGGACTTTATTCAGCGATTTTTCGCGCCCGGATGTCTCTCCTGCCGATTTTGAACTGCACTTACTCTCTTTATGCTCAATTGTGATCAAGGCCGACGGTCAGGTGAGTCAACGAGAACTCGACTATGTCAGGCAATATTTTGTGCAAACATATGGGAAGGACAAAGCCAATGCCATTTTCAGAACGTTCAATGAGGTCATTAAAAAACGTGAGGTTTCCGCACAGCGAATTGGTTCAGTGCTGGCACAGCGTACGCGTTATGAAGTACGTTTACAGCTTTTACACTTCCTCTTCGGCATAGCCAGGGCAGATGGTGCAATAAGTCGTTCAGAAGAAAGCAAGATCCGTGAAATAGCGGGGTATCTTCGCATTCATTTCAGTGATTTTAAGAGTATTAAGGCCATGTTTGTCAAAGAAGCAGACCGAGCATATAAGATCCTGGAGATCCAAAAAACGGCTTCAAATGATGAGGTGAAGAAAGCATATCGAAAAATGGCTAAAAAGTACCATCCTGACAAGGTTCGGACAGACAATGAAGCTATTAAAAAAGGCGCAGAAGAAAAATTTAAAGAAGTTCAGAAGGCCTATGAACAGATACAAAAAGAACGCGGTTTATAAAGAATTATGGAAGGATTTATATTCTATATCAAATTAGGATTTTATCATGTAATGGACCCTGGTGCCTATGACCACCTCCTGTTTCTATTTGCATTGGCGCTCCCTTTTAATTTCAAACAATGGAAGGCTGTTCTGATCCTGGTTACAATTTTTACTATAGCACATTGTCTTTCCCTTCCACTGG
>CAMYJF010000071.1:6793-9214 GCA_947258555.1 uncultured Eudoraea sp. | reverse complement strand
TCGATTGAGTTTATCGAATCATAGCGAAGTATAAGCCGCAACCCTTTTCTGGTTTCTTTTTCTTTGATCCGGCATTCATCCGGATGTTTCTGCACATAGTTGATAACCTGGGTAAACATATCGCTTTGATAAAAAGGAGATTCCTGATCTGCGATAAAATAACCGAGCATCTTTCCTTTCTTCAAGACGAGCTTTTCGAGACCTAATGATCGCGCTACCCATTTTAGTCGGATCGATGAAACAAGGTCACGGGCCCTCGGAGGAAGATCTCCGAATCTGTCCTTGAGTTCAAGAACATACTTGGCTAAGGCCTCGTCATTTTCAACATTGTTAAGTTGTGTGTAAAGATGAAGTCTTTCTGAAATATTATTGATATAGGTATCGGGGAATAGCAATTCCAGATCAGCATCAAGTTGTACTTCCTTAGTATACCCCTTACTTTTAACTTCCTCTTCATAAAGATGCTTAAATTCATTTTCCTTCAATTCTTCGATCGCCTCGTTGAGTATTTTTTGATAGGTCTCAAATCCGATCTCATTGATAAAGCCACTTTGTTCACCTCCCAGGAGATCACCTGCTCCCCTGATCTCCAGATCTTTCATGGCAATGTTAAAGCCACTTCCCAGGGCCGTAAATTGTTCAACTGCCGTGATGCGTTTTCGAGCTTCGGTTGATATACTTTCAAAGGGCGGCGTAATAAAATAACAGAATGCCTTTTTATTGCTACGCCCAACGCGTCCACGCATTTGATGCAGATCACTAAGTCCAAAATTATTGGCGTTGTGTATGAAAATAGTATTCGCATTGGTAACATCCAGACCACTTTCCACGATAGTTGTAGATATGAGCACATCGAACTCGCCATTCATAAAATCGAGCATCAATCTTTCCAGTTTTTTGCCATCCATTTGTCCGTGCCCTATGCGAATTCGGGCATCAGGAACCAAACGTTGTAACAAGCCTCCTATCTCCTGAATATTCTGGATTCGGTTATGGATAAAAAAGACCTGCCCGCCTCGTGAGATCTCATAATGTATAGCATCACGTATCAATTCCTGGTCAAATCGGATCACCCTGCTCTCAATGGGATACCGATTAGCTGGCGGTGTATTTATTACGGAAAGATCCCTCGCCGCCATCAGGCTGAATTGAAGAGTTCTGGGAATAGGCGTTGCCGTCAATGTCAGCACATCTACATTCTCTTTAATTGATTTGAGTTTTTCCTTGACAGAAACACCAAACTTCTGTTCTTCATCGACGATCAATAAGCCCAAATTCTTGAAATTTACTTTCGGGTTTACCAATTGGTGAGTGCCTATAATAATTTCGAGTCGGCCATCTGCTAACTTTGACAGGATATCTCTTTTTTGCTTTGGCGAACGGAACCTATTCAGGTAATCTACGGATACAGGAAGATTTTTGAGTCGCTCCGAGAATGTCCGGAAATGCTGAAATGCCAAAATAGTAGTAGGGACAAGGATGGCAACCTGTTTTCCATTATCGACGGCTTTAAAAGCCGCCCGAATGGCTACTTCTGTTTTGCCGAAGCCAACATCGCCACAGACTAATCGATCCATGGGTCTCGGACTTTCCATATCCTGCTTGATCTCTTCAGTAACTTTACTCTGATCCGGGGTATCCTCATACAAAAAACTGGCTTCCAATTCATGCTGGAGATAACTATCCGGATCGTACTGGAAGCCTTCCTTCATTTTCCTCTTCGCATAAACACTGATCAGGTCAAACGCGATCTTTTTAACCCGACTCTTGGTTTTTTGTTTCACCTTCTTCCAGGCGGCAGATCCTAGTTTATAGATCTTTGGGACTGCCCCATCCTTGCCGTTATACTTAGAGATCTTATGCAGTGAATGAATACTCACATAAAGGATATCTCTGTCACCGTACATCAATTTGATCGCTTCCTGTTGTTTTCCTTCCACATCTATCTTCTGTAAACCACCAAATTTCCCTATACCGTGATCGATGTGTGTCACATAATCTCCCATCTCAAGCTTGTTAAGCTCTTTTAATGTAATGGCCTGTTTTTTTGCGTAGCCATTACGCAGCTGAAATTTGTGATAACGTTCAAAGATCTGATGGTCTGTATAACAAGCGATCTTCAATTCCGGACTTACGAACCCTGCATGTATGGGAAGTAGAAGTGTCTTGTAGGGCACCTCAGCCACGATTTCATCAAATATTTCATGAAGTCGATCTGCCTGCTGCTGTGAAGCACAGCAGATTATGTTACTTAGCCCTTGCTGATGGTTGGCACGTAAGTTTTCGATCAGGAGATCAAAATTTTTATTGAACACGGGTTGGGGGGCTGTTTCGAAACGAACTGTGTTAGTGCTCGCTTCTGCGAAGTCCTGGTCCTTAGTTGGTACTGTCAGGTAAATTGAAGTAAAGGAACTCAAGTCA
>CAMYJF010000071.1:0-6772 GCA_947258555.1 uncultured Eudoraea sp. | reverse complement strand
AAGCTGGATCCCTGCATAAATAATTGATCCGGAGACATATGCGCAAGCGGACTCTCGATTTTGCCAAAAACATCGGTTGCTTTTTTATAGAGTCTATCCAGTTTGTCTCTTGCAAAATCCAAATTGTTGATCCAAAGCAGGGTTTTAGGATCCAGGAATTCCAAAAAACTAATGCGGGTTTCTTCGCGGAATTTGTTAGCAACATTTGGGATCACCTCAATTTTGTTGACCTTTTTGATAGACAATTGAGATTCTATATCGAAGGTCCTGATGCTTTCAATCTCGTCGCCAAAAAATTCGATCCGATAGGGCTCATCATGGGAGAAAGAAAAAATATCCAGGATCCCTCCCCTCAGTGAAAATTCCCCGGGTTCGGTCACAAAATCTACACGCTTAAATTCAAATTCAAACAGGGTTTCATTGAGTTTATCCAGGGACTGCCCAGCGCCAGACCTTAATTTCAAGGTTGCACGCTTCAGGTCTTTTTTATTGACCACTTTTTCAAATAGGGCATCGGGGTAGGAAACCAATATATAAGGCTTGGAATTATTCTGAATGCGATTCAATACCTCTGCGCGTTGGAGCACATTGGCATTGTCTATTTCTTCCAACATATAAGGACGCCTGTAACTTCCGGGATAGAAAAGGACAGGCATATCGGTGACCAATAATTCAAGGTCGTTCAGCAAGTATGCGGCCTCTTCTTTATCATTCATTAAAAAAAGAAAAGGTCTGGAAAGATCTTTAAAAAGTTGTGCACCTATAAAGGAAAGGGCCGAACCACTAACACCCTTCAGGAAGATGGATTTTTCGGCTTGAACAATAGAATCCTGCAGATTCCTCAGTTGAGGAGCCTGAACAAAATGATCTAAAATAAGCGATTCACTCAACCGCAAAAGTTTGGGCAAAGATAGAATTTTGGATGGGATGCACGGAAGAATTTTGTGGACTAGAGATAGCTTGCCAATTTCCTTAGATCTTCCTCAGAATTGTATACGTGCGGGGCAACTCTGATCGCTTCGCCGCGATAAGACACGCTGATCTGTGCTTTTTTTAATTCCTTTTTTATGGCTTCCAGATTTTTATGCGCCGGAACATAGAGTCCAAAAAGATGGGAAGCCCGGAAAGAAGGATGCTCAATAAAGTATCCTTTATCCGCTATATCTTTCAAGGGAGAGGTGGTGATTGCCGAACAATATTCCTGGATGGATCCGGCACCCCAGGCATTGACTTGTTTTAAGGCAGCAGCGAGCATTGGGAGCAGGATAAAATTGCTGGATTCGCCTACGGAATACCGCCCGGCTTTGGGCTGATACGCATCCTGGTATTGAGTTAAACCGGCAAAGTTTTCACTGTGCAAACGATTGATCCAGTTGTCTTCTATGGGATCCCCATTATCGAAGCGTTCGTTGTAATAGGCTAGCCCCAAAGAATAAGGCCCCATAAGCCATTTATAGCCCGCACATACCACTACATCGGGTTGCAATTCTTCTAAAGAAAAAGGATAGGCCCCTATACTTTGTGTACCATCGATCACCAAGTATCCGCCCAGCTCGTTGAGCCTTTCTCTGACTGCCATAAGATCAAAAAGGGTTCCATCTGCCCAATGCACCAGGGGTGCGGCAACGATCACC
Source organism: uncultured Eudoraea sp. (assembly GCA_947258555.1). Lineage (GTDB taxonomy): Bacteria > Bacteroidota > Bacteroidia > Flavobacteriales > Flavobacteriaceae > HDS-28. The sequence continues at coordinate 5,138 of CAMYJF010000071.1, read as the reverse complement.
GTATCTGGGGAAATAGCTTCCAATAGCTTTTGATTCCATTTACTGGCTCTGCCAGGAGCGAGCTCGGGCGGAGAAATGCGTATTATTCGGGCGCCAGCTGCTTTAGCCAGTTTTTGCCAGGTATACACATTGCTTGGAAATTGTTCCTCGATCAAAATGATCTCATCGCCTGCTTTTAAGGGAATATTTTGTGCCGCATTTGCCAAGCCATACGAAGCCGATGGAATAATACATGTGCGGTCCTTATCGGCAATACCGATAAGTTGGGCAAACTCAGCTTTAACGATTTCCCGATCTGTAAAGAAATCTTCACCGGAAATGGTGTTTGGTCTGGCTTTGCGTTGAAGTGCTCTTAGACCAACTTCAGTAACTGATTTTAGCTGAGCAGACATATAGGCACCGTTGAGATAGGTGGCTGTCGGATCCAGGTCGAATAAATCTGATTGGTTTGAAAGCATAGGATTCCTAATGTACTTGTATTACTTCTTCTGGTGTAATGGCATACACTTCGTCTTTAGGTGTAGGCAATAATGTATGTGAGCCTGTAAATTCTCCGAATGCCGGCATTATGAGCTGCTCCCCCGAACGAAAGAAACATGGCAATCGCATGCTTTGTCGTGCCGGGCCTTTTAAGCGGACCGCCGGATGAATATGTCCGGATATATTAAAGTAAGGTGTTCTTTCAGTAGGATGATGTGTAAGTAAAAAATCATCAATGACCAATTCAGGCCAAACTTCCATCTCTAATTTCTCGAATAGCGATTCGGGCAGAATATCATGGTTGCCACTTACCAGCAGGCAGGAAACACCTGTATTGATCACCCAGGATTCAAAGAACTCCCATTCCTTATTTTTATACGAATGAAACAGGTCGCCCAAAAAGCAAATCGTCTTGGGATTGAATTTTTCAACGGCAGCGTTCAGGATACGGAAATTGCCATGAATTGCGTTTAAAGGAACCGCAGAACCATATTTCCTGAAATGCGTGATCTTGCCCAGGTGCACATCACTTATCAAAAGCATATCCCTGGACTTCCAATAGAGAACTCCCGAAGAATGCAGGGTAAAAGTTTGTCCTCTTAACTGGATATGTTTGACCATAGTATCAAAAGTACATAATGAAGTGCAACCTAACGCGCTAACTTCACGGCCATTTTTCGAATGCGGTCCTTTAGTTTTTCACTACTCAATCGCTCCCTGCTCAATCGGTCTGTAATTATGGGAAAGGACAAAGGGGTGGGTTGGGAGCAGGCCTGCCATTTTGGGGTCATGTTGGAAATGCGTTCCATGGCTATACGTAATCGGCCTTCTTCCAGCTGGTGTTCAAATGTCTCACGAAATGATTGTTGGAATAACAAATTCTCTCTTTCATAATCTCTAAATACATTGAAAAGCAGCTGGGAATTGCTCTGCAAGTGTTTCATTTTGATCCCCTTTTTTGGATAACCTGTAAATACCATACCGCTTATCACTGCAATATCCCTGAACTTACGCCTGGCCATTTCTGTAGCATTGATGCTTTTTTGAAGATCTTCCATCAAAAAATCGGTGGTAAAGAGATCATTATCTAAGACCTGTTGCATATCTATAGGATTATCGGATAGTAATTCAAATCCGTAATCATTAAATGCCAGGGAAAAGGATATGGGTTGTAGTAAACTGATCCTGTATCCGATCAGGCTGCCCAAGGCTTCATGGACAAACCGCCCTTCAAAAGGGTAGAATACATGGTGAAATCCTTCCGATGTTTCAAAAGTCTCGATCAGAAACTCTTCGGTAGTGGGAACGATACTTTCCCGAAATTGTTTATCGAATAAGGGTTTTAAAGCACGAATCTCGATGGATTGTTCTTTCTCGTCCAGACTGGCAGTATACAGTTCTTCTCGTAGTAGTTTAGACATTTGGGTAGATAGGGTTAATCGCCCTCCCATCCATGCCGGAACTTTACTTGTTCTTTTGGTAGATTTTTGGACGAGCGCCTGCATGTCGCGCATCTGGATAAACTCTAAGTTTCTGCCGGCAAAGGTGAAGATATCCCCGGGCATAAGTTTGGCAATGAAGGATTCTTCTATAGTGCCGATATATCCACCTTTCTTATAGCGTACTGTTATATTGGCGTCGCCAACGATGGTCCCGATCTGAAATCGATGTCGCATAGCGATACCTCTGTTCGTCACAACGAATCTACCCGCTTCATCTACTTCCACCTTCTTATATTCGTCATAGGACCGAAGACTTTGGCTGCCCATTACAAGGAAGTTTAAGATCCAGTGCCATTCATCTTTTGTCATTGCCTGATAGCAAAAGGTATTCTTTACTTCCTGAAATATCTCATCTGGAAAGAATCCGTCGGATATGGCCAAAGTAGTCAGGTACTGGATAAGCACATCAAAACTATTCATATAGGGAACCCTGTCCTCAACTGATTTTCGCTTTACAGATTTCTGTAAGGCTGAAGCTTCCACTAATTCCAGGGCATGAGTGGGAAGGAAATAGATCACACTTTCTTCCCCCGGGCGATGTCCGCTTCTTCCTGCGCGTTGGAAAAATCGAGCCACACCTTTGGGTCCGCCGATCTGGATCACCGTTTCAACCGGCGCAAAGTCTACTCCCAGATCAAGGCTCGACGTACAGACAACGGCTCGTAAACTTTCATTTCGAATAGCTTGTTCTACCCAGATCCTGGTTTCCTTGTTAATGCTGCCGTGGTGCATGGCGATCTCCCCGGCGAGTTCCGGATATTTTTCCAATAATTTCTGGAACCAGATCTCACACTGACTTCGCGTATTGGTAAAGAGTAGGGTGGTTTTGCTATTTTGGATAATTGGAATGACAGAATCCAGGAGGTGCAGGCCCAGGTGCCCGTACCAGGGAAATGTTTCCATGACTTTTGGAAGGATGCTTCTGACAGTTATCTTCTTTTTCAGATTTGCCCTTATAAGAATGGAATTATGGTAGGCATCGGATTCCGGACCAAGTAGCACTTGCCGGGCCTGATCCAGGTTGCCAATAGTTGCCGAAATACCCCAGATCTTTATACCCGTACAAATACCTTTGAGCCGTGACAGGCCCAATTCCATTTGAACCCCTCTTTTCGTGCCCAGAAGTTCGTGCCATTCATCTACGATCACGGCCTGGCAACTGGCAAACACTTTTTTATACCCTTTAGTCCCTAGCATAAGGTGAAGACTTTCCGGGGTAGTGATCAAGAGATCAGGGATGTTCTTTTTCTGTTTGGCACGTTCAGAAGTGGAGGTGTCCCCGGTTCTAATTCCTACTGTTAGCTGGGTTCCCAGGTCTTCGTTTACGCGTTCTGCTGATTGCCTTATTTCAAGGGAAAGCGCTTTTAGCGGAGTGATCCATATGGCTTTCAATCCTTTGATATGATTGGATTTATAATCGGGGTTGTTTCGAATATATTCCAGGACTATGGGAAACCAAAGGGCAAAAGTTTTTCCACTACCAGTTGGGGCATTCAACAAGCCATTCCTGCCTTTCATATAAGTCTTCCAGGTCTGTTCCTGGAATGGAAAGGGTTTCCATCCCTGACGGTCGAACCAATTTCTGGCAAGAGTAAGATCGGCTTCCTGGCTCATTTTGTGATGATAAATTTTTGTCTGTTAGCGACCTAAAGGGCGGATATGAAATTACAGAATTATTTTGGGTCTATTTAGGTGTAACAAATCCCTAAAAAAGGCAACTAAAATGGTAGAATATTCCTTCTCAGTCTGGAAAAGAAGTATCTTTGCAGCACCAAAAATTTGACTATGCCGATATTAGACTTGTACAACCATAGCGAGCATCGAAAAAATCTTGCCCACTTTGCTTCCTTGGCTTCACTGGCCGCAGTAGATGGGAAGGTAAATCCAGATGAGAAAAGGGTATTAGACCGATTCGCGTATAAAATGGGTATTTCGGAATCGGAGTATAAAGAGGTCATGAAAAGGGAAAACAAATATCCCATTGATCCTTCGAACAGCCTTGAAGAACGTTTGGAACGACTTCACGATCTTTTTAGAATAATTTTCGCAGATCACGACATCGATGATGAAGAAATGGTAAGGTTAAAAAAGTATGCGATTGGGCTCGGGTTTCCAGATAAGAAGGCTGATAGAATTATCGAAAAATCTGTTGCATTATTTAGTGGCCGCATCGATTTTGATGACTATCTCTTCCTAATAACAAAGCGCTAGTCGTTAAGCATATTTTGCCATAAAGGATTCGGCCTTTTCCACCATCTTAGAACTTCCACAGAAGAAAGGCACACGTTGATGCAGCTCTGTTGGCTGTATCTCGAGTATCCTCATGTACCCATCAGTAGCTTTTCCATTTGCTTGTTCTGCGAGGAATGCCATAGGGTTGCATTCATATAACAAGCGAAGCTTCCCATTACTTGCCACGCTACTTTTCGGATAAATATAAATTCCGCCTTTGATCATATTCCTGTGAAAATCTGATACCAGGGAACCAATGTAACGGGAGGTATATGGCCGATCCCCCTCTTCCATTTGACAGTATTTGATATAATCCTTTACGCCCTGGTGGAAATGCACATAATTACCTTCGTTCATAGAGTAGATCCGACCTGTTTCCGGAAAGGACATATCAGGGTGTGACAGGTAGAAAGTACCCATAGCCGGATTTAATGTAAAGCCATTCACACCATGTCCGGTAGTATAGACAAGCATGGTGGAAGTGCCATAAATAACATAACCGGCTGCAACCTGGTTTACACCGGGTTGTAGAAAATCTTCGAGTTGTACCGGAGTTCCTACAGGTGTGATCCTTCTGTAGATAGAAAATATGGAACCCACGGAAACATTTACATCGATATTTGAGGATCCGTCAAGCGGATCTATGAGGACAACATATTTATTCTGATGGTTTTCATCCTGACTGTTAATACTGATAAAATCATCCTCTTCCTCCGATGCGATCCCACAGACGATCTCCCGGTTTTTTAAGGTCTGTATAAATTTTTCATTTGCCAGCACATCCAATTTTTGCTGATCCTCACCCTGCACATTTGTATCTCCTGCACCTCCTATGATATCTACCAGGCCCGCTTTGTTTACTTCATGATTTACCACTTTTGCAGCGAGTCGGAGCGCATTTATAAGTTTGGAAAGTTCGCCAGA
>CAMYJF010000070.1 GCA_947258555.1 uncultured Eudoraea sp. | reverse complement strand
CCTGCAAGAACCCTCAGGCTCAGGTCGCACAGGTGCGGCGCTGGCGATATTCAGGGCTCAAGGGAATACGGAGGCTGCTGGAAAGATCTCGTTATGGAACGATTTGTGCAACCCGTGCTGCCCCGCTCTTGCTTCCACCTGAACAAATCGTTTAATTGACATGAATCAACATACTGGATCATGTCATTGTAATATTGTATGTCAAGGCGGAGTTTAGCAATACTCATTTGCAAACGCTGCGTTCTATTCATCGCACTGGTCGCAGTAGCACTAAGATCGATCACATTACCGCCTTTTTTGAATCCTTCCAGACTTAGTTCGGAATTTAAGAGTGAGTCAGTAATGATCGCCAGTTGGTTCCTGATAAACGATTCTTTAGTAGTAGCGATATCATTCCGCGCGTTCAACTTATTATTGATATAATTCTCAGTTAGCTTATTTAGAAACGCCACCTCTTTTGCAACTATAGTTCCTTCGGAAACAATTCTAAAGATACTTGCCTGGATATCAATGTTGTCAACTTCCAGATCCCCCATCAGGCCTTTTGTTATGTCTTCAGAGGAATGTATCACAAAACTTAGCTCCTCTCCCTTAAAATCATCTGTATTTGTAGAATAATTAGGAGTATCCAGGATGAAGTTGAAATATTCATTGATTACCTCTTCCCCAAATGCATATTCTTGAGAGAATTGGATGCTTCTTTGCACCTCATGGGTTGTTCCGTTCCTAGGATTAGATACCTCAAAATTGGATGCGTCCAGGGTCAATTTGTATTTTCTGTTCGATAAGATCTCCACCTTAAAAGGTACATTGAATAGTTGAGGCATATCACGCTGTAGTGCTACTTTAAAAGGAAAATATCCATATTGTTCCCGCTTTTTAGGCCAACTTCCAGCATAGTACGTAACGTCTAACCCAAGATCCTCAACGGTTTGGTTGATCAAACTGAATGATTTTATAATACCAATCTCATTGTAGAGGTTCTTTTCCATTTCGATCAGGCCTACACCTCCTTCCACGTATTGACTTTCCCCCAGCATCCTGTTACTGCCTGAAGGATCGATCAAGATGGATGTAGAAACTTCATATTCAGGTGTAGTCATGGCTATATATAGTACGGCAAGAAGTAAAGCCATTCCTATACTTATCAGAAACAGCTTTTTGTTGATGAATACTTTATGAAGAAAAAGTTTCAAATTAACCTCTTGTTGTGCACTAATGATCGTGTCTTTATTTGATCTCATTTCTTTGGAATCAAAGGTTGTTTGTTAATTGTCCCTCGAGTGTCTCCTCCTTTAATCTATGATGCTCAAAGAAACATTGCAAAGTAGGAATTCTACATGGCATTACAGGTGCGTGATCTTTATAATGTAGGTACATACTTTTTGGTTTCAACTAAATAGCGTAAAGCCATCAATTATTGCTGGTAACTTCGAAAACTAATAGAGTGGTAGCAATGGCAGACAGCATGATAGAGAATACACTTAAATTGTTTCGCACAATATTTTGTTTAGACGTCTCAACATAGATCACATCATTGGGGTGTAGTAGGTAGTAAGGAGAGCGTATGAGCGACGGATCTGTCAGATCCAAATTTACTACAGTCGTTTTGTCACCCTCTTGACGGATCAATTTTACATTTTTTCTTTTGGCCGAAATATTCAGGTCGCCAGCAGCACTCAATGCTTCAAAGATGGTCGATTGGGTATTATATACATATCGTGTACCTGGGTCTTTAACGTCGCCAAGAACCGATATCTTAAAGCTGGTGAGTCTTACAGATACCGTTGCATTACGTAATAATTCGTCAATTTCACTTTGGACTAAAGCCCTTATTTCCTCGACGGTCATGCCGCTTACTTTTAGTTTACCTATCATGGCCATGTTAATCATCCCCTCCTTGTCTATGGAATACCCGGTAAGATATAAGTTGGCTGGGTTTGCATCCTGCCGCCAGTTATCCACGTTATTAAGATTAAAAAAATCAACTTGCTCGGGATCCATACTCTGTACTTTAATATCCAAAACATCATTAGGTTGCACAATATAAGGGGTCGTCTGCATCTGCGTATCGTACTTGTATTGGTCTGACTGCAGATAATCTAAGCTTTGTGAGCTGTAACAAGAGGTTAACAGGACTGCCAGGCATATTATGATAAATTTGAGCCAACTTTTGGATAATGTCCTGCGGGTAAGGTTGTTCAATATAGCTGACTGATGTTTGAGATCAAGAAGCAAAAGATTTTTCATATGTGATTCATTTTATTCTATTGATAAGTTTAGACTTTCCGAGCTTGGGTTCATTTGAAAAACAAGTTAAAAAGCCTTTTTATGATGCCTGCCGAAAAGTGTCAGAAATATGATCTTTAAATCAAGCCATAAACTCCAGTTTTCAATATACCACAAATCGTGATTTACACGTTCCTTTTTCTGTTCCTCAGTTACAGTTGGACCTCTCCATCCATTTACCTGAGCCCAGCCCGTGATTCCTGGTTTTACATAGCTTCTAACCATATAATTGCTGACACTCTTTTTAAAGTCGTTCTGTAAATTAATTCTATGTGGCCTGGGTCCGATCACACTCATATCACCTCTAATAACATTGAAAAATTGCGGTAATTCATCCAGGTCTGTCTTCCTTAAGAATTTTCCAACACGAGTGATTCTTGGATCGTCCACTACCGTAGACCTTGCCCCGTTCACCGGGTTGTCACACACGTGCATCGTCCTGAACTTATAACATTTGAAAGTTTTTCCTGCTTCTCCTTTTCTAAAGGGAGAATAGAAAAGAGGTCCTCGCGAATCAAGAGCTATGATCAGACTAATGAACAGATATACAGGAGCGAGTAAGATCATGATCAACCCCGCGAAACAAAAATCGAACATGCGTTTTATGACCGTCTTACTGAAATTATCCAACGGGGATTGTCGCAACCTGAATATGGCAAGGTCGCCAATTGTTTCTGCCTTATAATTTCTTGCAATGAGAAGTGGATTTTCAGGAATTAATTTGACGCGAACTCCGTAGGAATCTGCAATTTTGATTGCGGATTTGATCTTTTCCTCATCAAGGTGCGACATATCTATAAAAACTTCGTCGATCGTATATGCTCTAAGTACCTTAGGCAGGTCTTGTAAATTCCCGAAGATCTTTAGATTTAAAACGTTTTTAATCATTATTTCCTTGTCATCCAAATAACCCACTAAATTGTACCCGTATTGATTCATTGCTTTTTCGAATTCGGGCAGTCTGTTTGATTTGTAGCCCGAACTAATTAGGAGTGTATTGGAAAATAGATTTGCCCCTCTTTTCTTCAGGAATTGTAATATGTACTTACGGCATATCAAATTCAGATAAGAAAAAACAACAATTGGTAAGAGGTAGGTTAAAGGGCTAAAGAAAGTGAATTTAAACACTATGGCGAAAGAAGTCACAACTCCAATGAAGACTAACATGGAAACTAGCAAGTTCCTGAGAAAACCATATTCTGTGCTAATATAGAATTGGTTATCCCTGACAAAGAGGACGATAAAAAGCCAACTGATATTGTATATGATCCCAAGCCAAAGAATATTATTCATTAATTCTGGATCATTGAACGAAAAATCAAAAATCCAAAAATAGAGGAAAAGGATCAATACTAAATTCAATAAAACATATTCAAATGCCAGTAAGTTGGTGAATATGAATCTATTTTTAGAATTCATTTATATGGGTGATTAGTTACCTAAGATCAGGTACAAGTACCTAACCCTTTTACCTCATTGTTTTGAATTGCCAGTTTTATTGGTTTTTCCTAGTCATTTGTCGATGAGCTCTTATCAGGAAGGAGGTGCCAAATTAGCCTCAATACCACGATTCCTTAAAAAAACTAGATTAAAGGCTAAAAAACCGTATGTAAAACATGCAAATAAAAACTTTAACCATAAAACAGACCATGTTCATAAATATCAGGGACATGATCGACTTGTGAATATCGATCTGTTTAATCAAACAATAATTAGGGAGTTGGCTGCTTTCTCTGATCTTTGATCAGAAATAAACCTACAATCAAGAGTTTTTTGATCGTAGGGTATTCTAATAAAAATTCTATACAATCGGTTAATTAATTATAGTTACTAAATGGTTATTTGCCACGCAATATAGGTAATAATTTCCCGCTATTATGATTGACTTTAGAAAAAATTACACCATTTTAATTTATAAGAAAAGAAGGGCTACTTCTTAGCAATATTCCTACTTCCCAATGCAGAAATTGTCAAAGATATTCCCCAAAAGATCTTCGGTTGTGATCTCTCCAGTGATCTCACCCATATGATAGAGCGCCTGTCTTATGTCTACCGCCAAAAGATCTCCGGAAACCTCTTCAGCCAGTCCTTTCTCGACAGAATTTATAGCAGTAAGGGCATGCTGTAAGGCTTCATAGTGACGAGAATTCGTAAGTAAGGTTTGGTCTGAGCCTAATTCTCCATCAACCGCCATTTTGTACAGGGTATCCTTAAGTTCCTGAATGCCTTTGCCAGTCTTGGCTGATATCCCAAGGGTACTGGCATAGGTAGAGGGGGGGATGCCAGTTCCATTTGGTGCCAGATCCGACTTGGTGAGAACATGAACGATCTTTTTATCCGGGTATTTGGACGACAACTCTTTAAGCTCATTTAAGGAGTCATTAATCGTACTCTGATACTCAGATAAGTATAGAACTAAATCGGCTTTATCTATTTTTTCAAACGTTTTTTTAATCCCAATCCCTTCAACATGATCTTCCGTTTCCCGTATCCCGGCTGTATCAATAAATCGGAACCCAACACCCTTTATACTAATTTCATCCTCTATGGCATCCCTGGTCGTTCCGGGAATTTCAGACACAATGGCTCGTTCTTCATTAAGCAAGGCGTTGAGCAAGGTAGATTTCCCTACATTAGGTTCCCCAATGATCGCAACAGGTATCCCGTGCTTCACCGCATTGCCGAGGGCAAATGAATCTACCAGATTTCTAAGCAGATGCTGAATTTTTGAAACCAATTCTTTTAGTCGTTCTGTATCTGCAAAATCTACATCTTCCCCTGAGAAATCTAACTCCAGTTCAATTAAGGAAGCAAAATCTGTTAATTCATCCCTGAGTTTTTTGATCTCATTACTAATGCCTCCCCTCATTTGCTGCATAGCAAGTGTATGAGAAGCTTCATTCTCAGATGATATTAGATCTGCGACTGCCTCGGCCTGACTCAGATCCATTTTTCCATTTAGGAAGGCTCGTAACGTAAATTCTCCTGCATGAGCTAAACGGCAGCCGTTTCTTATGAATAGTGCGATAATTTCCTGCTGAATATAACGGGAACCGTGACATGAAATCTCTATGATATCCTCTCCTGTATACGAATTTGGACCCTTAAACAAGAACAGTAATACTTTATCTATAATATGCTGTCCATCAATTAGATAGCCCAAATGTATTGTATGAGATTTTTGATCAGATAGTTTCTTTTTTTGAAAAGGCTGAAATAGTCCCTCTGCAATAGCAATTGCTTCATTACCTGATACACGGATTACGGCAATTGCACCAATACCAGGTGCTGTAGATAGTGCAGCGATCGTATCATTTGAAACCATTAGGTGCATTTTGGTAAAAATAAGTAAATCGGTCTACTTGTCTCATGATTATTTCAATCGGTCATTGTAGTATTTTACTATCTTTCTACTATCAATAAGTAGCAACTATGAAAATATTCCTAGTATCACTAACAGCTTGTATCCTAATTTTTGGAATAAATGATTCTAGAGGCCAGGAATCTCGTCCATCACCGGCACCGGTTTCCATAGAAAAGGAAGCAAAAGAGATCAAGAAACAAATTGACAAGTCGGAACGCAAGGAACGAAAATCAGAGAAAAAGAATAAAGCCAAAGAGAAAAAGCAAAAAGAAAAGGATAATCTCCAAGAGGACATAAAGAATAAAGAACGATCCATTGCTAAAGACGAACAAAAACTCAAGAATCTTGAAGAAAAATTAAATAAAAATCGATCTAGAAATTCGTTTTCCGAAGTGGAAGAGGAAAAAATGAAGGCCAAGATCGCAAAGCTAAAATCAAAATTAGCAAAGAGTAGAGAGAAACTTCGCAAACTCGAGAAAAAGACCTAGAAGGGATTTGGATATCACGAAAAGTACCAAGTGTAACAAAACAAAAATATTTGCTACATATTAGTACAGCTAACCCTTAAAATTGTAAAAATGGAAGTCATCAATCAAACAACAACAATGCGTACAGACCGTCAATTATTGACAGCAATGCATTTAACTCAATTATCGTCATATTTCATCGGTTTTGGTGGACTGATCATCCCTCTGATCATTTGGCTGTCTACCAAGAACACGGTTCAGGATATGGACGAGCACGGAAGAAACGCCGTCAACCTCCAACTTAGTCTGATACTGTACATCATTCTTTCTATTCCGGCTATCCTATTGTTAGGACTCGGGATCTTAACGTTGATCGGCGCAGCTATATTAGGCTTTGTCTTACCCATCGTAAATGCGGTACGAGCCAGTAATGGAGAATCTCCCAGTTACTTTCTGACAATACCTTTTATCTAAAAAAGAAATCCAACCATTACGGTTGGATTTCTTTTTTTATACTATTCTATTCTATTCCTTTTTAGGTATTTAGCATTACGGGCATGACCAGCATGGTTATATGCTCGCCTTCATCGAGCCCATCCATAGGTGTGAGGATCCCCGCCCTGTTTGGCATACTCATTTCCAGCGAAATTGCATATCGTCACCCTGGTATGCACAGGTCAGGCGCTCTTCCGCCTTATTACTATAATCAATGTCTTCAGCTGAAATATTCAATTCAGCGCCTGCGATACGCAAGCGTATCTGGTGTGTAGTTTTATTCGAGAATATAGAAACCCGTTTTACAGAGCTCAGGAATTGATCTCTTGAAATAGTCAGTTGATTAGGATTCTCTTTTGGAATCACGGCTTCATAATTCGGATATTTTCCGTCTATAAGCCGACAAATCAATACAGTTTCGTCAAAACTGAATTTCGCATTGCTATCATTGTATTCTACCAAAACGTCTTCTTCACTGCCCAGGAGGATTCCTTTTAAAAGGTTCAACGGCTTTTTAGGCATTATGAATTCTGCTACCTGTGAAGCCGATACATCGGTGCGTTGATATTTAACCAATTTATGAGCATCTGTAGCGACAAATGTCAGATTCTCCGGAGAGAATTGGAAAAATACCCCGCTCATTACAGGTCTGAGGTCGTCATTTCCTGCGGCAAATATGGTTTTGGCAATTGCCGTCGCCAGGATATCACCTTGCAAGGTAGTAGCGCTTGGCTCTGCTAATTCTATAGCCTTGGGGAATTCGGCTCCGTCTGCATATGCCAATGCATATTTCCCGTGATTAGAACTGATCTCTACCGTATTGTTATCTGCTACCAGGAAAGTCAGAGGCTGCTCCGGAAATGTTTTTAAGGTTTCAAGGAGCAATTTTGCCGGAACGGCAATGGTACCACTATCTCCTGAATCCACTTCTAGTTTCGAGCTCATGGTTGTCTCCAGATCAGAGGCTGATACCTGAAGATTTTTTTTGTCCAGTTCGAAAAGAAAATTATCCAGGATGGGCAGGGTATTACTCGCATTAATAACACCTCCAAGGACCTGTAGTTTCTTTAATAAATATGTACTTGATACTATAAATTTCACCTGTCTGATTTTAGTCTGTCACCAAATGTATTCATTTCTTCCAAATGCCCTGAAAATGGCGAACAAGCAAATATATTTTAAATGTAGTACTCCTTAAAACAAACTTATCAACACTTATCGACCATATTTGCGTTTTCGCCATGCCTTATATGTAAAACCAAAACCCAGTAATACCATCAAGGGTACGCCAATGTTGATCATTTGCCAGGTTGATCGTGTATCTGCAACCTTTTGAAGATCGAGGGTAGGAATGTTAACAGCCCTGCTTCTCAAAGCCACCAAACCTCTTTCGTCCAGCATATAATTGATCGCATTCAATAAGAATGTTTTATTGCCATAGAAGTTATTTGTCCATTTATCGTATCCCAATTCAATAGGCCGACCTTCATTCAATTGGTTTTTGATGACATCACCATCTGCTATGACCAGAATCGAATTCTCAGGCCCGGTATCTTTTACATCACTCAATTGTACGGGGGCAATTCTATTTGTATATGCCGAATGAACAGGTCCTTCCAGGAGCACTGCCAGTGGCATTCCACCTCCGGAATAATTTTTCGGGTCCGGCGCAGAATTCAACAGCTCCAAACTGATCAACTTTGGGATGCCTTCTGATTTTGAAAGCGGTGAGCTCCTGAGTAATACAGTCTTTTGCATGCTGCTCTCGACGGTATCTAAACTACTGCTGAAGAGGAATCGGAGTGCCTCAATATTTTCTGTTATGGGGTGATCATTCCACGGAAAAACCATAGGGTGATATACCCAGGGTAGGGGATTGTACTGCGAACCGGAACCCTCGCCAGAAGCCAGGACGATCTGTGTACAATACATGTCATTTACCAGGTTCGGATTGAGTCGGACGCCATATCTAAAAAGCAAGTCATTAATATTCAGCTCATTAGGAAGCGCGATCGAACTGCCGGTTTCGTTTAGCAGACTGTCTAACTCAATTCGGGCTCCATCCATCAACCATATAGACTTACCTCCTTGAACTATGAATTGATCCAGCACATATTTCTCTTCTTCTGTAAAGGCAAGGCTCGGCTTAGCCAGGATTGCCATGTCAAAATTATTCAGGCTTTCCAGGGTGCCTTGTGCATTAGTGGCAACAGAGTCAAGTGTGACCACCCCTAAGTTGTAATAGTTGCGTAATTCGCCAAGTAAATCGGCTATGTAAATGTCATCTAGTTGTCCATTCCCTTTTAGGATCGCTATTCGCTTCTTTTCTTCAATAGTTAGTTTAGTCAATGCATCGGCAAAGGCATATTCCAATTCCTGGACAGAGGCATTGATCCTATCTTCTGTGGTGGATCCCAGTTTATTGATCAATAAGGGAACCCTAACAGTTTGATTCTTGTAATTGGCCATTGCCCAGGGAAACACAAGCTCCTGGGTTGTTTTACCTTCTTCCTCTACTGAAACATTGGCAGGTGTTAAGCCACGGGATTGCAGCTCTGCTATTAAGGCGGAACGATTTTCAGCATCCTCGAGCGGAGAGACAAAGTTTATTTTGATGAGGGAATTTTCGGTGTGAAGCTGATTTAGAAATTGCGAAACCTCCGTTTGCAAACGCGAGAATTCCGGGGGTAAATCGCCGCCCAACAGTACATCGATGATCAAGGGAGAATCAATCTGATCAGTCAATGACCTTGTAGTTTCCGAAAGTGTATAGCGGCTATCTGCTGTGAGGTCTACCCTCGGATTGACAATGCTCGTGAGTCCATTTAGGCCTATTATGATTAGCAGTCCCAGTAACAGGGAAATTAGTACGGATCTATACTTCACGGCCGGTCGGATTTGATGGTAATATTTGTTAGGTACAAAAACAAACCGATGAAACTGAAAAAGTAGAGTATATCACCGAGACTGATGACGCCTAATGCCATAGTCTCGAGATGGGATTTCATCCCCAGAGAACTGATTATCGAATAAACATTCCCACTGAATAGAGAAGCAATACCATCTATCCCCGAATAAACCAACCAACAGCATATCAGGGTCAATAGAAAAGCAACTACCTGATTTGGAGATATAGCTGAAAGAAACAGCCCTATAGCGATATACACTAATCCTAAAAGAAATAATCCAAGATAAGCGCTTAACAGCACGCCTAGGTCAAGCGAATTGTTGTCAACCACCAGAGAAGCAAGCGTCCATATATAACTCAAGGTAGGAATCAGGGCGAGTAGTAATAGACATGCACATCCCAGGAATTTACCTGCAACAACCTCCCAGGTCGAGACTGGTTTGATCATGAGTATTTCAAAAGTGCCTGTACGTTTTTCTTCGGCAAAACTCCGCATGGTAATAGCCGGTATGAGAAAAAGAAAAATTAGAGGGGCTAGCAGATAAAATCCTCCTAAGTCCGCGAATCCATTCTCCAAAATATTATAAGGACCTTTAAGCACCCATAGGAATAATCCGCTTATCAATAAGAACAGGCCAATGATCAAGTAGCCCGTCAAATGGGAAAAAAAATGTCGGATCTCATGTTTGAATACTGTCTGCATGGTATGACGATCAAATAAAATTAATGCTTATAGTATCCCTGTATTCCAGGCCCAATAGCGTGGCGGCAGACCCCACTGTCTGGGAATCGCTTTTATAAATGGCCAATTCAATAAATCCGGCACTATTGAAAAGAGCCAGAAGATCGCCCGGCCCTTTACGCTGATTTTTATCAAGGTCAAAATTGATAATTTCGCTATAGGTATGGTAGATCTCTGTTAATATCTTATTTCGGGCACTCAGTTCAAAATCTCTTCCATTCCGATAGGCCTCAAACAAGTGTTTTTCAATATTGGTAATTACATTGCCAAAATTATCGATATAGATAACACTGCCCACAATGGTTTTGCCTTCATTGAGGATACGAGGTTTAAATTCCACCAACTCTCTAAGAACTACAGCAGGTTTGCCAATAACATCTAAGGAACCGCCTCTCGCCAGATGGCAGGCTACCTGTACAAAAACATCAAGGACAGGGAAAGAACCATGAACGGGATTTGGTATGTCGATCTCGACAACTTTCTCGGGTTTGATCTCTGAAATGATCAAACTGATCACACCATTATTGGCACTGATAAAATAGTGTCCATCCACTAACATGGCTACATGCCTGTTTTCTGGTGATGGTTCAGAGTCTACACCTACTATATGAATGGTTCCTTCGGGAAACGCTTTGTATGAATTCTTTAAAATATAGGCGCACTCCGGAATATTAAACGGCCGGATTCCATGGGAAATATCTACGATTGTAGCTTCCGGAAGTTCCCGGTATATAGTGCCTTTTATGGCGCCTACAAAGTGGTCTTTATGCCCAAAATCTGTAGTTAAGGTGATGATTGCCATGCAGCATCGATGAGAGTTTTAAGGCCTCGAACCAATTTTTTAGTTAAATTTGTGAACAAAATTACGCAAAATTAAGCGAAGGAAAACAGGATTATTTCATCCCTCACTTTTAACCATTTTTCTATTTGAACGAGCTTAAGTTAGAACTCACCGATATTAGTCCAAGAGAGTTTTTTGGACAGAACAACGAACATATTGATCTCATTAAAAAGTACTTTCCCAAGTTAAAGATCGTAGCCAGGGGAAGTAAGATCAAAGTATTTGGCGAAGACGACCAGCTGGAGGAATTTGAGAAACGATTCCAAATGCTTAGCGATCATTTTGCCAAGTACAATTCGATCAATAAGAATAGCATAGAACGTATCCTGACCAGCAATGGCAAAGAAGATTACACTTCTTCTGAATCCAGTGACGACGTCCTGGTGCACGGTGTTAATGGTCGGCACATAAAAGCGTTGACGGTAAACCAACGTAAATTAGTTGATGCTATTGGCAGTAATGATATGGTATTTGCGATCGGACCTGCAGGAACCGGAAAAACATATACCGGAGTTGCTTTGGCAGTTCGTGCGCTGAAGAATAAAGAGGTAAAGCGAATTATCCTTACCCGGCCGGCTGTAGAGGCAGGCGAGAATTTAGGATTTTTGCCTGGAGACCTTAGGGAGAAACTTGATCCCTATATGCAGCCATTATACGATGCACTTAGAGATATGATCCCATCGGAAAAGCTGGCCCAGCTTTTAGAAGCCGGTACGATACAGATAGCGCCTATGGCATTTATGCGAGGGCGTACGCTTGATAATGCATTTGTGATCCTGGATGAAGCACAGAATACAACGCATGCTCAAATGAAAATGTTCCTTACCCGAATGGGTAAGAATGCCAAATTTATTATTACAGGTGACCCGGGACAGATCGACTTGCCAAGACGTGTTTTATCAGGGCTCAAGGAAGCCCTGCTGATCCTCAAAAATGTAAAAGGTATTGCCTTTGTTAACCTGGACGACAAAGATGTAATTCGCCATCAACTGGTAAAGCAGGTGATTGATGCGTATAGAAAGATCGAACATCAAAATTAAGTTGCCATGATCGATGCGTTGATGGAAACTCATTTTCAATTCCCCGGCCAGGTGGGCGTCTACAAGGGGAAAGTTCGTGAAGTTTACACATTGCAAAACGATATTCTGGTTATGGTTGCCACGGACCGATTATCCGCTTTTGATGTGGTAATGCCAAGAGGTATTCCTTTCAAAGGCCAGATCCTGAACCAGATCGCGTCAAAGATGATGAAGGCCACTGAAGACTTAGTGCCAAATTGGCTAATGGCAAATCCGGATCCCAATGTTGCTGTGGGTATGGCGTGCACACCGTTTAAGGTAGAGATGGTCATTCGTGGGTATATGGCCGGACATGCCAGCAGAGAATACGCTTCAGGCAAACGAGAATTGTGTGGAGTTTCCCTACCAGAAGGATTAAAGACCAACGACCCTTTTCCGGAACCTATCATAACACCGGCCACGAAGGCTGAGAAAGGGGATCATGATGAGGATATTTCCGCTTCGGATATTATTTCAAGAGGGCTGGTTAGTGCGGAGGATTATGCCCAACTCGAAGACTACACCCATAAATTGTTCAGGAAGGGAACCGAATTAGCCGCCGAACGCGGATTAATATTAGTAGATACTAAGTACGAATTTGGGAAAGACAGAGACGGTAAGATCAGATTGATCGATGAGATCCATACTCCGGATTCTTCACGGTATTTTTATTCCGATGGATACGAGGAACGACAGGAAAGGGGAGAGGCCCAAAAGCAATTATCCAAGGAATTTGTTCGCCAATGGTTAATATCTAATGGCTTCCAGGGATTAGACGGCCAGGTATTGCCTGAAATGAACGACGAATATATCTTATCAGTTTCAGACAGGTATATTGAATTATATGAGCATATTACCGGGGAGACGTTCATAAAAGCAGAAGCCACCCATATTGATTCGAGAATCGATCAAAATGTGCGGCAATATCTTTCTACCGTTATGCATTCTTAATACGCCCATTTGATTTTCAAGAAAATAGGCCACTTTGAGAAGGATAGGTTCATTACCTTCAGTAAGGACGTCTGAAATTCAAGGTGAATGCCTTTTTAAAGACGGAAGGAAGCGTAAAAAAA
>CAMYJF010000069.1 GCA_947258555.1 uncultured Eudoraea sp. | reverse complement strand
AGATACCCCATGAGTATACAAACCAGCCAGAGTACAACTTGTAAAATGGTTTTCATTATTACCTTGTGTTATTTATATTTAGTGGTTCTCACAAATCTACAATTTTTTTTCAATCGTAAAAGTTTTTCACTAAAAAACGCCCCTAGAATAAAGGCTTATGACCCAATTGACTACAAAAGCCTTTCTGGCTGTACTTCTTGAAAAGTTTCCACATGTACCTACACCTAAGCAGGAAAAGGCGTTACAGCTCATAACAGAATTCACACTATCGGCTAAAAAAGATACTATATTTCTGTTAAAAGGCTATGCCGGAACTGGTAAAACAACTTTGATCGGTACTCTGGTCACCCAATTGTGGCAAACCAAGAAAGCGGCCGTACTTATGGCGCCAACTGGAAGGGCAGCTAAAGTAATGTCTAATTACTCGGGAACACAGGCCTTTACCATCCATAAAAAGATCTATGTCCCCAGAAAAAACAAAGGCGGCGGGGTTACTTTTGTACTCGGCCCAAACAAACACAAAGACACAATATTTATTGTAGATGAAGCCTCCATGATCCCGGATCAGGCTTCGGACAGTAAACTATACGAACAGGGATCCCTCCTGGAAGACCTGTATACCTATGTTCAAAAGGGACATCGTTGCCAGCTTATGCTGATCGGGGATACGGCCCAATTACCACCTGTGCATCTGGAGTTGAGCCCTGCCTTGCAAAAAGCTACCCTGGAACAACGTTTCGATGCGGAAGTGATCAGCCTGGAACTGGACGAAGTAGTCCGACAGGAATTGAACTCCGGGATACTGGAAAATGCTACCTATATAAGACATCAGTTGCAACAAGGCGTATTTGATACCCTGAAGTTCGATGTAGAACCTTACACCGATATCGTAAGACTTATTGATGGGTATTCCATTCAGGATGCTATTGATGATGCGTATACGAAGGAAGGTAAGGAGGAGGCGGTCTTTATTGTACGCTCTAACAAAAGGGCCAATCAGTACAATGAGCAGATCCGGAGCAAGATCTTATTTTTAGAACAGGAACTGGCTGCCGGGGATTTTATGATGGTAGTGAAGAATAATTATTTCTGGCTGCAACCCAATTCCCAGGCTGGGTTTATTGCCAATGGGGATATCCTCGAGATCCTCGAGATCTTTGAGATCAAAAGCCTCTATGGCTTCCGTTTTGCTAAAGTTAAGGTGCAAATGGTAGATTATCCGAACCAACGACTATTTGAGACGGTACTTTTGCTGGATACGATCAAGGCCAACAGCCCTTCTTTAAGTTATGAAGACGGGAACAGATTGTACCAGGAAGTGCTCAAAGATTATGAACATGAGACGTCTAAATACAAAAAATTCCTGTCCGTAAAAAACAATCCTTATTTCAATGCACTTCAGGTCAAATTTGCCTATGCCATCACCTGCCATAAATCCCAGGGAGGTCAGTGGGATACGGTTTTTGTGGAACAACCCTATCTCCCGAAAGGACTCAGCAGGGAATATTTTCGTTGGTTGTATACTGCAGTAACCCGTGCGCGTAAAAAATTATACCTGATAGGGTTCAAAGACGATTTTTTTGTCAACTGAGAATAGGCTATTTTCGTAAGGATACTAACGCTATGACATCAGAGACGATTATCAGTATTTTTTTAGGGGTAGGACTAGCCGCCTCAGTTGGTTTTCGGGTCTTCCTGCCATTATTTGCTTTAAGCCTTGCCTCTTATTTTGGGGTATGGGAATTAAACGACAATTGGCAATGGATAGGAAGTCTGGCTGCCCTGATCACCCTGGGTGCGGCGACGATCATTGAGATCTTTGCCTACTTTATACCCTGGGTGGATAATATATTAGACAGCATGGCTGTTCCACTTGCTGCTATTGCCGGGACTGCCGTAATGGTTTCTACAGTGGCCGATCTGGACCCTGTCGTTACCTGGTCACTGGCCATAATAGCCGGAGGGGGCACAGCTACAGCTATAAAAGGAGCTTCTGCCGCGAGCAGATTGGCATCAACAGCTACCACAGGAGGTGTAGCAAACCCTGTGGTTTCTACCATCGAAACCGGCACGGCTACCGTAGTAAGTGTCGCCTCAATTTTTGCACCCATCATTGCAGCCGTTATGGTTGTGATCATCCTGGCTATCATATTTAGTATATACCGCAAATTACGCCCCAGGCGCAATGCCGGCGGATAACTGCACCTATGAAAATAATCGCTGTCATTCCTGCGCGCTATGCCGCGACTAGATTTCCCGCCAAGTTAATGCAAGACCTGGCAGGGAAACCGGTTATTGTACGTACCTATGAAGCAACTGTCAACACCGGATTGTTTGATGATGTATTTGTGGCGACAGATAGTGAAGTGATCATGGACACCATCAAGAATGCTGGAGGAAAAGCGATCATGAGCCATGAGGAGCACGATTGTGGCAGTGATCGGATCGCCGAAGCCGTTGCCGATATGGAAGTGGATATTGTCGTAAATGTTCAGGGCGATGAACCCTTTACAGAACGGGAAAGCCTGGCACGTGTTATTGATGTTTTTAAAGAGGACCCGGATGCTGTTATCGACCTGGCATCTATCATGACTAGGATAACAAATAAGGAAGAGATCGATAATCCGAATACAGTAAAAGTGATCGTAGATCAAGAGGATTTTGCCATGTATTTTTCACGTTCACCAATACCGCATAACCGCTCCGATGGGGAAGTAGCAGTTTTTAAACATAAGGGCATTTATGCGTTTAGGAAACGAGCGTTAAAAGACTTTACGACATTACCGATAGGTCCGCTGGAAGCAGCCGAAAAAGTTGAGGCTTTAAGATTTCTGGAACACGGCAAAAAGATAAAAATGGTTGAATCAGAGGTGACGGGTATTGAGATAGATACGCCGGAAGACCTTGAAAGAGCAAAGGCTGCATGGACGTAGATTTCAGCCATATAGATGTAATTGGTTTCGACGCAGATGATACGCTCTGGGTGAACGAGACTTATTTTCGGGAGGCCGAAGAAAAGTTCGCCGACCTGTTAGAGCACTATGAGACAAAGAACAAGGTAGACCAGGAGCTTTTCAGGATAGAGATCAATAACCTGGAACACTATGGATATGGGATCAAGAGTTTTGTACTGTCCATGATCGAGTCGGCCCTCGATCTTTCTAATCATCAGATCGCACAAAAGACCATTGATGAGATCTTACAGATCGGGAAAGATATGATAGCCAAACCGGTAGAGTTACTGCCCGGGGTTGAAGAGGTATTAAAATCACTGGAAAACAAATACAGGCTTATTGTCCTCACAAAAGGCGATCTGTTAGATCAGGAACGAAAATTGGAGAAATCTTCATTGAGCAGGTACTTTCATCATGTAGAAGTTCTCAGCGATAAAAAAGAACAGAATTATCTCAATTTATTGGAACATCTTGAGATCCCAACAGAAAATTTTTTGATGATCGGCAATTCATTGAAGTCGGATATTTTACCTATCTTAAACATAGGAGCTCAGGCAGTTCATGTCCCGTTTCATACTACCTGGGTACACGAAGTGGTATCAGATGATGAGCACGACAACAGTCATTTAACGTTAAATTCACTCCCTGAAATTTTACCATACCTCACTTAAATGGAAACAAAACAAAGTACATCCGGTTCCCCTGCCAAGGCAAAGATTACCACCCATGGTAATTTTCCTTTAGTGAAGCATGTCGTTTATGGCCGCGGGAGCTTTAGTCAGCTTGGTGATATCTTATTGCCGCAACGAAAGAATTCAGAAGCCCCCGTTATCTTTTTAGTAGATGATGTTTTTGAAGGGAAGGCACTGGCTTCTCGTTTGCCCTTACTCTTCAATGACCGGATCATATTTATTTCAGCAGAAGAGGAACCCAAAACGACCCAGGTAGATGCGCTGGTCGCTTTGATCAAAGAGGATTACGAAGAATTACCCTCAGGGATTGTCGGTATCGGAGGAGGCACTTTAATGGATCTTTCAAAAGCCGTTGCGGTAATGCTGACTAATAAAGGTACTTCAGCCAATTACCAGGGCTGGGATCTTATAAGCAGGGAAGGGGTATATCATTTAGGCATTCCTACGATCAGCGGTACAGGCGCCGAGGTTTCGCGCACTGCGGTATTGATGGGGCCGGAAAAAAAATTAGGGATCAATTCAGACCATACGCCTTTTGACCAGGTGATCCTGGATCCAGATCTTACGGATGGTGTATCCCATGACCAATGGTTCTATACCGGCATGGATTGTTTTATCCACTGTGTGGAATCTTTGGAAGGGACTTATCTGAATGAATTCAGTAAAAGTTATGGCGAAAAGGCCTATGAGCTCTGTAAAAAAGTCTTTCTAGAAGAGGGATCAGATGAGGAAAAACAGGAGCAATTAATGATGGCATCCTGGCACGGGGGAATGAGTATTGCTTTCTCCCAGGTAGGCGTGGCGCATGCGGTTAGTTACGGACTGTCTTATGTAAAAGGGATACGGCACGGTTTAGCTAATTGTTTGGTATTTAATCATTTGAGTGACTACTATCCCGAAGGTGTAGCCCTTTTTCACGCCATGATGGATAAGCAGGATATACAGCTACCAACCGGCATTTGCGCTGATATTTCTGAAGCAGAAATGGATACCATGATCCGCGTTGCACTAAGCATGACACCTTTATGGGAGAATGCATTAGGAAAAAACTGGCAGGAAAAAGTGTGCGCAGAAACCCTGAAGGAGATCTACAGAAAGATTTAGGGGTTTGTACAGCCTTCATGAGATTTCTCACACTCGTTTCACTCGGTTCGAAATGACTAGGAAATCCTAATGAAAACATGTCATTTCGAAATGAGCTGCGAAGCAGCGATTGAGAAATCTCATAATTAATACTCTCAACCTCCAAGAACCAACAACCAAGAACTAACAAACAAGAACTAAGAACTAACAACTAAGAACTAACAATCCATGCACCCCCTTGCCAAATTCATTTATTATAAACTCATGGGCTGGCACCTTGAAGGGGAGTTGCCAAAGCTAAAAAAGTGCATCATAATTGTGATACCACATACGCACTGGCATGATTTTACGCTGGGCCTGGTCGTGCGAAGTGTCCTCAATGTGCCCATCAATTATATCGGAAAGAAAAGCTTGTTTAAACCGCCTTTTGGTTGGTTTTTCAAGTGGATGGGAGGAGCGCCTATTGACCGTAGCAAGAGCAGCAATACGGTAGAAGCTGTGGCAACGCTCTTTAAGGAGCGGGAGGAATTCCGACTGGCCCTGGCCCCGGAAGGGACGCGTAAGAAAGTAACCGACCTGAAAACCGGCTTTTACTATATGGCTATCGCAGCTGAGGTGCCGCTGGTCATGATTGCTTTTGATTTTGGTAAAAAATGTGTCAGGATCGCCGAGCCTTTTACCCCTTCCGGCACATACGAAGAAGACCTCCCCCGTTTAAAGAATTTCTTCGGGGATGTCCGTGGCAAGATCCCTGAAAATAGTTGGCCAAATACAGATTGAATATCAACATTTCAGTGGTTTTACCTATTAACTATGAACTTCATCGAATAGGCAGGGGAGCATGTCCTAATTTAGCCTATTTTGCATTTTCCATTGCAGGTTAAAATATGATTTAACATCAAGTTAGGTTAACTGATGCATTGGATATACGATAATTCATAGAGCGTTAACTAGCCGCTCTAGCAACCGAGAAGAGGCCTTTTATTTAAAGGCCTTTTCTTTTATTACCAATAGGTTTTATGCTTTAACAAACACTAGGCTGACACTTGCCGGTTCATCATTATCATCTCCATCAAAATCCCATTCAGCTGTATCAGGGCCACCGTTAAGTGAAAAGGTATTTCCACTCAAAGTAGCACCAAAATAAGTAGGATCGTTCGGTGGGTCATCATCAAACTGGATGGAAAAGAACTCCCCATCCTCAAAATACATCCGACCGCTAAAACTTTCAGTAGATTGTCCGTTAGGGGTTACCTCCAATGTAAACCGTCCGCTGCTCTGAACAGTCAAAACCCCGCTGCCACCTTCAGCAACCACCTGGTAGAAACTGGGTTCTGGTGCAGGTAGTGGACCGGAGTAGGAAAATGATATCTCTGTGGCATTCCAGGTACCCGCCAATGCACTAATAGCAAAATCGGGCCCCTGATCTACTTTTTCATCGTCATCGTCAGAAGAGCATGCCAATACAAAAAGGGCTAGAAATATGCTCAAAATTCTCCAAATAGGTAAAGTCGTTGTTTTCATAGTCATTTTTTTTGGTTCTTAATTCCCTTCATAATCACCTCTACAAGAGGTAATTCTAAACACAGAAATGAATATAGGTTGCAAACGTGAGGAGAACAATGATTTATGTCATTGGAGGGCCAAATTGCTAAAGTAAATTGGAATGCAAGCCGGATTATATTATCCGACGGGTATCTATAACTAGACTTAGGAAAGGGAAATTCAGCCTTCTTTCATGCTGTGGAATACATTCTGAACGTCGTCATCTTCTTCGATCTTTTCCAAGAGTTTTTCAACATCTTCTGTCTGTTCCGGGTTCAACTCCTTGGTAACCTGCGGGATACGGTCGAAACCTGAGGAAATGATCTCAATACCCCTGTTTTCCAACTCTTTTTGTATACCGCCAAAACTTTCAAAAGGCGCATAAATGTGAATGCCATCTTCATCCGTAAAGACTTCTTCGGCTCCAAAATCAATAAGCTCTAATTCCAAGTCTTCAGCGTCTATCCCTTCCGGGTTTATGATGAAGCTGCAGCTGTGGTCGAACATAAATTCAACAGAACCTGAAGTACCCAGATTACCGTTGCACTTATTAAAATAACTTCTGATATTAGCTACAGTGCGCGTATTATTGTCGGTTGCCGTTTCTATAAGGATGGCTATTCCGTGTGGCGCATAGCCTTCAAACAGCACTTCTTTAAAATCTCCCTGCGACTTATCGCTTGCTCGTTTAATAGCCCGTTCAATATTGTCTTTAGGCATATTGAGGGACTTGGCATTTTGTATGACGGCTCGTAGACGGGAGTTAGAATC
>CAMYJF010000068.1 GCA_947258555.1 uncultured Eudoraea sp. | reverse complement strand
CTTATATACACCCGAATCTTCGATTTGGATGAACCTTTTTTTATTTCTAATACGATTTAGGCTTAAATTCTTTGCAATCCGGTAGGCCCAGGTATAAAACCTTCCCTTTGATTCATCATACATATGGATCTTTTTCCAGATGGAAATAAAGGTTTCCTGCAATACATCCTTGGCCTCATCCTCATTACTGACAATCCGCAGAATTACACCATATATACTACCGGAATACATATCATATAAAGAATAGAGCGCACGCTTATCGCCCTTTTTCAAGGCGGATATAAAAGGGATTTCTTTAGGTGTGGTACTCATGCTCAATGTTAAAGATATTATAAAATATCGCCCAGCTCATCCAAAGGGTATATGTCCGTGTAAATAAGACAAAGAATATTAAACGAGTAATTCACCTAAAAGTAAATCTAAAATTTAAATCATGAAAAAAGCACTCTTAATTTTTACGTCCCTGGCCATATTTCTGGCCGCACAAGTAACGACTGCACAAACGGCTGATAAAGATATTGTAGATATCGCCGTAGCTACAGACGACTTTTCAACCCTGGTTACCGCCCTGCAAGCAGCAGACCTTGTTTCAGCTCTTCAAGGGGAAGGACCTTTCACAGTATTCGCACCTCTTAACTCAGGTTTTGCCAAAATTGATCCGGACACACTGGGTTCATTGTTACAGCCTGAAAATAAGGATGCCTTAGCAGGAATACTTACCTATCATGTTGTTGCAGGTAAATTAACAGCAACAGATGTTGTAAACGCCCTGACTGCAGGTAATGGATCAGCCACATTGACCACGCTTAATGGAGCCACATTAATGGCCAAAAAGAAAGAAGATGGTATCTATCTAAAAGATCAGAACGGAAATTACAGTAAAATCGCTCAGACCGATGTAATGGCTTCTAATGGTGTAATCCACATCATAGAAGACGTTGTAATGCCAAAATAGGTTGTTTTATTTATATTGTTTGTTTTTTAGCACCGCTTCGGCGGTGCTTCTTTTTTTCCTGTTTTCCGAAATTACATATTCACAAATTCATAGCCCGCCAAAGGGACTTTTGTCAGATCAAATTCCGTTTCGTTTAACAGGATACCATGTTCCAGGTATGCTTTAAGATTCGCAAGCCAGAAGGTCCATCCATTGCTGCATCCGTAATGGATATTCAGCTTGTTCTTATCATCTGTTGGGATCTCAAATTGTTTTAAGGACAGCAAAACAGAATCGCCATGTTGTTCAATAAGCACAGATACTTTGCTTACTTCCGCAAAGGAGATTTCGATATAATCGGTGCCGTTAGCCTGTATGACCTCTCCTTTTTCCTCACTATCCCAGTTATGCCATTTCCAGGTATAGGAATCCCCTGCCTGGATAAGCTCATCAGAAGGCCTGGTATTCCCTTCAGGATCTACGTATACCGCACTGCTCAGGAACCAGGAAGCGATCCCTTCGGGGCTGCCCCAACACCAGTACATTTTTTCCTTTGACGTTTTGATGTAGATCTTTTTTGTAAACGAATCAAATGTTAGTTCACTCATGATTTATTCTTTTCTGTGTAACTCTAAATCGTATAATTCTTGCCCAAGTGCAGCAAGAAAGGGTATGCCAATTTTTTCATATTCATAGTCATTGTCATTGAATACGCCATTGCTATTTACCAAAAGGGTAGCAGTGAGCAAAAACTCCACATCGTTCTTTACATCACGGATATAAGCGCAATCCGTGAGGGTACCGTAAGCGTAGCCCACCTTATTATAGATCTCTATGTTTTCCGGATAAGGGGATTCAGAATCTCCGTATAGAAAGAACTTTACATAGCTATCATAGTATATTTCAGGATCATAACCAAGCTCCCTGGGTCTGCTTTTCATAGCGTTGAGGAGCAAAAGTCTACTTTCTTCATCCAAGCCAAACTGTTGAGAGCTGTCAAATAATTCCGGGAATAGCACCCGCTTTAAAGTAGCGTGTTGAGCAATAAGCGGATAGTAATTTTTTTGACTGAAATCAAAAGGTTCTCCAATGAGTGTATCCTCATCAATATATCCGGAACCTTTTATGATTTTTTTCAATCGGAGGTCCTGAGGGGGAGCATTAGTGCTGGACCCCATAGACTTAGTTGTACTGTCATTTAAATAAACGATCAGGGGTTTAGTGACTACTTCATCGGCATTGGAGGTAGATAAACGGTGTGCAATACGAACAGGCTTTATCCCTTTTTTTTGCAAACGTTCATTGATTCGGTCCTGTCCTAAAAGTTCGACGAACCTATTGTTAGCCTCATTGTCACTTACTGCAAAAACCTTTGCGACTTCTGCTGCTACTGTTGTTTCAATTGTGTCACCTTCTACATAGAACAACGTATTCAGATCTAATTCCTTCAGTTCATTTACGTATTCAAGCGCCAAAACGGCGATCGGAAATTTCACTGTACTCGCCGGGTAGAAATAGGCCTCTTCATCAATTTGGAAGCTATGATCAGTCAGGGTAATACTGTCCCCGGAACGGTCGATCTGCGTAAAAAGGATCTGGATTTCATGAGCATCCAGTTTCTCCATGACTGATTTTATCCTGGGATCCTCTGAAGCCAAAACATGTTCAATGGGATCTTTAGGAGATACCTGACCCGAACAAGCCCCAAGTAGTATCCAGAGTGCTGAGTACCAAATGAATTGAGTTTTCATACCGGAAAACTTATGTATTTATATATTCTCCTCGGTGCGGTAATAATTTATCCCTCACAGCAATCATCTGCGCCTCATCTACTACCAGAAAAGCAGTTGAATGAAATTCACTGAGGATCACATGTCCGGTCTCAGCTTCCTTCTCATCTGACGCAAGGGAAAACTCTTTTAAATGAAGTTCGTGATGTGCTGCAGTTTTCGCTGCATCCGGACCCCGAAAATCCCAGATTAGTTTTATTCTTCTTCCTCCCAATTTGATTCTGTTTTCGGCGCAACAGAGACGCCATCTTCTGCAAAGGCTTTAAAATCCATCGCATATTTCATAGACTGCTTCTTAAAAGCTCCCGGCATAAAGAAGCCCATCATTTTCATA
Organism: uncultured Eudoraea sp.; assembly: GCA_947258555.1. Lineage (GTDB taxonomy): Bacteria > Bacteroidota > Bacteroidia > Flavobacteriales > Flavobacteriaceae > HDS-28. The sequence goes on along the minus strand of CAMYJF010000068.1, from coordinate 4,177 downwards.
AAAAAGCTGTCGAATTGAAATTCGGCTTGGGATTCCCATTCCGTCGTATTTTCATCGATCTCATGAAAAAAGCTCTTCTGAATATTGTGTACGCCCTTGGCATCATATGTGGCATGGAATTCATTCGGGAAATCACTTTTGAGAATGGTCTCTACCATTACCATTTTTCGCTTCCCCATGTCATAGTGTAGTTCCATCTGAGCACCTTCCTCTCCGGGGGTGCCCGAGAGTTCTTTGTAGTGCGTTAGTCCACGCTGCCAATGCTTCATATTATTGGGATTGTCCAGCTTTTTTACAAGTGCTTCACGGGGCAGGTTTACTTTGATCTTAGTTGTGTATTTCATGACGTTGGTATTAGTTCATACTAATGTACTAAAATAGGTGCTGTTTACCGATAAGGAGGGTGTTAATCAGATGTTACATTCCTTGTCCGCCTTGAAGGTTTTTATATTTTTGCCCAATGGCTCGGACAAAGTCCAAAGGGGAACACGTATTGAATGTAAGTATTGGGATCGGTATTTTGATCCTTATGTCCGCTTGTACCTTATTATTAAAAAATCGTCAGGAGCGGGAAGTTGTTGCACGTGTTGGAGAGAATTATCTCTATGCAGATGAGATAGAAGCCCTCTTGGAGATCCGTGGTACAAGAGAAGACAGTGCCGTATTTGTTTCTGACTTCATAAATAACTGGGCTGTAAAACAGTTGCTAGTTTCAAAGGCTCAGATCAACCTACCAGAATCTAAACTTGAAGATTTTGAACGCCTTGTAGCTAACTACAGGACTGACTTATATACCGGTGCCTACAAAGAAGCGCTGGCTGCCCAGGGTGAAGATACGCTAATCACAGTCCAGGAAATGCAGGCCTTTTACGAAGAAAAAAAAGAAAACTTCAAGCTTAAGGAGAAGATCGTCCAGATCCGTTTTATTGAACTCCCAAAACCCTTTTTAAATAAATCAGAAGTTATACGCAGATTGAAGCGGTTTGAAGACGAAGATGTGGACTATCTTGATTCTGTAGGGGTACAATTCCGTAAACTTAATTTTAATGATTCGCTGTGGATACCTGCAAGTCGCGTGATAGAAGAAATACCACCTTTGACCGTAGATAATGAAAGCAGGTACTTAAAAAATTCACAATTTTTTGAATTGGAGGATTCAATGGGGGTATATTTGGCCAGAATTAATGGGGTGTTACAAGTTAACGATGTGGCCCCACTCTCCTACATCTCGGAAACAATTAACCAGGTACTGCGGAATCGACGCAAGCAGGATTACTTGAAACAATTGGAAATCGAGATTATTGATGAGGCAACAAAAAATAATGAATTTGAAGTGTATGCATCTGAACAGTAAAATTCTATCCGTTGTATTTTCTTTTTGTTTTCTGACGCTCTGGTCCCAAGATCCGGAGCAATTACCTGACCCGCAAGTCGAACCGCCCGAAGAGCCAACTGTCACTACTCAGGCAGCGCCCATGCGGGTTAAAATAGATGGCATAGCAGCCGTTGTAGGAGATTATGTGATCCTCGACTCAGACATTGAAAAAACTTTGATCGATCTAAAAAATCAGGGGGCTTCATCAGAAGATATCACACGTTGCGGCTTACTGGGGAAATTAATGGAAGACCGACTTTACGCGCATCAGGCAGTTCAGGATAGTATTTTGGTTTCTGACGATGAAGTAAATGCAACCAGCGATCGCCAGATCCAGCAGCTCATCCAGCAAGTAGGATCTATGGATAAGGTGCTCAAATTCTATAATAAAACAACCGTAGAGGAATTTAGGGAAGAGCTTTATAAGATCAATAAGTTGCAGATGTTATCGCAGAAAATGCAACAAAAGATCGTTGGGGAGATCGAGGTTACCCCAGAGGAGATCCGTCAGTTCTTTTTTAAGATCCCCGAAGATGAGCGGCCCGTGTTTGGGGCTGAAATGGAAATTGCCCAGATCGTAAAAACACCAAAGATCCCTGAGGTAGAAAAGCAGCGCGCAATTGATAAGCTTAGGGAGATAAAGGCAGATGTGGAAGATAATGATGCAAGCTTTAGTGTAAAAGCAATTTTATATTCTCAGGATCCGGGCTCTAAATCAAAGGGTGGCGCGTATAGCATGACACGGGAAACACCTTTTGTAAAGGAATTCAAGGATGTTGCCTTCAGTTTACAGGAAGGTGAGATTTCAGATCCGTTTGAAACAGAATTTGGCTATCATATTATTTATATCGAAAAAATAAGAGGACAGGAGTTGGATCTCAGACATATTCTAATTCAGCCCGAAATCCCGCAAATTGCTGTGGACGCTGCAAAAAAAGAATTAGACAGCGTGCGTCAGCACATATTAGCTGGAAAATATTCCTTTGCTGATGCAGCTTTGAATTTTTCTGATCAAAAAGAAACAAAATTTGACGGCGGACTGCTTCGTAATCCCATCAATTTTGACAGCAGGTTTGAATTAACCAAAATGGATCCTACCTTGTACAACCAGGTACGCAATCTCACGGACAACGAAGTCTCTTATCCGATCCTTGAACCGGATCCAAGGGGTGGCCCGCCTTCTTACAAGATCCTTCAGGTGTCTAATAGATTTGATGAGCATGTGGCAGATTTTGCACAGGATTATCTTAAGATCCAGGAATTAGCATTACGTGAGAAACAGTTTAATACCATAAAAGAATGGATGGCCGAGCACATAGAAGAAACCTATGTGAGTGTTAATGAAGAGAATAAGAGCTGTACATTTGCAAACAACTGGATAAAACAATAACCATGTCCGATGTGGCAGCGATGCAACGTTTGGTGGAGAAACACCAGGCACTAAAAAAAGAGATCGGAAAGATCATCGTAGGGCAACATGCGGTCATCGATCAAATTCTACTATCAATATATTCTGGAGGCCATTCCCTACTCATTGGAGTTCCCGGACTTGCAAAAACCTTAATGGTGAATACCATAGCCCAAACGTTGGGTCTTGATTTTAAGCGTATTCAATTCACACCCGATTTAATGCCAAGCGATATTTTGGGAAGTGAGATCCTCGACCAAAATCGGAATTTTAAGTTTATAAAAGGACCTGTCTTTGCAAATATCATTTTAGCGGATGAGATAAACCGTACCCCACCTAAGACGCAGGCTGCCTTGTTGGAAGCTATGCAGGAACGTGCGGTAACCATAGCGGGTCAGCGACACAAACTGTCCTTGCCTTACTTTGTTCTGGCCACACAAAATCCTATAGAACAGGAAGGAACCTATCCCCTCCCGGAAGCCCAGTTAGACCGTTTTATGTTTGCGATAGAATTGAAATATCCTTCGGTGGAAGAGGAGATCCAGGTGGTTAAGACAACAACCAATGATGAATTTCCCCAGGTAGATACTTTATTATCGGCAGAAGAGATCCTCGAAGTACAGCACCTGGTTAGACGTATACCTGTTCCAGACAATGTAGTGGAATATGCGGTAAATTTGGTAAACAGTACCCGTCCGGGTCTGGATTCTGCTTCCGATTACGTAAAGCAGTATGTAGATTGGGGTGCAGGACCCCGGGCTTCACAAAACCTGATTTTGGCCGGAAAAGCGCATGCAGCCATACAAGGTAAGTACTCACCAGATATCGAAGATGTTCAGGCAGTGGCTTATGGCATCCTTCGACACCGAATTATCAAAAATTATAAGGCTGAGGCTGAGGGCATTACACAAGAAACCCTGATCAAACAGCTGCTATAATTATTTTTTATACTTATTTATATTTTAGATCATAATATTTTATAGTTTAAAATAAGACTTCGGTAATTTTTGGTTGCCGGATTTCACGTTTTCGGAATTCCGTTAAGCCTCGAGCCTCAAAAGTTTTATAAACCTCTTGGTTTTAGTATTTTTGGGCCACTTCAAACTAAAAGATCACAATATGGCTTTTGATTTAGACATGATCCAAAAAGTGTACGCACAATTTGGCGATCGCGTGAATAAAGCGCGCGAGGTCGTGGGTAAACCCCTCACATTGGCAGAAAAGATCCTCTATGCGCATTTATGGGATGGAATTCCAGCTCAGGCATATCAAAGAGGTAAGGATTATGTAGATTTTGCCCCGGATAGGGTTGCATGCCAGGATGCTACGGCACAGATGGCCTTATTGCAATTCATGCACGCAGGGAAGCCAAAAGTGGCCGTGCCAACCACGGT
>CAMYJF010000067.1 GCA_947258555.1 uncultured Eudoraea sp. | reverse complement strand
GTTTGATGTTGAGATCTTTATGCGGATGAAAAAATTCTACGGGAAAGATAAGGCGAAAGACCTTATTTGTGAACAACCATTAAAAAGATGGATTCATGCGGATGGTTCTAAACTCTCCATGAAAGACTCTATAAAAATCATTGGACAATTGGGCCAGATTGCCTTTCATTATAAGAGTGCCTAACAAAAAACCCCCTGCACTAAAATGTGCAGGGGTGTTCTTTTTCTTCCTTTGAAAGCAGCTTCTACTACTTCTTCAATAGGTCTCGTATGTCTGCCAGGAGCTCTTCTTGTGAAGGACCCGATGGTGCCGGAGGTGGTGGAGGTGTTTTTGTTTTGTTATATGCCTTAACAATAAGAAACATTACAAATCCCACAATAAGGAGATTAACAATGGTATTTACCCAGGCACCCCATCGAATTGCATTTTCAGCAACAAAGCCTGCTTCTCCCTCAACTCCAGAAGCCTCTGTGAGGACGTATTTTAAATTGGCAAAATCTACACCTCCCGCAAATTCTCCAACTATTGGCATAATAATGTCGGCTACGAAGCCATTAATAACAAGGCCTATAGCCCCGGCCATAATTACAGCAACTGCAAAATCAATTACATTGCCCGTCATAATAAAATTTTTAAATTCTTTTAGCATTAGTTCTACTAGTTTAAATGATTAATATAAATATTTAGTTAATAAATGAAATTCCTACAGGTTCTTGTTTGGTTAAAACTTATAACTCAATCCTAAGGTATAATACGTTTGAAGGTCGTTATCAATATTATCAAATGTAGCAGTGGTATCTCCCAAAGTAGTAAGTGCATAATTAAGAGCTTCCTGTTTATTATTTCTCAGGCCAAAATCAAACCCAATCCCTATCATTTTCCATAAGGTATAACTGAAAGAGTTGGTCCAGGTCCAGTTTGACAAGTTGGAACTCTTGTAACTCTGGAAGATGGACATATTTGTTTTGAAGTTGACAGGACCTAAGTCCTTGCTGTAATCCGCAACGATCTTGGCTCCCAATGAAGATTCGAAAATTGCGTCTCCACTACTAAAAACAAAGTTGTAGTTCAATGGATGGATCACTACAAAAAGATCCTTTACAGGAGTCCAGGTTGCACCTACACCCAGATCCAAATACCCCGGATCATTAAAGTTGCTTAAAATGGTGGTTCGGTATTCCATAAGCCCGGATATAGCAAACTTTTCACTCAATTTTCGTCCGTATAAAGAAGAAAGATTAAATACATCTGTGGCCTGTCTAAAACCAGTTTGGTCATTGGGATCGTCCTTATCATCAAATTTTACCCAATTAAGGTTAAGCGTAAGGGCATTCCTCCAGAAGTATTTGCTTTCATTCCTATTGGCAAAACCGTTAACGGTAAAACCAATAGTACCTGCCGAGTTATTGGGTGATGCCTGGGCATACCAATTATTAAACCCGGAAAAACTACCCCCTATTGTTCCAAAAGCGCCAACCTTCCATCCCGGTAAAGCATCTATCTTGGCCTGGATATCGTCTACCCTCCCCTGAATGGCAGCTATGGAATCATTTTTACTTGCCTTTGCTGCATTTAATTCTTCTTTGGTTTGGGCGTAGGTGCAGACACCTCCCAAAACAAAAAGAGCTAACAATAGTGATTTTTTCATTGTGTTTGTTTTCATTGTTTTCATTTTTTTCATTGAATTCCTATTAATTTCCATTACTTGTGTTCAATGGTGGCTCCGGCAGCATTTTTCTTTACAGAAGCGATCCCATTTTCCATTCCTGAAGTGTTGCTATACATTTCGCTGGTCCCTATAATTTGTCCGTTTTTGGCCTTTAAATTAAAATAAGGACTGCCATCTTTGGCTGTTTTACGGTCATACCTTTGATCATCTTTGGCATTTACTTTAACCGAATTGATCCCGTTGTGGCAACCCGTAATAGATTTGTAGCTTTGACTACTTAAAATCACCTGTCCGTTCGAAGCTTTCAGATCGAACTTACACTTACCCGATTTCGTTTTTTTAATTTCAAATTTTCCCATTTTTAGTTTCTATTTTTAATTATACAAATTGTTGATTATAGTTATTCATAACGCACCTTATGGCCCTGCCAGCAGCCCGTTATTTTGTACTATTTAATTTCTACTTTATTTTGAACCAGATCCTTTATAGGGATCACTACCCTAGTTTTGGCTGTTTTTACAGTTACCGAGATTCCTTCGATGGACTCTATGGTTCCTTCTATTTTTTTTGTTTTAATTGAATCTCCTACGGCATATGTTTTACGTGCATAGAATGTATTGAGCAGGTCTGCTACTACTTCCCTGGATCCCAAACCTAATCCCAGAGCAAAAGCGAGGAGAAAGGCTCCTATGATCAGGGTAATATTGCTAGTGATAATTGCCGTATCTATCCCGGCCTGGTTCAACGCGGTGACCAATACAAAAGCGATGATTATATAGTAGACAATGCTACTAACTATCTTTGATCCACTCATCCCTGTGGATTCGAATATAGCCACCAGCGCTTTGCGTATCAGTTTGGCGGCAAACATTCCGATCATAAAAATGACAACGGCACTAAGCAGAATAGGCAAATAGTGCAACAGGTTTGAGATCTCGGTAGAAACAATCGTTAATCCCATTACTTCAGCAGCTACCATGATAAAAGTGATCCATAAGATCCCTTTTACAAAGCCCAATAATATCCTGGACACATCTACTTTTATTTTACTTTCTTCTCCAAATAATTTGGCCTTGTTTATTTTTTCGGAGACCTTTTCAATCCCTGCGATACGAAAGATCTTTTTCAAAATAAATGATGTGATCTTAATAATGAGCCATGCCAGCAGCAATACGATGATTGCTCCTATAATGCCGGGGAGTGCAGAGACGATATCCTGAAAGATAGATTTGAGGGATTCTGATGCTAAGCTTCCTATTGATTCCATAATTTTAATGAGATTAGATAGTTATATATTAGTTTTTACGACGGGTCTTAAACATTCCGGATAACGCCTCTTTGACGTTTAGGGTAAACAGCGAGGCCAGATCCATGATAAGCTTGGCAGTGGCAACATCGTTCATCACCTTTGATTTGAGATTAGGGGGCGCATCTTTGATAAGTTTGCCCAGATCTTTAAATGGATTATTGCTTTTATCTGCCATTATAAGTTTGCATTATAGGTTTCTACTAATCTTGCTTTCGCTCTTTTCAGGCGCATTTTCACCGCACTTTCACCAATATCCAAAATGGCACAAAGTTCTTTGATGGGAACATCATCCTGATATTTCAGCAGCAAGATGGCTTTATCTTCCGGGGCTATCTTTTCCAATGCTCTTTTTAGCCTATCCGAGCGCATCTGGAACAGGCTTCTGTCCTCTACATTAATAGACATCCCATGATCATTGGCATCCAGCTTTTCTGATTTCTCACTCATTTTGTGCGCTTTATTCCTATTCACATAGTTGACACAAAAATTATAGGTTAAAGCATATACCCAACTTGAAAATTTGGAGTAGCCTTTAAAACTTCCCATTTTAACGAATATCATGAGAAAAACATCCTGAGTAAGATCTGCAGCTTCATCATCAGACCTCGAAAAACCGGTACATTTGGTATAGATCTTATTTGCATAGCGGTCGTAAATAATTCCGAATAAGAGGGTGTTTTTTGTATCAATAATGGTTTTGACCAATTCCTCATCACTAAGGCCCCGATAAGGATTATCCTTTGTTAAATCAGACTTGTATCGATCCCCGATTAATACAAGAATTAAATTTTTAAGTATGGTCACCATCTACTTTGGTTTGTATTGGTCAATTGGTAAATGTCAACAATTTAAGGAAACCTTGAGATATGGGCCTCTTTTGGAAATTTTTGCGTTCTTACAGAGACCCAAATCAACCCAACTAACTACGCTATCTATCATCAAATTCTTTCGTCGTTTTCATTGCATGCATTTTGTAGATTTTACCAAATCTAGCCAGTAGATGTATGGGGATACAGCTACCGACTGATAAGGCGACCTTAAAAAAGGCCAGTTCATGAATATCTCTTTAAAATGGATAACTCCAAATGACTTACACACTTAAGACACCCTAAATTTTAAAAAGTCACTTTCCGTGTTCAACTTTTTCAAGAAATTGTACTGATAGTCCTAAAAATAATCGGGGCCGGGGTGTTATTTTGTCTACGCTCTGAGATTAGATAGCTTGATTTTTCGTACAGAAACCAATAAGCCAGAACAGCCCAAGTTGACATTGATGCGCTTTCTTAAAATAGTTTAAACCAGTTTTGTAAAGAAACTAAAGGCAGTCCTGCATTTGGATTGCGCCGGGCTAGCCTACCTTCACAAGGTTAAAATATACATTTTGGGTTGTTTAGCTCAAATTAAATAAACTATAAGATACAAGGCAAAGGGTATTAAACATTCAAATCACCTTAGCGTTACTAAACGTAAAATTATCAAAACATGATGCTTATCATTTTACTTTATATCCCTCATACGTAATATTGATAGCGATTATTAAAATTTCCCCATGGAAAGCATAACTTAGTTTAATCAGATCTATGAGTAAACATGAAAACAGCACTATTAAAAGACTTAAAAGAGATGTATCAGATACATAAAGGAAATGGTGAATATTATTTGAAATATCAAGAGCCTGCATTATTTAAATTTTTAGCTCCAGGTCCGGAAGTTATCATGGCTAATAAAAACTTAAATGAAATAATTGCCGAAAGGAGAAGGAGAATAAACCGCTATCTGAAATATAAAAAAGAACAACGAACAAAAAGATTGTCGTAAAAAAGACAATCTTATCACCCGCAAAGCTTATCGTAATTTCATGTAATGATTATGTCTTGCTTTAGTTCAAAAAGGCTTAGGTGGTAATTCACTGAGGCCCGAAAGCTTTCGCTCCTGAAACTTTCTGCCTATCTTTGAAAGAGAGGACGGTAACGCCTATTTGGCGAAGATCTTCCCTCATTAAAATGGTTGGCGAAATGAAAAGCACCCTCTGGATTGCACTCTCTCTTATAAGCTCGTTTCTATACCCCCAGGACGCCTCGGAAATTATTAAAAAAGTGGATCAGAAAATGCGCGGCAACTCGTCCTCTTCCAATATGACCATGAAGATCGTTAGGCCCGACTGGTCGCGTGAGATTTCCATGAAAGGATGGTCTCTGGGCACCGATTTTTCATTAATACTGATTACGGCCCCGGCCCGTGATCAGGGTACGGGCTTTCTTAAACGCGATAAGGAGCTCTGGAACTGGCAGCCTACCATTGACCGCGTCATAAAACTACCCCCATCGATGATGACCCAATCCTGGATGGGATCAGATTTTACCAATGATGATCTCGTGAAGGAATCCTCTATCGTGAATGATTACGATCATTTCATACGCGGGGATACTACCATAACGACCCGCGATGCGTGGAAGTTAGAGCTTATCCCAAAGGAAGGGGCGCCTGTAGTTTGGGGCCGTATTCTAATCTATGTTTCCAAGGATGATTATATTGAATTGTTGATTAAATACTATGATGAGGATGATTTCCTGATCAATACCATGATTTTATCTGATATTCGCGAAATGGGCGGTCGAATGATTCCCGCCAGAATGGATATGATCCCGGCAGAAAACCCGGAGCACCGTACTGTGATTCATTACAATGATATCCAGTTCGACATTGGTATTAGTGAGGATTTTTTCTCCATTCAAAAAATGAAGCGTATCCGATAGCTCATGATGTTTAAACTGGCCTGGCGAAACATTTGGCGTAACAAACGTCGTACGATCATCACGATCGTGAGTATTGCTTTTGCGGTAATCCTTTCCAGTATTATGCGGTCTATGCAACTGGGGTCCTATGAGCGGATGATAGACAATAGTGTGCGTTTCTATACGGGGTATATTCAGGTACACAAGTTGGGCTATTGGGATGAACAGGTTTTGGACAATGCGTTCTATCCACCCGCGGGATTGCAGGAGCAGATCGAATCCCTGGACGAGGTGGAGGCCGCGGTGCCACGTCTGGAATCTTTTGCACTTGCCTCTTATGAAACCCGCACCAGGGGCGCCATGATCATTGGCATAGACCCGGCAAAGGAAGCCCATCTTACGGAAATAGAGAAAAAGATTACCGAAGGCAGCATGGCAGGTCTGAACGAACCCAGTGTCCTTATGGGGTCCGGTTTGGCGGATTATCTTAACATGAAGGTAGGAGATACCCTGGTGCTGATCAGTCAGGGTTATCACGGGGTGAATGCAGCCGGTAAATACGAGGTAGCCGGGCTGGTAGAATTTGGGCTGCCGCAACTCACCAATCAGGTGGTCTTTATGCCACTGCCCGCGGCTCAATACTTTTATGGTGCCGATGGATTGTTGACTGCAATAGCTGTAGTTACGGATCAGCCCAATAAAGTAGCTGCTATCCGGGAAACGATTCTCCGGGATCTTGATACCACAGCCCATGAGGTGATGGATTGGAGGACCATGATGCCGGAATTGATCCAGGGTATCGAGATCGATAATATTTCAGGGATCATCATGTTGTTGTTGCTCTATTTGGTAATAGGTTTTGGCATGTTTGGTACTTTCCTGATGATGACCAAAGAACGCCTTTATGAATTTGGTGTGATGCTCTCGGTGGGCATGCACAGATCCAGGCTCCAGCTACTGATCTTTTCGGAGATTGTCATGCTAGCAACACTGGCTGTCCTTACGGGCTTTGCCCTGAGCCTTCCAGTTATCAATTATTTCAGTCAGAACCCAATATCGCTGCCGGATGAATACAAAACGGCTTTCGAAAAATTCGGAATTGAACCGATATACGCATTCAGCAATGAGCCTGTCGTATTCACCAGTCAGGCCTGGGTGGTATTTTTCATGGCGTTAGTGCTCAGCGCCTACCCATTGTATAAGATTTGGAAAATAGATCCGGTAACCGCAATGAGAGAGGGAAGATGAAAATGTTAGCAACCATAGCATGGCGAAATGTCTGGCGCAGCAGAGGCCGCAGCCTGGTGGTCATTGGGTCTATCGTAGTAGGTATTTGGGCTTTGATTTTCATGCTTGGATTCATGAACGGTTTTATGATCTCATATATCAACGGGGCTATAAGTCATGAGATTTCACACATACAAATCCACGAAGCTAACTTCAAGAAGGATCCTAATATATGCTTTGTCATACCGGGCGGAATGGATTTAGTCGAAGCCCTGTCCTCAGACGATCGGATTCTGGCGGTTTCCCCACGAAGCGTTACCAGCGGCATGATCTCATCGCCACGAAAATCGAGCGGTGGCAGGATCTATGGTATTATTCCCGAAAAGGAACTTTCAGTGACCCATCACGACTCCCTGATTGCGGAGGGGTCCTATTTTAAAACGAATCTGAAAAACCCGGTTGTAATAGGTAAGGAACTTGCCAATTCACTGAAAGTAAAACTGAATTCAAAGGTCGTACTTACCTTCCAGGACAGGGAAAACAACCTTGTTGCAGGCGCCTTCCGTATAGCCGGTATGCTAGAGACAACATCACCTCAAATCAACAAGGCCTCTGCCTATATTCGTATGGAAGACCTGACCCGAATTGCCGGGTTGAAAGAAGGGGTACATGAGATTGCCCTGTTATTGGAAAACCCAGAATCCGAAATAGTTGTTCTCCCGGATCTTAGAGCGGCATATCCTGATTTATTGATAGAATCATGGCGGGAGATAGCGCCTGAACTGGAACTGTTCCTTTCTATGACGGACAGTTTTCTCTGGGTCCTGATAGGAATCATCATGGTTGCCTTGATTTTCGGTATTATCAATACGATGTTGATGGCCGTTCTTGAGCGCTATCGTGAACTTGGAATGCTGATGGCCATAGGGATGAACAAATGGCGTATTTACATGATGATCGTGATCGAAACCATTTTCCTGTCGC
>CAMYJF010000066.1 GCA_947258555.1 uncultured Eudoraea sp. | reverse complement strand
TGCAGCCGGACATGCAAAACGCTACGCGCTTTGCATGCCGCTGATGCGGGGCGTTAGGCGATATCAAAACATTTCATACAAATTAAATGGAGGACAACTCAATGTCATTCGATCAAAATCGGCTAAATGATCTTGCCACTAGATATACCGAAGCCTGGAACTCCAAGATGCCTGAGAATGTCGCCGCATGCCATGTTGCTAGCAGCAGCATCACTATAAATCGCGGAGAACCCTCCGTAGGCCATGACGAGTTAACTGCGATGGCTGCCGGGTTTCACTCAGATGTACCAGATCTGGTTTTACAAAATGATGGAATTCGGTCTGCTGGGAATCATGTTATTTTCATGTGGACTTTTACGGGACACCACGCCGAAACAGGAAATTTTCTTAATGTAAGTGGTTGGGAGGAGTGGGAACTTGATGATGATATGAATATAACGTCTTCATTGGGATGGTTTGATGCAGACAGTTATCAGGAGCAAGTTGATGGTGCCAATAGCTAAAAGTATTTAGCTAGAAATAAATCAATTTACCGCAGCACATTGAGCACTATCGGTTATGGATTACAAAATATCGCCTAACAAGCGCATGCAGCCGGACTGCCAAACCGCTACGCGCTTTGTCAGCCGCTGATGCGGGGCGTTATGCACTGTGAGTAATTATGCTGTCTGAACATTCTGATCGATTTGAGGGCATGATCGAATATAGTGGCGGTGAGATTCTTTTATCGATTGATAAACCAATCTCGCCTGAAACGCGCGACGAGCTTGAGTCAAATGTCCGTGAAAATGTTGATGTGATTTACAGTAAAGCGAGCGATTTCTTCAATCAGGTTAAGGATGAGCGTGGCATTGGGTATATTGATGACCTATCCGATCCACAGGTAATGGCATCTAAGTACCATTTATCGGTGTATTGGTCGTCTGCCTTGGGAGAAATTCGAGGTGAGTCAACAATTGGCGTTGATTTGAAGGTTTCAACGTTAGAGCCGATCGATTTGACCATTGGAGATTGAGCAATCGTGCATAACAATCGCATGCAGTCGGACGCGGCTAAAGCCGCGCCGCTGATGCGAGGCGTTATGTGCGATCGAGAATCAAATGACAATACGACTCCAAGATGTTGACGATTCAAATTGGCGGGATTGTGCCGATCTTCATTTGGCTGAAGAAGAAACAAAATTTATTTCTTCAAACGTATATGTTTTAGCAGAATGGAAATTTGAAACTGAAAGCGTGTTTAGGGCAATTTACGCTGATACCGAGCTAGTTGGCATGCTCGCTTATTATCTCCATGATGGAGACTATGGTTACTTCTATTGGTTGTATCACCTTATGATTCAAAGAGTGTATCAAGGTAACGGCTATGGGGAAGCGGCCATTAGATTGGCATTGAAAGAAATGCATGAGCTTGGTGCTACAGAAATAAGAACTATGTATATGCCAGGCAATAAACGTGCGAAAAATTTGTATGAGAAGCTAGGTTTCGAAGAAATTGGAACCTTAGGTGGTGGTGATATATTTCTTCGTTTGTCATCTATATGAAAATTCTGCACATAACAAGCGCATGCAGATGGACAGCCAAACCGCTACGCGCTTTGTCTGCCACTGATGCGGGGCGTTAGGCGGCATAGAGAAAATTGAGAATAACGAGTTGATTTTCAAACCAAAACCAATCAGAAATTTTCCGATGTATAACATCGGCGCCGTGATATCTCTACTGGGGGCTATCGGACTAACCTATAAATTTTTTTTTAAAGGTTCTTGGAACGAGTTGTTCAACTTAATAACTGATAGCATCAAATTTCATAGCAATATTGTTTTAGGCTTTGCCGATGTCTTGCCGCTAGTTCTTATTATTGTTGGAGGCGCATTGATGTTAAGCGCAAGAAAAGAAAACTGAATGAGGAGGCCACATAAACAAGCCAATTCTATTAATATTCAAGATGCCGCCTAACAAGCGCATGCAGACGGACCGTTACACTCGCTACGCGAGCGAAACGGCCGCTGATGCGAGGCGTTAGGTTGCAGTCGAGAATGAATAGACTTCAAGGAAATAACTGGGAGATTGAATTACCTCCAGATTGGATAGGCGAGCATAGTGAGGAATGCTCGACGATATACCACCCAGATGGAGTGGGTGCTTTGCAGATTAGCTCATACTTAAGAAACGAACCGGTTACAGATTTCGATTTAAAAGATCTGGCAAAAGAACATATCGAATCTGGCGCTAAACTGGGAAAAGCAGAAGCTGGTGCATTTGCGGGTTTTACAATTGCATTAGGTATTGATGGAGAGTTTTGGCAATTCTGGTATGTGGCCAGAAATAATATCGCGCTACTAATCACATATAACTGTAACGAGGCTGACCTCGGCCCAGAACGAGAACATGCAAAATCAATTTTGGGCAGTCTTAAAGCAACCTAACAAGGCGCTGCAGTCGGACAAAATTGCCGGCTACGCCGTCAATTTTGCCGCTGAGCGCGAGCGTTAGGTTGCACGAGAACAATATTAAATGATCAATCTTCCAGATTTCAGACTTGAAACACATTTTTCCAGGTGGGAATTCAAAGCCCGATACCACATGACGGCATCGGATGCTGAAAGCATTTCTCTGCGCGAGCTGCTAACAATGGCTAGCCCTGAAGAGCGAGAGCAATTCGAAGAGATGTCGCTTTGCTACACAGAAACATTCGGAGCGCCGGACCTTCTCGAAACTATTTCCTCTACCTACAACAATCGCAAAGCGTCGGAGATCCTCTGCTTTGCCGGCGCCAGCGAAGGAATATTCGCTGCAAATATGGTGATACTGGACAAAGACAGCCACGCGATTGTTGTAACACCAAATTACCAATCCCATGAAACTTTGCCGGTGGCAATCTGCGAAGCCACGGGGGTTCCACTAGAACCCGATGATGGATGGTCACTCGACATCGACAGAGTAGCAGACGCGATAAGGCCGAACACGAGACTGGTGACAATAAATTTCCCACATAACCCAACCGGTGTAATTCTGCCTCTCGATCGTTACCACGCCCTGATCGAACTGTGCCGCAAGAACGGCATTTATATTCTTCATGACGAGATTTTCAATGGACTCGGCCCAACAGGCACACAGTATTTACCCTATGTGGCTGATTTATATGAGCGGGGCTTGTCACTTAATGTGATGTCAAAGTCATTTGGATTACCCGGCCTGCGCATAGGCTGGATTGCGTGTGCAGATAGCGAGATCATCTCCAGAATGGAACGTTTAAAACATTACCTGTCTATCAGTAACTCTGGTCCTAGTGAGCGACTGGCAAAGATTGGCCTGCGTAACCGTGACAAATTGCTTGCACGCAATTGCGCAATCGTCGATGAAAATCTGCCAAAGTGGGAGGCATTCTTCGAACGGCATCGTGAGTTGTTCGATTGGTATCGGCCGGATGGATCCTGCACGGCATTTCCCAGGTACAAAGGATCTGATGGCGTTGAAGAGTTTACCCGCGCACTGGTAGAAGAAAGTGGTGTGTTATTGCTACCAAGCACTATCTACAGATCGGAACTCGGGGAAACTCCAAAAGACCGCTTCAGACTCGGATTTGGTCGCAAAGGCTTAGACGAGGGTTTATCGGTAATGGAAGCGCATGTCTCCGCCAAATATTATTAAGAGCGCCAAGTGCAACCTAACAAGCGCATGCAGTCGGATCGCCAAACCGCTACGCGCTTTGTCGACCGCTGATGCGAGGCGTTAGGTGCAATCAGTGTTCATCGAAAAAGGACAGATTAAGTGAAAAATTATTGCTTTGTTGTGCTGTTGTCAATTACAACTCTACTTGGTTGTGCAAATCGGAACGAGATTTATGCCAACCCTCCGGAGGAGTTAATTCAGCAAGTCAGGGTTTTGCTTCCTCTCGCCGAAGAATACGCGTTTTCCAATGAAAAAGAAGCCTTAGAGAATGGCATCGCCTTAAATTCTTATCAGCTAGTAATAGCCAAAAAAATAGGTCTCAAGAATCCAGAAAAAGTGCGGATTTATTACGTAGACCAGTTACCTTTTCCTTCTGATCCGACGCTCGCGGCATTAGCAATAAAAACCGGCTATGGCTCTCCAATGATGACAGCATACACTTTTGGCTATGGTGTTTGGATATTGAGTTCAGCTAAAGGCGATGGAGAGTTGATGGCGCATGAATTTGTTCACGTTCGACAAGCAGAGGAAATGGGACTGAGTGAACAAATCAAGCAGTATTTAATGCAGCTATTCATCTACGGTTACGACAAAGCGCCAATGGAAATCGAAGCGTTTAGTGAAGCAAAAAAACACTTTTAAAGCACCTAACAAGCGCATGCAACGGACTGCCAAACCGCTGCGCGCTTTGTCAGCCGCTGATGCGAGGCGTTATGTGATTTCTTGTCGAGACCTATGACGGATTGTAAACTAACAGAAACCTATGCGTTTAAAGACCGCTATGTAAAGTTCGGAGTTGCGGGGAGTGGGCCTCCCGTAATAGTAGTGCACGGTACACCCTGGTCTTCATTCAATATGAGGCATATTATCGAGGGTCTCTCAGATGGTTTTACTACTTACTATTTTGATTTAATCGGTTACGGTCAATCCGATAAGTCGAATGGCGATGTGTCTCTCGGAATACAAAACACAATTCTCGATCAACTAATTAAGTTTTGGGACATAGAAAGTCCGGCGATCATTGGGCATGACTTCGGTGGCGCCACGGTTTTGCGTACTCATTTACTCAACAAACAAGATTTCGAAAAAATAGTGTTAATCGATCCGGTCTCAATTTCACCTTGGGGATCACCATTCTTCCAGCATGTAAAAGCGCATGAAGCCGCCTTTGCCGGAGTGCCAGATTACATTCATGAGGCAATTGTGCGCGCCTACATCAATACAGCAGCATTTATACCAATCGCCAATGAAACGATGGAAAAAACGATTCAGCCTTGGACCGGAGAAGACGGGAAAGCATCTTTTTACAGACAAATAGCCCAGGCTAAAGAGAAATATACCGACGAAGCCCAGTCCCTCTATACACAAATAACCAGGCCACTAATGATTCTCTGGGGCACCGAAGACACCTGGATCCCAGTTGAGCGCGGAAAGTTACTGCATTCAATGATTCCCGGTTCTTCATTCTACGAAATTCCAGATGCCGGCCATTTGGTAATTGAAGAGCAACCAGCCTTGCTTTTAAAAAAGATTCGAGCATTCTTAACGAATGAAAAAATCACATAACAAACGCATGCAGTCGGACCGTCCCACTCGCTACGCGAGTGAAATGGCCGCTGATGCGGGCGTTATGTGGCAAAAACCCTAAACCTTGGAAATCGATAATGAGTATATCTTTCAGAAAAGCTGAGCTTTCCGATCTTCCGACACTAATGCGCTTCATGCAGAACTTTCATGAATTTGATCATAGTGAGCCGTTTGATCATGGCCCTGCAAGACAGGCAATGGAAAAAGTTGTTTCGGATGAAAATGTTGGCCGGGTATGGGTAATACAGTCATCAGGAGTTGATGTCGGGTATATCCTTCTGACACTACACTTTCGCCTGGAGTCACGAGGGACTTGTGGTAATTTGGATGAGCTCTTTATCCGGGAAGAGAATCGAGGTCAGGGCATAGGTCTAAAAGCGATGCAGTTTCTTGAAACGGCTTGCCAGGATATTGGGGTTGTATCAATGCAACTTGAGGTCAAAATGGATAATCCGGAAGCAGCATCATTGTATGAGAAAGTGGGGTTTGCAAAACTTGATCGTGATTTCATGTTTAAAAATATTGCCACATAACAAGCGCATGCAGAGCGACCTCCAAAAGGCTACGCCTTTTGTCGGCGCCTGATGCGGGGCGTTAGGATGCACATGAAGGATAAACAAAAGGATTTGATAATCGGGGTTATAGTTTCAATACTGTTTAGCTCTCTATTATTCGTAGAATACGCAAACATTAATCGCATTATGCTTTTGGTTTGCCTGTTGGGAGCTTCTTATGGGATTTTGGTTATCCTTACAGTTTCTTTTAAAGAATGTGCGAAAAAAGGATTTATGTGGGAACACTACATTCCACAACTAATACAAATAGGAATATTGTACTTTACTGAATTCTCATTTTTGTCTTATGTCTATGGGGCAATTGTGGCTGTGCTAGTTGTAAAAAATCTCATAGGAATAAAATTTTATGACGAAGAAATGTACACCTAACAAGCACATGCAGTCGGACCGAACCAAGCGCTATGCGCTTGCTTCGGCCGCTGATGCGGAGCGTTATGAGTAAGTCATGATCGCAGAACTCCGCCAGAAATTGAAAACACTTGCCATGCTTGACGCTATTATCGAGCCAGAGTGGCAGTATCGTTATTTCTCTTACAATTCTAAATGGTCTGAAACAGAAGAGATGGGGTCCCTGCGTGATGGTTCAGGTGGCGAATGGTTTTTGTGGACATCCGATCAACTTGCTGGATACAAATGTTTGAGTCCCGATGATGGGCTGATAACAGATTTGGAGAATGAAAAAAATAAAATTCCAAGTATTTATAGCGCGTTTGTTACTGAGCCCGCATTTGGCATGGATCAAGCCACATGCATCTGGTATCTAAACGAATCAGAATGGGTAAAGTTAGGATTACCTGTTAAGGGGTTAATTAACCTAGAAACAATATCGCAATGGCTTGCAAACGATTATCACGCCTGGGCAATTGATTACTACGAAAGAGAAATAGACCTGTCGGTTCTTGAAAAACTATTCGAGGGGAAGTTTAGTGATGAGCTTGCCATGGAACTGAATCCTGAAATAGATATGAGTGTGTTAAAAACGGAGCTGGAAGAAATTGGAATTTACTCATAACAAGCGCATGCAGTTGGACGCAGTGCCCGCTACGCGCGCCCTGCGCCACTGATGCCGGGCGTTATGTGTATCTGAGATGAAATTACAAATTTCAGAGAATCAATTATCTTGGACCTTAGGAGGCACTCCTCTTTCAATTCACATAGAAAATCTGGATCAGGCTATTTTTAGTGAAAACCAAAATGTAATTGCTGCGCTTGTTTGTGAAAACCCCAATTCCCAAAAAATTAGAATCTATGAGCTAAACGGTAAGGTTCGACTTGAGATCGATCAACCCGAAGACCACTGCTTCAATTATCTCGGCTCTAATCGAGGAAAAGATTTAGCAGTCATGTCGAAAGTGAAGAAGTTTGGGTGGCATGATTGGTGGTATTCAATCAATGCAAAAGAAGGATTGCTGGAGGAACTCGGTGAAGGGAGATGATACACATAACAAGCGCATGCAGTCGGACCGTTCCACTCGCTACGCGAGAGAACCGGCCGCTGATGCGAAGCGTTATTTGGCAGGTAAAATTGGAGCTGGTATAAAATGAAAGGCAAAACATCATGAGCAAAACCTATCTAAATCCTCCAGAATCACCACCACCCAAGAGTTATTATCATGTAATCACAACTGGGCCAGGAAAATTGATATTTTTATCTGGCCAAGTTGCCTTCGATAGTAACCGCAATATTGTTGGTGAAGGTGATGTCGTAGCACAAACCCGTCAAACCATGCGAAATTTGAAATCAGCTGTTGAAACAGGAGGAGGCCAAATTTCAGATATAGTGCAGATCACAACTCATGTCGTGAATTATGACCCCACCCAACTCGAAGACATCACAGGCACGATAGCCGAATTCTTTGAACTGGAATGTTTGCCCACTAATACGCTTGTTGGCATCAACTCTCTTTCAACCGAAGGACTCTTGATTGAAATTGGAGGCATAGCAGTTGCCGAGGCGGCTAGTTAGATGCAAATGCCACATAACAAGCAAATGCAGTCGGACGCGGCCAAGGCCGCGCCGCTGATTTGAGCGTTATGCGGCAAGTATTCGAAAAGCTACAGTTATTTAATGCAAAGTAGACACAAAAAGACCATGGCTGTGTACCCTGTAATTAAAATTTGAGTTTTTGATATGAATATTATGATTACAGGGTTTGATGTAGATGCTGAAATTATCAAATGCGAAATCGATAAATTTGGTACTAACCATGAAATCTATTATTTAACTTGCCCATTATGTAAAGCCACACCAACAGACAACTATAATTTTGATCATCTGCCAAAAATATTTGATTACATTATCGTTATCTACTCCTCCTACTCAAACAGCTCTCAGTTTCTTGCTCACTCTCTAGCTGTACATTCTATTCAATCAAAGAATGAGCATTTTCTATGCTATGACTCATATCCGAAGAAGCATGAGCTAAATGAAATTGCGTCAATGTCGGAAATTAATCTACGTCAGTTAAAATCCATTGTTTCCAATGGATCTACCAACCTTACTGACAATGTTTCATTAGAAGACAAGGAGGGCTTATTTCATTTGAAAAAAGATTTAATCTCATGGGCAATTGTATTTATGAAGACAGGGCTTCCAAATAGTTTCCATAAAGCCTGGTTGAAAGTACGCCATCCGGATGATTATTTTTATTTTGAATATCAATACATCGCCAGAGATGGTGGGGAAATTGAAAAATTTGAACCCATTAATGATCTATACCCTTTTAGATGTGTAGAACACTTAGATGAATATCTTCCATCAAACAAAAGGAATTGGAAAACATGTCTTCTTAAGTTTGATATAGAAAAAACTTCATTAGAATATGAGTATGATTAGCCATAATATTTTTCCGCGAGACCGTGAAACAATGCCGCATTTCCAATATTAGCACCTGTTAAGTGACCGAATTTACCTACTCACATTTATATTCTAGCAATGTACATTTGCCACATAACAAGCGCATGCAGTCGGATCGACAAAAGGCTACGCCTTTTGTCGACCGCTGATGCCGGGCGTTAGGCGTCATATGGACTACGCGGCTTTCCTGTCAAACCTGGAAGAAGCGGGGTGGACCATTCAGGGGAAGTCGTACGCTTTCAAGCTCATCCATAATGATTGGCAGGTTGCTTTTGTTCGACTAGGCGGGCGCGCACAAAGATCCGGCTTCATCAGTTTCGTAATTTGTGTTCGACATCTGCTAAATCAAAATCTCGACGGAGAAGTTTCAACAACTAATAAGGAGCCGCATTCTTACCCATACAAATTTACAACTGAAGAGTTGAGAAATAACAGGTACGAATATCAATGTAAGTTAAACAACTACGAACTAACTTATTTAGAAAGCGACTCGGAATGGGGAGAAATTCAGGGATTGTTGGAGAACGTGGTTCCACGCTGGCTGAGCCATCATAGTTCGGCAAAGCTCCTAAACGAAATTAAGCGAAATGGAGAGGGCGGTTACATTGAGAACCTTTGGATCGAAGATTTACAAAATGACGCCTAACAAGGCGCTGCAGTCGGACGGCCTGCTTCGCAGGCCGCCGCTGAGCGCAGCGTTATGTGATGCGTGCCCAACCTATCGGGTGACTTGGCGATGAAGCTCGCACGAATTAGCGCCTCTGGGGAGAGAATTGGGTTTTAGGATAAAGAATGATCCATCAATCAACTATAGAAGAAAAAAGCAGAGTTATGAATACGTTGCTACTTGGATTGAGCATGGACCCTATAATCCGGTGGTATTTTCCTGAGCCTCATGAGTTTTTATCCAATGCTCCCAAACTGCTGGATTTGATCTCGGGAAAAGCTTTTGAGCACAATACGGTTTATCACACCGAAAATTTCACTTGCTGTGCTCTTTGGCTTCCACCTGATGTCCATCCGGACGATGAAGGTATTTCGAAATATCTGGAGGAGAAACTCGAAGGCCCACTTTTAAAGGAAGTTAGTGCACTGGAATCCGAAATGAGTAAGTCCATTCCAAAAGAAGCATGCTGGCATCTTTCGTTCATCGCCGCTGATCCGGCACAAACAGGTAAAGGGCATGGTTCTAAGCTGCTTAACCATACTTTAAGATTAATTGATGAAGACAAGAAACCTGCGTATCTAGAGTCAACAAACCGCGCCAATTTAACCCTTTATGAACGATACGGTTTTGATTTACTCAATGAAATTCAAATCGGGAATTCTCCGACTGTGTTCACTATGATTCGCCAACCCAGGGAATCATAGCCATGCATCACATAACAAGCGCATGCAGTCGGATCGCCAGCCCGCTACGCGGCCTGTCGACCGCTGATGCGGGGCGTTAGATGCTTGTGCAAAACTTACTGTATTTCGCCGCATTTTTAGCTTTTGGCATGGGAGTCGTTCATTCTCTTCTAGGTGAGAAATATATTCTCATGCGCCTATTCCGCCGCGAGAATATTCCAAAATTATTCGGTAGCTCAGACTTTACGATAAGGACACTTCGTTTTGCATGGCATTTAACTACGATTGCCTGGTGGGGTTTCGCAGCAATTTTACTGTTAATGGCTCATCCACCCATGATTTTGAGTGAAGTCGGTGTTGTGATTGGCTGTGTATTTGTTGCGCATTTTCTAGTTGCCGTTATTGGAACGAAAGGAAAGCACTTGTCTTGGATAGCCTTTTTGGCCATTGGAATAATTGCATTTTATGCAACACGCACCTAACAAGCGCATGCAGTCGGACCCAGCAAAGCTGGGCCGCTGATGCGGAGCGTTAGGCGTCAAACCATTGGATTGGAATTTTAATGACACTTGAGCTCTCCAGAAAAGCAAAAGTTGCGTACGCCATATTTTTGATAGCAATTTCAGGATACCTGTTTTTTACGGAACAACTTTCCTTCCGTAAAGCCACTTTTGAAGGCTTAGAACTAAAAATCTTGGGAGCTGCCGCTTTAGTCGGAGCGGTGAATTTAGTGTTAGAAGCAGTATTTGACTACCAAAGCAAATCGACTGATCACTTTTATAAGTTTTATCACTATGCGTTTATGGCAATTACGATCTGCCTTATAGTAATTGCTGTAATATTTGATGGTTATGAAGATCAATTGTTTAGTTTTGTAAAAAGCTATTCGAATTAGAGAAGGAATTTCTGTTGCACAAATACTGCAAATGCTGAATCAAATACCAAGAATTAGAATGCAGTACTTCTAAAAAGAATGTTATTTATTAAAAGTGTTTTCCAAGACAACTCAATGACGCCTAACAAGCGCATGCAGACGGCCCCAGCAAAGCTGGGCCGCTGATGCGAGGCGTTATGTGGCATGTGAACAATAGAGAAATATTGAGTACATGATGAGATATTCTTACTTGTTGTTGTTTCTTGTATTGGGCATTACGACCGGATGCGTTGGCATTAGCAAGAATTTCGAGGCACCTGAAAAATTAGCAAAGAGGCAGTGGCAAGCATGCTCTCACTATCCTACTGTAGAGTTTGTCGAAGTTACCGGAGAGGGCCAATTGCTGGTCAGGGACCTACACTACAGCTCTCCACCTGTCGATTTTCAACGCTGCCTTGCCGAAGTTGCCTTTAAACAAGTCCTATCTGGAAAGCGCGATGCAAAGAGCCTTGTTAGAGAGGCGTACTTTGTGGACACCAAACCTGACCGAGAGTACTTGTACAAACCGAGCGGCCACTTCCCCGAGGAGATAAGTCTATTTTCACCTGATCAACCGGTATATTTCTTCTTTGTTATTGATGCGCCTAGTAATAGGCAGGTACGCGTCTCTTTTGAATGGGGCACACCCGAGGGAGAAACAATTCGCACCAGGCCCATAGAAATACCTAACAAAGGCGCGGCGGCACGGAAATGGAAATTCGAGCAATTTATTCGACCCAATATAGCTAAAGGGCGTTGGTCAGTTCGACTCTTCATTGAGGAGAATGAAGCAGGCGAATACTTTTTTGATATCGTTTAATTTCCCTGATAGACAATGCCGCATAACAAACGCATGCAGTCGGACAAAATGGACGCTACGCGCCATTTTGCCGCTGATGCGAGACGTTTGGCAGAACAAAGGATATATCATCATGACTTCATTAGTTTCGTTAAACCGCCTCCGATTTCTGTTGAGCCGTTTTGGTGAGCGGCTTTGGGTGCGTCCATTGGCGGTATGTTTACTGTCGATTGCTGTGGTCTTCGCGGCGAAAATCATAGATGGCTCTGAGTCAGCGAAACTTACCCCTGTAGTTGCACAGGACTCTGTTGAAACTTTGCTCTCCCTTATGGCAGCCAGCATGTCGGTAATCGCCACCTTTTCGGTGGCATCCATGGTTTCAGCGTACGCCGCTGCAAGCAGCTCAGCGACCCCACGCTCCTTCGCCCTCGTGCTTGCCGATGACGTGTCGTAGAATGCGCTTTCTACCTTTGTTGGGGCATTCATTTTTAGTGTAGTAGCGCTTACCGCAGTGAAAAATGCTTTCTATGGCAAAGCAGGTCTCTTTGTTCTTTTCGTTCTGACGGTGTTTGTATTCTCTGTGGTAATCGTGACGTTTGTGCGTTGGGTAGACAGTATTGCGAGATTGGGGCGAATTGGTTCGACGATTGATAAAGTTGAAAGGGCGACGGTAGAATCTCTAATAAGAAGGCGAGATATGCCGACTCTCGGCGGCATATCAATATCAGGATCTCCGGCGTCA
This sequence comes from uncultured Eudoraea sp., assembly GCA_947258555.1. Taxonomy (GTDB): domain Bacteria; phylum Bacteroidota; class Bacteroidia; order Flavobacteriales; family Flavobacteriaceae; genus HDS-28. Next base: position 183 of record CAMYJF010000066.1, on the reverse strand, counting down.
GGGCAAGCCGCATATGCATCAAAAATTGGCTATGTGCAGCATATCGACATGGCGGCAATTCAAGGCTGGGCAGATGAGTTTGACGCGCGCGTGGTCGTATCGGCATTGCCCGGAACTTTTACTTCCCCCATTCAGGCGTTGGCCTACGTAACCAGGTCATCAGGCAAACCACCGGGATTGGAC
>CAMYJF010000065.1 GCA_947258555.1 uncultured Eudoraea sp. | reverse complement strand
CGGTGTTTCGGCTATCGTCCTTGGAGGTACACTGGGGGAGGCAAGTACGCTATCCGAAAGTGAAAAACAAATACTGACAGAAACAGCTGTTGCCCATGTGGGTCATAAGGTGCCTGTTATCCTCAACATTGCTGAGCAAACCACTAGTGGTGCCGTTGCTGCGGCTCAACATGCTCAAAAGTGGGGTGCAAAAGCGCTTATGATGCTACCTCCCATGCGATACAAAGCGACTGACTATGAAACCGTTGCCTATTTTCAGGCCGTTGCACGCGCCACGGATCTTCCGATTATGGTATATAACAACCCGGTAGATTACGGCGTAGAAGTTACGCCTGCTATGTTTGATGAACTTCTTAAGGAAGAAACCATACAGGCGGTGAAAGAATCTACCCGGGATATTTCTAATGTAACCCGACTCCGAAATCTCTTTGGTAACAGGCTCGCCATCATGACCGGTGTAGATACACTTGGACTCGAAAGTCTGATGATGGGTGCCGATGGTTGGATCGCCGGACTGGTGTGCGCCTTCCCTGCGGAAACCGTGGCCATCTACGAACTGCATAAAGCGGGAAGACACAACGAGGCATTGGAGATCTATCAATGGTTTCTGCCTCTCCTGGAATTGGACATCAATCCTCAATTGGTACAGAATATCAAACTGGCAGAAGTGGCCACAGGCCTGGGAACCGAAAATGTCAGGCCTCCTCGTTTGCCCCTGCAAGGTGCAGAACGGAAGCGAGTCCTTTCAGTTATTGAGGCCGGAATGAAAAGCAGGCCTCAATTGCCCGACTATAAAAATTTAAATGTAGCAGACTTTTCAACCTAAATATATAATATGATTAGCGGACAAAGCTTTATAGGCAACAGTGCCTCAGCCCAGGGGCCGATAACCTTCCACACGTTTAATCCAAAAACAAATACCGAAAATCCCTGGCTTTTCCATGAAGCCAATGATGAAGAAATTGAAAAAGCTGTCCAATTAGCTCGTGAAGCATTTCAGGTTTTTCAAAATATCCCGGGAAAAAAGAAGGCCTTATTCCTACGGACGATCGCTGATGAAATGGAGGGGTTGGGTGACGACCTGATCCAGGTGTACATGACAGAATCCGGATTACCGGAAGGTCGGGCTAAAGGAGAACGCGGCCGTACGATGGGACAACTCCGAATGTTTGCCGATCTCGTGGAGCAGGGCGATTGGGTCGAAGCATCTATTGATACGGCAATACCTGACAGAAGCCCAATTCCCAAAGTGGATATTCGTAAAATGCTGCACCCTTTAGGTCCCATTGTGGTCTTTGGTTCCAGCAATTTTCCTTTCGCATATTCCACAGCAGGGGGAGATACAGCCAGTGCACTGGCCGCCGGTTGCCCGGTAATTGTTAAAAGTCACCCCATGCACGCCGGTACCGGAGAACTAGTGGCAACGGCCATATTAAAAGCTGCAAAAGATACAGGTATGCCCAATGGGGTATTCTCTAACCTGAATAGTAATTCCTACCACGTAGGCAAGGCGCTGGTGCAACACCCCGGTGTAAAAGGCGTGGGTTTTACAGGCAGCATCGCAGGAGGTACGGCCCTCTTTAAAATGGCCGCCGAACGCGAAGAGCCCATTCCGGTCTTTGCCGAAATGGGGAGTGTTAATCCCGTTGTTGCCTTGCCATCCGCATTAGAAAAAAATGGAGATCATTGGGCTGAACAATTGGCCAATTCTATTACCTTGGGAGTAGGTCAGTTCTGTACCTGTCCGGGGTTGATCCTGGGGCTAAAAAGTCCTTCCCTGGAAGCGTTTGCACAAGCACTCGGAAAGCTGCTGGGGGAAAAAGAGCCCGGAGTAATGCTGCATCCAAACATCTATCAAAATTTTAAGAAGGGAAAAGAAAAACTATCCGCTCAAACCGGGACATCCGTAGTGGCAGACATTACTGAAGATGTACCACCCAATGTAGCGCAACAGCGATTGCTTATGGTTGATGGGGATACCTTCCTGGCTAATCCCACCTTGCATCAGGAAGTATTCGGACCCTTCTCGATTATTGTACAGGCCGATGATGCCGCAGAATTGGAAACCATTGTGCATGAACTGGAAGGACAACTCACAGGAACTATACTTGGTGAAGAAAAAGAATTGAAAGATTACTCAGGCGTGGTTGAGTCTTTGAAAGATCGGGTAGGCCGACTCATATTCAACGGAGTACCTACGGGAGTGGAAGTCTGTCCCTCTATGGTACATGGAGGCCCTTTTCCAGCCTCAACAGATTCTCGATTCACAGCCGTAGGTATCCATGCCATTAAACGCTGGGTGCGACCTGTTGCCTACCAAAGCTGGCCGGATACCGAACTCCCTGATGCCTTGAAAAATGGGAATCCTCTGGGTATCTCACGATTGCTAAATGGGGATTCCAGCGATAAATCTATTTGATCTGCACCCATGGCCAAACACGTTTTTCGTTGTATCGATGCACATACCTGTGGGAATCCGGTCCGACTCGTAGCTGAGGGAGGACCTGAACTCAAGGGTGCCAGTATGAGCGAAAAACGTCAGCATTTTATAAAAGATTACGATTGGATCCGAACCGGGCTCATGTTTGAACCCAGGGGCCACGATATGATGAGCGGGAGTATTTTATATCCCCCTGCCGATCCTGAAAATGACCTGGGTGTGCTTTTTATAGAAACAAGTGGCTGCCTTCCCATGTGCGGACATGGCACTATCGGCACCATTACCATTGGATTACAGGAAGGATTGATAAAACCGCAGAAAGAAGGAGTCATCCGGATGGAAACACCGGCAGGATTAGTTATGGTTGAATATGAATTAAAGGGCGGGGAAGTTGCCTGGGTTAAGTTTACTAATGTGCCTTCATATCTGGCGAAGGAGGGAATGACAATTACAAGTGAAGATTTGGGGGAACTTACTTTTGATGTGGCCTATGGCGGCAACTTTTATGCGATCGTAGATCCACAGCAAAATTTTTCCGGATTACAGGATTTTAAGGCGGAAGAATTGATCTCTATGAGTCGAAAACTCAGAAATCAGATCAATAAAAAATATCCGAACCAATTCATTCACCCGGAGGATCCGACCATCAATGGGGTAAGTCATCTGTTATGGACGGGGGAAACAATTTCTGATATAGCCCATGGGCGCAATGCCGTATTTTATGGCGATAAAGCCATTGACAGGTCTCCCTGTGGCACGGGAACATCGGCACGAATGGCACAGTGGTTTGGACAAGGAAAATTAAAGGATGGAGATGAGTTCGTGCATGAAAGTTTTATCGGATCCATATTTACGGGAAAGGTCGAAGGCGTCACCAAAGCAGGGGATTTCGATGCCATCATTCCCAGTATCAAAGGCTGGGCCCATGTATACGGATACAATACGATCAGCATAGATGAGAACGATCCATTTGCTAAAGGATTTCAAGTGATATGAGCAAACATATTGTCATTATTGGAGGAGGTATAGTAGGGCTGAGTTCGGCCTACTTTCTACATGAAAGCGGACATGAGGTCACAGTGATCGACAAGGCCGGGATCACAGATGGGGCCTCCTTTGTCAATGCAGGATATATTACACCCAGTCATATCATTCCACTCGCTAGCCCGGGAATGATCGCAAAAGGAATGAAATGGATGTTTAATTCGGCCTCTCCCTTTTATATGAAACCGCGTTTGGATATGGATTTCATAAAATGGGCCTGGTACTTTCACCGCTCGTCTACAAAAGTCAAGGTAGAAAAGGCCATCCCCGTGATAAAGGATATCAATGTTTTAAGCAGGGAGCTTTTTGAAGGCATGAAGACATCAGGAAAACTTGGCGACTTTCATCTGGAGAGTAAGGGCCTCTTCATGTTATACCAAACCCGCAATGAGGGCGATCATGAATTAGGCGTTGCGGAAAAAGCGCGGTTTTTGGGCTTGGAAGTACATGATTTGGATCATTCTGCTCTACAAGCACTGGAACCCAAAGTAAAGATCGATGCATTAGGGGCCGTACATTATATCTGTGACCGACATACGACACCGACAGAATTTATGCCCAAATTGATCCACTACCTGGAGACGGTAGGTGTAAAGATCAAACGACATGAAACGGTGCAGGATATCCAGCTAAAAAACGGGACTGTTCAATCGGTTACCACAGATACCCATATCTATACTCCGGATGAAGTGGTGCTGGCTGCAGGAAGCTGGAGTAGTGCGTTGGCAAAAAAATTAGGCGTAGCGCTCCCCTTGCAGGCAGGAAAGGGATATCGTATCAATGTACTCCGGCCTACAGGCATATCCATTCCGGCCGTATTAATGGAAGCAAAAGCTGCTTGTACGCCCATGAACGGCTTTACGAGATTTGCCGGGACTATGGAATTCTCAGGGATCAATACCATCATTCGCAAAGAAAGAGTTGAGGCTATTGCCAGAGCAGCGAAACGCTATTATCCTGAAGTAGAAATTAATGATGAAGAAAAAGCGGAGGCCAAAAGTGGACTCAGACCCGTCTCCCCGGATGGGCTTCCCTATATCGGTAGGTCAAATATTTGTGACAACCTTACCTTTGCCACCGGACATGCCATGATGGGTTGGAGTTTAGGTCCGGCTACTGGAAAGTTGGTTTCGGAACTAATTAATGGGGCGCCAACTTCTATGGACATCACCCCATTCTCTCCGGATCGAAAATTTGGCTGATCACTATTTGTTTTTTGGCACTGAACCCTGTTTGCGTTTTCCCTTTTTCGAACTCAGTTTCGTAGCCGTTTTCATATCGGCATAGCGCGGATCCGGGATATAATCCTGCTTTAGCATTTTCTCTACTTCAATACTCAAGAACCCGAACTCACTCACGACTTTTCCATAAAATCGATAGATACCCCTTCCCCGGAAATAGTACTTGGCTGCCACCGGTGGGAATAAGACCGTATCAAAGACTTCCCCGTATTGGTCTACCAGGGTGGCAAAATGCATGCGGTCTCCTTTGTGCGTATTCGTATTCTTTACCGTGACCAAATACCCGTAAATATCAATATAGCTGTTCAGATATGTTGGCAGGTCCTTACTGCCATTTTTATTAACCGGTGGGGTGGTCAGCAACTCGAACGGACTACACAGGCAAAAGCCCAGCAATTCCAATTCGGTAAAAGCCGTTTCCAGGTCGGTCGTGTGCAGCTTGGGGATCGCAAATTTCTGATGGCTGGGTGGGAAGAGTCGGGGGTGTTCCATGATAACCCCTTTAGATAAAAACAGGTGGGCCTGCCAGAGCAGTTCATGCTTGTTCACCCTCGTAAATCGGAAGGCGTTGATGCGGATCAGGATGCTGATCTGTTCTATGGAAATAGGCACCCGATCCAGGAAATCTTCCAGGGAAGTGAATTTTCCATTCAACTTTCTTTCTTTTAAAATGCGCTCCATGACCCGGGTCTCCAGCTCCTTCAGGTAGAGATAACCCAGGTAAATATCGGCGCCGTAAATACTGGTTACAGCATGACTCATATTAATACAGGGGGCGTGTATAGTGGCTCCCATCATCCGGGCTTCGTGCACATAAAATTCCGAGCGGTAAAAACCCCCTCCGTTGTTAAGCACAGCCACCATATACTCCAGCGGATAGTAGGCCCGGAGGAAGAGACTCTGATAGCTTTCCACGGCATAGGAAGCCGAGTGCCCTTTGGCAAAGGCGTAGCCTGCAAAGCTGGCCACCTGGTGCCAGATCTCATCGATCAGTTTCTGACCGTAGCCTTTCTGAACGCAATTGCTGATGAACTTGTCTTTTACTTTCTGGAACTCTTCCCGGGAACGGAATTTCCCACTCATTCCCCGGCGCAAGACATCGGCTTCGCCCAAATCAAGACCGGCAAAATAATGGGCTACTTTGATCACATCTTCCTGGTAAACCATCACCCCATAGGTGTCGGGCATAATATCGAGCATGACCGGATGGGCTTCTTTTTCGGCCCTGCCTTTGTTTCGGTGCCTGAGAATATATTCCCGCATCATCCCACTCTTGGATACGCCCGGCCTGATAATGGAACTGGCCGCCACCAGCCCCAGGTAATTGTCTACTTCGAGCTTTTTCAGCAACATGCGCATGGCGGGCGATTCTACATAGAAGCAGCCCATGCATTGAGCCGTTTTGATAAGATCATTCACCTGTCGGTCTTCCTTAAAACGCTTGATGTCGTGGATGTCCACTTTCGTAAATTCCTCCGGTTGGTTCAGGGCAAGGACCTGCAGGGTCTCTTTGATCTTGGCCAGGCCACGCTGAGCCAGGATGTCAAATTTGTACAGGCCTACATCCTCAGCGATCACCATATCGAACATGGTCGTAGCAAACCCCTTAGGTGGCAGATGGGTGGCTGAAAAAAAGTGCACCGGTTTTTCGGTGATCAATATCCCCCCTGCATGGATGCTCAAATAATTAGGCATGTTCTTTATGAGTCCGCCGTACTTCAATACCAGCCTGGACACCTCATCCAGCTCTGCGATCTGGTAGCGACCCTCACACATAAAATCGATCTCCGCCTTCGGGAGCCCAAATACCTTTCCCAGTTCGCGAACGATGCCTCGTTCCTTAAAAGTGACATAGGTGCCCAGTAAGGCTACATGTTCAAAGCGTTCGAAAATATAATGGGTCATTTCATCCCTGTCCTTCCAGGAAAAATCAATATCGAAATCAGGCGGATTTACCCTATAGAGGTTGATAAAGCGCTCAAAATAGAGGTCGAGCTCAATAGGATCTACATCGGTAATGCGCAAGAGATAGGCGACAATGCTGTTGGCTCCACTCCCCCGGCCTACATAGAAAAATCCGCGTTTCCGCGCCTCAGAAACAATATCCCAGTTGATCAGGAAATAGGAAACAAAGCCTTTCTGCTTGATCAGGACCAGTTCCTTTTCCAGCCGATTAAAAATGGCCTCATCTGCTTCCGGGTAGCGGTATGGCAAGCCCTCCTGGCAGAGCTTTTCGATCAGGGCTTCGTCTTTTTCTTGCGTGCCGGTATACGTATTCAGGTTCTGCGTTTCTTTCTCCGCCGAAAAATCAAAATAGATGCTGCACGTATCCATCAAATCCCGGGTGTTTTCCAGGATAAAAGAGTATTCCGAAAAGGCTTTGGCCAGGTTTTCGATAGCGAACATCTTTTCATCGGGATCGCCCTCTTCCTCCTTGGGAAGTTTGCTAAGGAGGGTGTTGTTATCAATGGCGCGGAGCAGGCGGTGCGCATTGAAGTCGCGCTTATTCCTAAAAGTGACCGGCTGCAGGACGATTAATTTCTTTTTGTATTCCCGCAAGCGGGAGAAGGGAAGCCTGCGCAGATCGGTCACCGAAATGCCGATGAACTCATGCTCCTTAAATCCATATAACTCATGAAGCAGGACAGCTTCAAAGGGGTAAATGGCATAGGCCTCTTTGAACCTGGGCGCCCGCTGCGGGATGGATTTTTCTTCGTGGAGCTGGGCAGACAAAAAGGCATTGAGCTCCATAAAGCCTTCATTGTTTTTGGCAATGCCCACAAAACAGGGCGATACCCCATTTCGGAAATCGATCCCCAGGATAGGCTTGATACCACACTCCTGCGCTTTGCGCACAAAATTCATCCCCGCCGAAGTGTTGTTGATATCGGTCAGGGCCAGTTGGGTGACACCATGCGCTTCAGCCAACTTCAGGAGGTCTAGCTCCGAAAAGGTGCCAAAACGGAGACTGTAGTATGTGTGACAATTCAGGTACATCTGTTCTTTGAGAGTTCCTAGTTCATAGTTCTTGGTTCTTAGGGCTGTCTTGAGATTTCTCACGCTCGTTTCACTCGGTTCGAAATGACACGGCTATTACTAATTATTCTGAACACCCTCAGTCATTTCGAAATGACAGAAGAACGGCCATCTAATTAACTTCTCTCTCTATTGTTTGCGATGAGCAAGCACAATAGGAGGTTGTCCATTAAACGGATTCTGCATACGTCCGATGGTTTTGGCGCCCATGCCGGAGGCACGCAATACTTTTTTATCGCCAAAGCGTTGCCTTATATGGTCCATGGCTGCATAGAGATTAAGGGCTTCTTCGGTGTCTTCGAACAGGTTGATCTGGTAATTCCCCGGGACAAGGTGGCTAAAGCGGATGCCTATGAGCCTCACCAGCAAGCGGCGGTTATACAAGGTCCGGAACAGATCCAGGATGCGGGGGATGAGGATATGGTCTGCACTGGTATAGGGAATGCGCATTTGCTTGGAATAGGTATTGAAATCCGAATAGCGGATTTTTACGGCAATACAAGCCGTGAGTTTTTCGCCCCGACGGAGCTGGTAAGCCAGGTTTTCCGTCATGGCGATAAGAATGCCTTTGAGCTTGACCACATCAATGGTATCCCTGTCAAAAGTGCGTTCAGTAGAGATGGATTTACGGTCAGAAAAGGGGATCACAGGGGTTTCGTCCATGCCATTGGCCCGCTTCCAGATCACCCTGCCATTGGCCCCCAGAACACGTTGCATCACATCAACAGGCATATCCTGTACGGTCTTTACCTTTTTCAGGCCCAGGTTTCGCAAGGTCTGGTAGGTTTTGTCGCCTACCATGGGGATCTTTTTGATAGATAAGGGTGCGAGAAAGGGCTTTTCATAGCCGAAATCCACTTTTAATTGATTGTTGGGCTTGGCCTCGTTGGTGGCTACTTTCGAGACGACTTTATTTACTGAAAGTCCGAACGAAATTGGCAGCCCGGTTTCCCGCATGATCCGACTCCGGAGTTCGGAGGCATATTGGTAGCAACCAAAGAAACGGTCCATACCGGAAAGGTCTGCATAGAACTCATCAATGCTCGATTTCTCAAAGACGGGCACATTCTCTTTGATGATGTCTGTAACCAGATCGGAATGCTTGCTATACGTACCTGCATTTCCCCGGATCACTACGGCTTCGGGGCAGAGTTCCCGGGCCATTTTCATGGGCATGCCCGAATGCACCCCAAAACCCCGGGTTTCATAGCTGCAGGCGGCCACCACACCCCGGTCGCTCGTACCCCCCACCAGGATGGGTTTGAGACGTAACTCACTGTTAATGAGTCGCTCTACCGACACAAAAAAGGTGTCGAGATCAAGATGGAGAATGGTTTTATGCATGCCGTCTGAATAGATGGCTAATATATGGAATATTTCCTTTTTTTTGGATTTATTCCATATTATTTTATACAAAAAAAGGTGCCATTTTTTGTCTGACACCCTTTTACTTCATATAAAAGTAGTTTTTGAACATAGAGCTGGTATTTAGTCAAAGGCAAAACCGGTTACTGCACGGTAAACAAAGGCATACAGGGCAACAAAGAACAGTATAAAACTGATCCAGGTAAAGACTCTAAAATACTCTCTAACAATCACATGGCCCAGGTTTTTGAAACCTTCCATGTAAATTTCCTTGATAAGATGTAACGTTTTCATAACAAAAGATTTTGATACTAAGACGGCATACATCGTACCAGGTTTAATCCCGTTTATCGAAAATTAGGTGAATCACCTGAAAACAGGGGTGAGATGCTTAAAAAAGTGTAAAAACGCCTCCATTTTAGTATCTTCCATGCAGAAATTGATCCAACAATAAAATACATAATAATGGAAAGTAATTATCTCCTTATCGCTATCAAAGCCTTTATTTTTATCAGTATTATCAATGTATGGTTTTTCCGCTTCTCCAAACCCACCTCCTGGCGTGGGAAAGATGCAGGTTCTATGAAAGATGAATTTGAAGCCTATGGACTCTCGTCCACTATGATGTATTTGGTCGGCGGATTAAAGGTATTATGCGCCACTGGCTTACTGGCATCTATCTGGTACCCCGAACTGGCCTTACCTTCAGCCATTGGAATGGCCGTATTAATGCTGGGTGCAATCGGCATGCATCTCAAAGTGAAAGATCCCTTGAAAAAGTCTTTTCCGGCCTTTAGTTTTCTGGTACTCTCCTTAGTAATTGCTGGGTACAATTTCTTGTAATACCCTCTTATCCTGCCGGAAGTGGTCTATTCAGCATAAATGGCTGATCGTAATATCGATTTCCCGTTGCCTTGTACAAGGCATTAGCTAATGCTCCCATAATGGGCGGGAAGGGTGGTTCACCCAAACCTGTCGGATCTATTCCGTTATCAACAAAGTGCACGTCAATGGCTTTTGGCGCTTCGGCATGACGGATCAATCGATACCTGTCAAAATTGTCTTGTTCCGGTACACCATCTTTAAATGTAATGGCACTGTACATAGCCTGCCCGATGCCATCCACGGCTCCTCCCTCTGCCATGTTGATGGCCGCATCCGGGTTCACAACAATACCGCAATCAATAGCGCAGGTAACTTTTTGGACAATAGGTTCGTTGCTATCCATGACTACGTCTAACACCTGGGCCACATAGGAATTATGGCAGAAATATGCAGAAACGCCGCGGTGGACGCCCTGCTGCTCTTGGCCCCAATTCGATTTTTCCCTGACCAATTCTAAAACCCCTGCATAGCGTTCTGCTTCATAGTCGTTATTCTCACCAACTGGGTCTTTCGTAGCCCTGTCCAGGAGCTCCAATCTGAAATCGATCGGGTCTTTCCCCATTACTTCGGCTAATTCATCTAAAAACGATTGCTCAGCACCTGCGATGAAATTCGACCTGGGAGCCCTGAAAGCACCAGTAGTGATATTGGAGTCTATAGTCCAATCTTCAGCGAGATAATTATCGATGGACCCTGCCGGAAAGCGGTTGGCAAAAAGCGGACTTTCAGGAATTCCTCCGGCCTTTACATGAAAGGCGGTTAACTTATTATCGGCATCCAGCGCCGCGCGATAGGTTGCTTTATAGGCAGGACGGTACATGCCTTGCGACATATCGTCTTCCCTACTGTAAACCAGCTTTACCGGAGTTTTTGCTTTTTGAGAGATCAGCGCTGCCTCTACCATAAAATGGCCGTAGAGCCTGCGACCGAATCCTCCGCCCTGGCGTGTCATCATTATATCTACCTTTTCCAGGGGGAGACCTAGGCGCTCTGCAATAGCGGGTTCCATCCATTCCGGTGTCTGGGTAGGTCCAAGCAATTCTGCATGGTCTTCGGTAACATTGGCGAAGAAATTCATCGGCTCCATGGTGTTATGCGCCAAAAACGGACAGCTGTAACTTCTTTCTATGATCGTAGCCGCGTTTTTAAATGCCGCATCCGGATCACCGTCTTTACGCACGACTCTTCCCTTACGTGCGCTCAGCTCTTCCATCCTTGTTTTATGCGTTTCAGTGTTCTCTAAACCTGCCGGGTGATTTACCTTCGTTTCGTTCCCGAATAAGCTTATGCCATGAGTAACATCCGGGGCATTTTCCCATTCTATATCTAATTCTTTCTTTGCCTGCATGACCTGCCATGTAGTTTCGCCAAGCACTGCGACCACTTCGTTAAATGCCGTATGATGGAAAGCGCCACGCTTAAAATTGTCTTCATAAAGCTTTATAGAGAACACATCGCGGACGCCAGGCATTTGTTTGGCTTGTGAGGCATCAAAGGATTTAAGTTTCATCCCGAAAGCCGGCGGATGAGCCAGGGTAGCGATCAACATACCTTCACGTTGCACATCGAGACCGAATAGGGGCTGGCCTGTAACGATCTTAATCCCATCAACATTTTTGCGGGAGGTACCGATTATGGAGAATTCGGAACGTTCTTTTAATTCAACTTCTTCAGGCACTTCTATTTGAGATGCTGCCGAAGCCATTTCGCCGTAACCTGCAGAGTTCCCTGAAGCTTCGTGGGTAAGTACACCTGCAATAGCGCTTATTTCAGCCACCGGGACTTGCCAAGCTGCAGCTGCCGCTTCTTTCAACATGTGTCGAGCAGTTGCTCCAGCCATACGAAGGCTTGGCCAGGAGTTCATGATAGATCTACTACCTCCTGCCACCTGCCAGCTATATAGATCCGTATTAAGCGGGGCTTGTTCCACGATCACATTCTCCCAGTCAATTTCCAGTTCATCAGCCAGGATCATAGGCATGGATGTCTTCACATTTTGTCCGATCTCCGGGTTGGGCGATAAAATGGTCACCACCCCGTTATCCCCTATTTTCAAATAGCCATTGATCTCAAACCATTCCTCAGGCATTTCCAGAGCTGCCATCGTTTCTGCCTGTTTGGGCTTACAAGAATTCAAAAAGCTAAAACCCAGCACAAGCCCACCA
>CAMYJF010000064.1 GCA_947258555.1 uncultured Eudoraea sp. | reverse complement strand
CAAGAGAATTGAGAAATACAAGGTTGTATTTTTTGGACTGGAATCTTCCTCACGCGTCCTGGCAATTTGGATAGCGATCTTCTCGGAGACCCTATCGTATAATTCTTGTTTCTTATCCAAAATAAGTCCGATCTCCTCAAAGGATCTATTATCATAAGCCTGCTTGGTACTGCTTAATAATTTTTCCAGATCAGAATTGATCTCTGTAAGATCTTTGACCTGGTTGTACTTAAGTTTCTTATGATTGTTGTTGACATGCTTGTGGCTGATCTTTGTTATATATTCAATAGATTGTGTGAAGTCTGTCAGATGCCCCAGAATATTCATATAAAAATTACTGGCCTCAGTAGAGCTATCTTCCAGGTTCTTAATGAAATAGAACAGGTGGTCACGCAAATCTTCTACTTCGGTTGACAATTTATATACATTGTCCTTATTTTTCTTGAGCTGGTCCAGATTCTGCTTGGCCAAACCATCAATACTATTGCGGTATAGTTTCGAGCCTCTTTTTACGGCCTTGGAGATGTTCCGGGCACTTTCTTCAATTACGCCTTTGATCGAACGACTTTCGGATTTTGTTATTCTGTCTTCAGTCAGTATGGCTTTACTCCTTTTATTATAAGCAATATAGTTTCTGGCAAGGATCAGAATGGCCGCGAACAACAAGATGCCTATAGCCGTCCCCTTTCCAAAGCTTATCAATGATAGAATAATACCTGATGCGATGAATGCTATGATCGCAGTCATGAACCACCCCCCAATTACATTAAGTACACCTGCAACACGGTATACAGCACTATCCCTTCCCCAGGCGCGGTCTGCGAGACTGGTTCCCATTGCCACCATGAAAGTGACATAGGTTGTAGACAATGGAAGCTTATACGAGGTAGCAATTGATATTAGTATTCCAGCAACCATAAGGTTAACCGAAGCTCTTACCATATCAAAAGCCGGTAATTCATGCGTTTTACCTTTTGCGAGTTTTACCACAGGCTTTTTAAATTGCTTATCAACGCTAGCACCTAGTTTGTTTGGGATCACTGTAGCCGTATATTCAGAGACCATAGTGGTAAAACGTACAAGTAGCCGGGACAAGGAATTAGGTTCAAACCGTTCCTTCACTTCATCCTGAGCAGCAAGGTTAATTTCCGTGTCAGCTACATAACGTGCTTTTTTAGAGAACCATAAGGTGACTACCATGACCATACCTGAAAGGAATAATAAGAGTGTAGGTGTAGGTACTTTACTCGCCATTACTTCCATGGAAAAGCTGTTCGGATCCATACCAGAAGCCGACCAGGCCTCAAAAGATTGGTAAGCAGCTATTGGAACCCCGATAAAGTTTACCAGGTCATTCCCTGCAAAAGCCAGGGCAAGACCAAAAGTACCAACGCCAATGACAATTTTATATATGTTGAATTTAAAGACATTGATAAATACAGAGGATAAAAGAAACCAGAATACCACGCTTGCCGCAACAATGCCGAATACTTTCTGTTCCAGGAAGTCTTTGATGGTCATGCCTCCTAATATATCCAGGGAGTCTCCGGCTATAGGGGTGCCTTTAATCCCCTTCATCAATATAAAATAAGTTAAAGCAGCTAATGCGAGTCCGCCAAAAATGGCGCCAACCCACTTTGCCTTACGTTCGAAATCATATGAAAGCAATATCCGTGAGAACCATTGTACTATAGCGCCAATGGAAAAGGCAACAACCACGGAGAGCAATATTCCCATGATTATCTGAAAGGCTTTCGTTGTATTTATATAGTTTACTATATCACCATAATCTCCACCGGCGTTTCCAATTTTAATTATAGACATGGCTACCGCAGCACCTAATAATTCGAATACGATAGAAACCGTCGTGGATGTGGGCATGCCCAGGGTATTAAAAAAGTCGAGCAGAAGAATATCGGTGATCATCACTGCCATAAAGATGAACATGACTTCGGCGAACATGAATTCACCCGGATTGAAGATCCCTTTTCGGGCTACCTCCATCATTCCGCTTGAAAATATTGCCCCACAAGCAATTCCCAAGCTGGCTACGATCATAATGGTTCTAAAAGGAATGGCTTTAGAGCCAATGGCGGAGTTTAGGAAATTGACCGCATCATTACTAACACCTACAACAAGGTCTGCTACCGCCAGAATGGCCAGCGCGATTACCATCAATAAGTATATATTTTCCATTTTCTGTTGGTTCGAGTAAGTTTTAAATATCTAAACTCCTTCTCAATCGAATGTTATTAAATTGTTATGTTTTAAAAATGCACATCCAACTGCAAGCGATACATCCAGTTATCTGTTCCCCCATCTACATCCAGGTAGCTGAGATCTGTTTGTACTTTCAGTTTATGGCCTACAATATATCGGGATAGGCCAATGGTATATTGGGTTTCAGGAGCCCTACCTGTAATTCCTTCGTCTAGTTTAATGTTGGTATACCTTCCAGAGACCTCCCAATTGCTGGGAAATAAATACCCCGACTGAAGGTTTAAACCATTACCCACCTGGACAACGTCGCCTGTTGGGCTTCCATCAGAATTGGTTGCAATAGGATCATCGGCATCCCTATCGGCATATTCCCACATAAAGGAGAAACCGTTGTACTTGAACATGCCATCAAAGAAAAACGTATTAATGGTAGTCTCATAGAGGCCGACATCATTAATCATATAAGACCCCAGGTTACTTCTTGTTTTGACAGCGTCATTATTAATATCATAATTGACTGCGAACATCAGCTTGGGCGTCTCTTCTCGTTTGAGGTCACTACCA
Source organism: uncultured Eudoraea sp. (assembly GCA_947258555.1). Taxonomy (GTDB): domain Bacteria; phylum Bacteroidota; class Bacteroidia; order Flavobacteriales; family Flavobacteriaceae; genus HDS-28. Next base: position 9,984 of record CAMYJF010000064.1, on the reverse strand, counting down.
CTGTAGTCGCCTTTGCTTTTGAACTTACCGAAAGGTAAGAATTCAAGACGGCCAGTATATTGATGTCCTCCTTCGTTCCCCTGGGTGACATTCCGGCCTTCTCCCTGAGACAACGCAATCTTTTCACGGATCAGGAAATTGTCAGATACGTTAAAGTGGTGCCTAAGCTGGAATCCCACATCGCGATCGATATTAAATCTGCTGTTAACCAGAGAGCGATCTACTTGTTGAAGATTTCCTGAGGAGATTACCCGTTCTATGTTTCCTGGGAGTTTAGTCTGTCCTGCCCAAAGTTCAAAATTGCCGGCGAAGTTCCACATAACTACGGCATCCAATATATACCTCGGTGTGTTTCTTGTAAATTCTGAAGCGCCGGAAATATCCCGATTAGACAAGCCGAGCTCAATTTTATATTTTAGTTTAGGGGAATAGGCAAAACCGTCAAATTTCAGACGTGCACGACGGATCAAAAAGTTCTGCTCTGGATTAACTAGTCCGCCATCTTCAACTTTGTCCCATTCGGCAATTGTTAAAAATTGCATACGGGTCCCGATTTTCATTGTCCATGTACTGTCCTTACCGACCAGGTTAAATAAGCCCTTTCCAAAAGCGGGCGCATTAGTTTCCTGAGCGGAAACAACCATAAAGAGAAGTAAAAAGGTTGGTAGTATTAATAGTTTTTTCATTGTATTGATTTTATGGCCGCAAGAAACAAATGGGATGTAAATTTTTTGTTAAGCGTATGTTATGATTTAACCTTTTTATTAGGGGCAAGATAGTTTCAGGAAATAGCCTATTTAATGATAAAAATCAGGAATTGGAATGTGGTTAAAAGATGTAACTTGCGCTAATTTTTCTATTAGAATTGAGCGGCCGTTCTGCTACATAAAAATTATAACTAAAGATTTACATTAGTGCCAATGGAGTTTAAATTGGATGATACGTATTTTATGAAGAAAGCGCTGCAAGAGGCAGAGTTGGCAATGGAAAAAGGCGAGGTACCAATTGGAGCAGTTATTGTTGTACAAGAACGGATTATTGCACGGGCCCATAATCTCACCGAGCAATTGCACGATGTCACCGCTCATGCAGAGATGCAGGCCATTACGGCAGCAGCCAATTTTCTTGGTGGTAAATATCTCTATGATTGTACTTTGTACGTGACCCTTGAACCATGCCAGATGTGTGCAGGCGCGTTGTATTGGAGTCAGATCCCAAGGATCGTATATGGTGCAACGGATCCCCAACGGGGCTATGTCGCCTTGGGCGGAAAATTGCACCCTAAAACTCAGGTCAAAAATGGAGTGTTGGCAGAAGAATCAGATGAGCTACTTACAAGATTCTTCATTCAGAAAAGAAATTTAAATTAAAAACCCCGCAGCAGAGCGTGTAGTGAGCTTCGCTCTACTTCACGCACGCTACAGGATTGTAGATCTTCAAAATAAAACATGACTAGTTGATCACTTGCACATTGCCAGCAACCACACCTTTTCTTCCTTCAGTTTCTTCGTATTCTACTTTGTCTCCTTCATTCAGATCAACGCCATCTAGTGACGTTACATGAACAAAGATGTCTTCACCTGTTTCATCATTGGTGATGAAACCATATCCCTTGGATACATTAAAAAATTTGACGGTACCTGTCATAAATAAAAAAATTAAATAAAAAATATGCTACGAAATTAGGCTTTTTATGGCTTTGAGCGAGGGAATTCCTCTAATTTTCACCCCTATTTTCGTTTTCTGATTGCTTGGACTGACTATTGCGCATCTTGTGTATATTTTCCTCGTTCAGCATATAATCTTTCATTTTCTTATCGCGACTAACTCTGATCAAAAACATGGGCATAGCAAGAAGGAAAAGTGCCAATGTTCCGGAACCGATCCATTTTTTGGCTATATCAGGGGACTCATCCTGAAGCGTAAACCCGTAAATAATGGCGGCTACTGAGGCCAGGGTAACCAGGATATTTATGTATTTCAAAAGTCCCTTCATTTTACGGGGTAAATTGGATCAATTGTTTTCTGTAGGCTGTCAATAACTTAGATTTGGAAATAAAGCCATAGTACTTTCCATTTTTGATGACAGGCAAGTTCCAGGCATTACTCCGTGTAAATTTGTCCATGACCTCCTGCATTGTGTCTGTATCATATAAGACTTGCTCTGGGGGGGTGTGCATAAATGAAATCACTTTCATCTTCTCGTACAAGGTCTGATCAAACATATACTCCCGAATATCGTCCAGCAGGACGATTCCACTCAATTCTCCTTGATTGCTAACCACAGGGAACAAATTACGAGTAGATTTGGACACAGCATCCTGAACCATTTGCCCCAGTGTCATGTAAGGTGAAACAGTCATAAAATCCTGTTCAATAACCTCGTCCATCTCCATTACCGTCAGTACATTTTGATCTTTGTTATGAGTAAGAAGTGCACCTGCTTCAGCGAGCTCTCGGGTATAGATAGAATTCTCCACCTTGTTCTTTGTATATAAAAAGGAGATGGCGCAGGTTATCATTAAAGGCACAAATAATTCGTATCCCCCGGTGATCTCTGCTATTAAAAAAATAGCGGTCAAAGGGGCATGAAGTACTCCGGCTATCAATCCTGCCATGCCCATCAGGGTGAAATTACTTTCGTTCACCTCAAAGCCTAATCCAATGTTATTAATTGTTTTAGCCAGCAGGTTACCCAAGGCGCTTCCCATGACCATAGTTGGAATAAAAATACCTCCGCTTCCCCCTGCGGCAAAAGTAGTTGTCATCGCAATCGCCTTAAAGATGGTAATTCCAAACAGTAGGAGTATGACTACCCAAATGTTATCTAAGTAGGCATCAAATGGCGTGTAACCCAAGGCTTGTATGGCCTGGCCGTCTAACAGGTCATTTATAAATCCAAAACCTTCACCGTAGAGGGGGGGGATAACATACAACATGGTGCCAATGGCCAATCCGCCCACGATCAATTTCCCGACCGGACCTTTGAATTTTTCAAATAGGGCATGTATCCAGAAATACATTTTGGTGAAATAGATGGAAGCAATGGCAGTGCCTAAGCCCAGAAGGACATAAAAAAGTGTGTCACGGATCTCAAAAGTTTCCGTAACCCTAAAGCTAAAGAGAGTTTCATCCCCCAGAAAAAAATAAGAAGTCAGTACTCCGGAAACAGACGCAAATAACATGGGGAGTAGAGACAGCAATGTCAGATCCAGACTAAAAACCTCAACGGCAAAGATTATTGCAGCGATAGGGGATTGGAAGATGGAACTTATGGCTCCGGCAGAAGCACAGGCGATCAGCAAAGATCTATCCTTTGGGTTGTTGTGCAGCCAGCGCGAAATGTTAGAGCTGATAGCAGCACCTGAGGCAACCGCAGGGCCTAACAAGCCGACAGAACCCCCGAAGCCAACTGTTAGAGGGGCGGTTATAAGAGGCGTATATATTTTTCTAAGCGGGATGATTCCCTTACGTTTTGAAAGTGAAAACAGAATGGAAGAAACTGCATGTTCCAATTTGCCCTTATAAATATATTTGGCATACAGATAGACCAGGGTGAGGCCAATGATCGGAAGAATAAAATAGAGTTCATTGCTTATTCCAAAAACCCCTTTTTCCGAGAGGGATTGAATTAAGTAGGTGATATTCTTAAGGGTAACCGCGGCAAGTCCGGCGAGCAGGCCTACCAGGACACTCATTAATTGGATAAATGTCTTGTTGGAGATATGATGATACCTCCACTTATAAAGTCGTTTCCAAAGTCCCTTAAGATCGGGCATATTTTATTTTGAAGGAAGATCCAGCTTTAAATGCAACTCCTTCAATTGATCGTTATCTATGGTGGCAGGGGCATCGATCATAACATCTCTGCCGCTATTATTTTTAGGGAAAGCGATAAAATCTCGAATCGTTTCCTGTCCGCCCAGAATGGCTACGAATCTGTCCAGGCCAAAGGCAATACCTCCATGTGGTGGGGCGCCATACTGGAAGGCATCCATTAAAAATCCAAATTGTGATTTCGCTTCTTCCTCTGTAAAGCCCAGGTGCTTGAACATAAGTTTTTGCACATCTTTATCGTGGATACGGATAGAGCCCCCCCCAATTTCATTACCATTCAGAACCAGGTCATAGGCATTAGCCCTGACGGCTTTTGGATCTGTATCGAGTAGGGATAACTGATCAGGTTTAGGCGATGTAAACGGATGATGCATGGCATGATAGCTCTCAGTTTCTTCATCCCATTCCAATAAGGGAAAATCGGTTACCCAAAGCGGGGCAAATTCATTTGGTTTTCTAAGTCCGAGGGTATTGGCCAACTCCATACGGAGTGCATTCAACTGATTTCTACTGGCAGATGCTTCGCCGGAAATGATCAGGAGCAGGTCTCCTTTTTCTGCTCCCAAAACTTCGGCCCACTTGGCCAGGTCTTCGGTCTCATAGAATTTGTCAACGGAAGATTTATAGGTGCCATCGGCATTACATTTTACATAGACCAGTCCTTTAGCACCCACCTGAGGCCTTTTTACCCAATCTACCCAGGCATCAATTTCTTTCCTCGACCAATCGGCTCCTCCGGGAACGGCAATACCCACGACTAATTCCGCCTGGTTAAACACATTAAAATCCCGATGCTGCGCAAGCTCATTCAACTCTCCGAATTCCATTCCAAACCGTATGTCAGGCTTATCACTGCCATATCGTTGTATGGCCTCATCATAGGTCATCCTTGGAAATGCCCCCGGATCTATTCCGTGGATCGACTTCAGCACATGCCGGGTTAAGCCTTCAAAAGTCTCTAATATATCTTCTTGTTCTACAAAAGCCATTTCACAGTCGATCTGCGTAAACTCAGGCTGACGGTCGGCTCTTAAGTCTTCATCCCGGAAACACTTAACGATCTGGAAGTATTTGTCCATTCCCCCCACCATCAAAAGTTGTTTGAACGTCTGCGGGGATTGTGGCAGGGCATAAAACTGCCCTTCATTCATCCTGCTTGGAACGACAAAATCCCTTGCCCCTTCCGGAGTGGATTTTATAAGGTAGGGAGTTTCAATTTCAATAAATCCCTGGTCTGAAAGATATTTGCGTACCTCCATGGTCACTTTGTGCCTGAAGATCAAATTATCTTTAGTTCATCGCCACCATCCGTCTCGTCTTCAATGGTAAAAGGCGGCAGGAGGGAGGCGTTCAGTACCGTTATCTCACGAACCAGGATCTCAATATCCCCGGTAGGTATCTGATCATTCCTTGATGTACGCTCTATGACCTTACCTTTTGCCTGCAGGACGAATTCCCTGCCTAAGTTTTTAGCTTGTTCCAGGACATCAGCTGGGGTTCTTTCTTCATCAAAAACCAATTGGGTGATGCCATAGCGATCCCTCAGATCTATCCATAGCACAAATCCCTTGTCCCTAATTTTATGTACCCATCCGGCCAGTGTTACTTCCTGTCCTGCCTGGGTTTTACGCAGTTGTCCGCATGTGTGAGTCCTGTACATGAATTCGCTTCATTATATAGGCGCAAATGTAAGAAGTTAAGCTTGTTCGGGGAATAGATAGGATTGATATTTTAACAAGCATAGTATAAATCGAACTGATACTATTTTTATTTCTCCCATTAAATCTTTTGTGGACTGGAATACTTGTTTACCTTAGATAGATCAATTAGCAAAAATTAAACACACTTATTATGGAAAAATTACTACTCAGGAAAAGGTTCTTGTGGCTATTCCTTCTGATACCCGCTTTTGGGTTTTCACAAGGAGTCGTGAGCGGGAACATCACTGATGCTGACTTGGGAGAACCCTTGCCCAGCGTTAATGTAGTTGTCAAAGGTAGCAGTACCGGGACAACTTCTGATTTCGACGGTAATTATGAAATTTCTGTCGATTCGTTTCCTACAACCTTGGTCTTCTCTTCTTTGGGCTATGAAACCAGAGAATTAGACGTTAGCGGACCTGGCACCTTGAATGTCTCCCTTGGAGAATCTGCCACAGGACTCGATGAAGTAGTAGTTACCGGTCTGGGTACTTCGATCAAACGGAGTAATCTTGCCAATGCGGTTTCTACTGTTTCTTCAGAAGAATTGATAGGAACGACGGCACAATCTACATTAGATGGTGCCCTTTACGGGAAACTAACAGGGGTGAACATTACATCTTCCTCCGGGGCACCCGGTGGAGGTTTCGCTTTGCGTTTACGTGGTATTTCCTCTATTAATGGAAATAACCAACCACTCTACATTGTAGATGGGGTATATGTAAACAATGCAGAGATCCCTTCAGGACTTCGTTTTGCTTCTGGAGCAAACCGGGGTAATGAAGAGAATTCTGCAAACCGAATTGCCGATCTGGATCCTAATGATATCCAGAACATTGAGGTATTAAAAGGAGCATCTGCAGCAGCGATCTATGGAAATAGGGCAAATGCAGGTGTTGTGATCATAACCACTAAGCGGGGACGTGAGGGAAAAACTGAGATCAATTTTAGACAAGACACAGGATATAATACTATAATCCAAAAACTTGGGTTAAGACCCTGGACAGCTCAGGCCGTTGAAGATGCATTTGGTGCATCTGAAGTGGATCTGTATAACCAGGCCATTGCAAGTGGCGGACTTATCGATTATGAAGATGAGATCTATGGGGAAACCGGCTTCATCACAGATACGGGCATAAGTGCCCGGGGCGGTAGCGAGAATACTCGTTTCTTTCTTGGTGCTTCCTACAGGGATGAAGAAGGCATCATTGCAAATACAGGCTTTAACCGTTTTAATCTTCGTGCCAACTTAGACCATACCATCTCAGATACCTTTAGCTTCTCGGCCTCGTCCAACTATGTACGAAGCGGTTCAAGCCGGAGCTTTACAGGGAATGAAAACGAAGGGGGGTTGAGTTATGGGTATACACTGGCATTTACACGTCCTTGGATCGATTTATTCCCGGATGACACAGGTGTTTATCCGGATAATCCGAATTATTCGGGGAATCCAATATTTGTGAGAGACCAGGCAAAGAATGAAGACACGAACAACCGATTTATTCAAGGTCTGAAATTCACAACCAATGTACTGGATAACGGCTCAGATGCAGTTCGCCTTATTTTAAATGCAGGTGTTGACTTCCTGGCCAATGAGACTTATGTCTATGTGCCGGAAACACATCAGGCACAACGAGGGAATCAGAATGGATTTATAGGTGTAGGTAAGAACAATTTTACCAACTTCAACTATCAGGGTATTGCGGTTTGGAATACGGATGCCATGGGAGGTGATCTTGGATTGACTACACAAGGCGGGATCTCTTATTTAGAGGGACAAACGGATCTGGTTTTTAATCAAGCCACGCAATTGATTCCTAATCAGGACAACTTGAGTCAAGGTTCTGCTCAAAGTATTACTCAGACAACGTCCATAGTCAAAGAATTTGGTTACTTCGGGCAGATTGAAGGAAATTACAAAGATCAGCTGATCGCTACGGTAGGATACCGTTTCGATAAGTCGACATTAAATGGAGATCCAAACAAGTACTATGGATTCCCAAAAGCTTCCCTTGCTGTTAACTTGCACAATTTTGATTTCTGGGAAGGTGGTTCTTTCCTCAACAGATTTAAAATTCGTGCTGCTTATGGTGAAACAGGATCTTCGGCAGCCTTTGGTTCGGCATTTACCGGTTTGAATCAGGTGTCTATTGGCGGCATAGGCGGATCGTCTATCAATGCGTTGAAAGGAGATCCGAATGTAGAGCCGGAGACTTCCCAGGAATTTGAGATTGGTTTTGATGCTGGTATCCTGGATGATGTCAGTATTGAATTCACCTATTACAATCGGGATGTTGCAGACTTGTTGTTAAGCCGGGTACTACCTACTTCTACGGGTTTTGGTTCAGAAACAACAAATCTGGCAGATTTACAGAACAACGGATTTGAAGTCGCTATTAATGTAGATGCATTTAGTAGAGAGAATTTTCAATGGAATACGAATGTAGCGTTCTGGTTAAACCGTTCTGAAATTACACGATTGGATGTTCCGGCATTCCCACAACCGGGAGCTGGATTCGGACTTGGTTTAGGGACCTTTTATATTGAGGAAGGTCAACCGGTGACACAATTGGCAGGTAATGTCGATGGTGTACCTACACAGATCGGTGATGTTGAGCCAGATTTCCAAATGTCATTTCTTAATACCTTCACCATTGCCAAGCAGTGGGATGTGAATTTCTTATTGCATTGGAAAGAAGGAGGCGAAAACATCAATTTATCGAAATTGTTGACGGATTTGGGAGGAACAACTCCGGATCTGGATACTGCTGCCGGAATGGAACGCGCCGGATTGGGCTTTGTAGCTGAGCGATTTATAGAAACAGCTGCCTATCTGAGACTCCGGGAAGCCGCAGTCTACTACAGACTTCCTACCAATGCAGTTGAATCGATTTTTGGAAATGTGGTTGAAGGTGTGAAATTAGGGATATCCGGAAGGAATATCTTTACGATCACCGACTACAGTAGTTATGATCCGGAAACTTCAACTAACGGTGGCGCCGGCCTGTCTTCAGGGATAGAAGTAACGCCCTTCCCGAGTACGAAGCAGTTTTATTTCCACCTAAATGTAAACTTCTAAAATGATAGCTATGAATTTTATAGATATAAAAAGAAAAATGAAAAGTTTGATTTTCATTGCTGTTATGGGAGGTGTATTGACCGCATGCAGCTTTGATGAACAAGTAGACCCTAACAGGCCCAGCCTGGAGGGGGTATTGACAGAAGCGTCAATTAATCAATTAAATAACCTGGTCGTAGGGATTGAAGCTACGATGAGGAATAACCTGGCGATCCAGACTACTGCGTCCGGAACTATGGCCAGGGAACTGTATTTATTCGACGCAGATCCACGTAATACCGGTGACCTTTTAGGAGCTAACGGCGCTACGTTGGATAATAACTCTTTCTATTCGACAGCCCCATGGGGCGGCCGATATAGGGCGATCAAGAATGCTAACATTTTGCTTCAATCAATTGAGAATACCAGCTCAGCTACGGATGCAGAAAAAGCAGGATATCGAGGTTTCGCCAAAACAGTTATAGCTTACGAATTGATAGAAGTACTTAAATCCTACGATCGAGCTCGTCTTGATGTAGCAGATCCTAATAATCTGGGTCCCATATTGGATTTTGGTGCGGCCATGGCCTCTGTTCGCTCCTTGCTGGATGAGGCTCAATCAGATCTTACTAGTGCAGGCAGCGCTTTTGCTTTCTCGTTAGCTGGATTTGATGGATTGGATACGCCCAGTACTTTTACCCAGTTCAACAGAGCTGTTGCAGCTGTAGCGGCCTTGTATGACGGGGATAGTAGTGGCGCATTAAGTGCACTTGGATCTTCTTATTTTGATATGATGGGCGATCTCACTGCAGGACCTAAGCATATTTATAGCTTGGATAGTGGGGATTTCACAAATGGCCTGTTTAAAATAACAGACAATAATGGAGATCAGATCATTGTCCATGATTCCTGGATCGCTGATGCAGAAGCCGGAGACACTCGAGTAACCACTAAGACTTCTGTGCGTTCAAATCCAACCACACAGGATGGATTATCGGGGACGAATCAAACAGCGCTTTATGCGAGCAACATATCGCCTATTGATATGTTGCGAAATGAAGAGTTGGTTCTTGTCTTTGCAGAGGCTAGTATTTTGGCTAATAATCTGCAGGATGCAGAAGATGCCTTGAACGTAGTTAGAAATGCTGCAGGTCTGCCTAATTATGGCGGATTGCAAGCGGCTGATGATCTGACTACAGAAATGCTGAACCAAAGGAGATACTCCTTGTGGTGTGAGAATCACAGAATGTTTGATCTGAGACGTTATAACCTGTCTAGTACATTACCTATTGACAGAGCAGGTGATCAGGTATTCAATGTATCACCAACACCGCTTTCAGAGAATGAGTAAACCAAATAATTATTAGAAAGAGCCCCGTAGTTCGTACT
>CAMYJF010000063.1 GCA_947258555.1 uncultured Eudoraea sp. | reverse complement strand
CTTTCAACATATGTCGAGCTGTTGCTCCGGCCATACGAAGGCTTGGCCAGGAGTTCATGATAGATCTACTACCTCCTGCCACTTGCCAACTATAGAGATCCGTATTAAGCGGAGCTTGTTCTACAATGACATTTTTCCAGTCAATTTCCAGTTCATCAGCCAGGATCATAGGCATAGATGTCTTCACATTTTGTCCAATCTCAGGGTTTGGCGACAAAATCGTCACCACCCCATTATCTCCTATTTTCAGGTAGCCATTGATCTCAAACCATTCCTGAGGCATTTCAAGAGCTGCCATGGTTTCGGCCTGTTTGGGTTTACAGGAATTCAAAAAGCTAAAACCAAGCACAAGTCCCCCACTAGCCAAACTCGTATTTTTTATAAAAGCCCTTCGGCCGATATGCGTTTTTATTAGTGTCATCGTCTTGTTTTTTGGTTAGGAGTTGGCCGCTATTTTTACCGCCTTTTTAATTCGTGTATAGGTACCGCAACGGCATATGTTCCCGTTCATCGCCATCTCTATTTCAGAATCGCTCGGGTTAGGATTCTTTTCCAGGAGCGCGGAAGCTGTCATGATCTGTCCGGCCTGACAATACCCGCATTGGGGAACGTCTACTTCCAGCCAGGCTTTTTGTACAGGATGATCCCCGTTTTCTGATAAGCCCTCGATGGTAGTTATTTCCTGATTTCCTACCGAGGAGATAGTAAGCATACAGGCCCTTACGGCCGTTCCGTCCAGATGTATGGTACAAGACCCACATTGGGCGATGCCACATCCGTATTTCGTCCCCACTAATTGGAGATTGTCCCGAAGAACCCAGAGCATCGGGGTATTAGGATCGACGTCGACTTCCCGGGTTTGTCCGTTGATGTATAAAGTGAATTTTGCCATGATCGTGAAGATTTGATAAAAGATAGGGATTTTTTTAAAGCAAGAAGGATTATAGGTCATTCCAAAATTTGAAACTTAGGTCACATTTGAGCTGCAAAAAAAATCTTACATTTAGGGTATATATCCTAAGATATACTCATGCTAAAAGCGTGTGCCATACAGATCGCTATGTTGATCCTTGTACAGGGGGTTAGCTTTAATTTTGGTGATCTTGTACAATTCGATGAGCTTCTGGAACACGCTAAATTCCACAAAGAGACATACGGGGATAATTTTTTTGTCTTTCTCTCTAAACATTATGGAGAATTACAAACCGAACACAGCGAAAAACACCAGGAAGAAGAATCGGAACACCAACAGCTCCCTTTGAATCATAATTCCTGCTCACATGCAATTATCTCACTATTTATTATCAATCATCAGCTGCTAGCAGACCTGTCACTGGACTTCAGCCCTGAGAACAAAAACAATTTTTACTACACTTTTTCAAAAAGCTCCCTCTTTACATTGGGTGTTTTTGAACCGCCCCGCTACATATAAGGATTTCGTACACTATATACCGTACCCCGGCATGGCCCAGGGCAACGGGTGAGCTAGAACCCCTCCCTCTGAGGTGTTTTGGTTATCCACTAAAAACGAATGAATTATGATATCACGAATAATTTTATTCAGCATAAAGAATAAATTTCTCATCTTCTTTTTTGTCCTGGTATTGGCAGCCTTCGGCATCTTTTCCCTGACCAGGATCAATATTGGGGCTGTGCCTGACATCACCAATAATCAGGTGCAGATCATCACTACCTCCCGGAATCTTTCTACCCAGGAAATGGAACAATTCATTACCCTTCCCGTAGAATTAGAAATGTCTAACCTTCCGGGTGTAGAAGAGATCCGGTCGATCTCTAAATTCGGTTTATCCGTAGTAACCGTAGTTTTCTCTGATCAACTCGGTACCTATCTCCCCAGGCAGCTAATTGCTGAAAAGATCCGATCAGCGCAAGAAAACATCCCGGAAGGTTTTGGAACCCCTGAAATGGGGCCCATATCAACGGGCTTAGGGGAAATATATCAATACATACTTGATGTAGAACCTGGATATGAGCAAAAGTACAGCGCTACTGAGCTCCGAACCATACAGGATTGGATCGTCAAAAGACAATTGGCCGGCATTCCGGGCGTCGTTGAAGTCAATACGTGGGGGGGTTCGCTGAAGCAGTACGAGATCGCCATAAATACGGAAAAATTGCTCGCAATGGACATCACCGTCTCAGAAGTAATAGAAGCCCTGGAAATGAATAACAGTGTTTCCGGGGGAGGATACATCGAGAAGGTCAACCAGGCGTATTTTGTCAGAGCGGAAGGATTGGTCAGTTCTCTAAAGGATATTGAAAATATTGTGATAAAGAACATCCACAATACCCCTGTTTATATTAAAAATGTGTCCGATGTAGGTTTTGGTAGCGCTGTACGTTTCGGAGCTATCACCGGAAATGGGGAAGGTGAAAAAGTTTTAGGGCAGGTAATGATGCTTAAACATGCCAACTCCAAAAAAGTCATTGAAGCCGTAAAAGCCAGGGTCGCAGAAATTTCCGGATCCCTGCCGGAGGGCGTCTATATCAATCCGTTTTTAGAACGGAGCGAATTGATCAACAAAACCACGCTCACCGTCACCGAGAATTTAGTCCTTGGATGCCTTATTGTGATCTTTGTAGTCGTCTTGTTATTGGGGAATTTTCGCTCTGGATTTATCGTTGCTTCTATTATTCCGCTTAGCCTGCTTTTTGCGATCGGGATGATGTACCTGTTCAAGATCGATGCTAATTTGATGAGTTTAGGGGCGATCGATTTTGGGATCATCATAGATGGTGCGGTGATCATTATTGAATACATCGCTTTCCACATCACCCGCGACCAAACTAAATTAGCTGGTCTGACGCCCTCGGGATTGCAGGAATTCAAAGACGAGGTTGCTTACAAAGGAACAGCCAAAATGATGAATTCTGCGGTATTCGGCCAGTTGATCATCCTGATGGTTTTTATCCCTGTTCTTGCGCTGAGCGGGGTGGAAGGCAAGATGTTTCGACCGATGGCGCTTACCTTCAGCTTTGCCCTGATCGGCGCGATCCTATTGTGTTTTACCTATGTTCCGGTTATGGCTTCGCTCTTTCTAAAACCTGCGAAGGCTTCACGTTCTAGACTATCCAATTCTATCTTTCATCTGATATACCGATTTTATGAGCCTTCAATCTCCTGGGCACTGGAGCGAAAGATCTGGGTATTGGGTATTGCTGCAACCACTCTTGTACTCACACTACTTCTTTTCTCAAGAATGGGCGGGGAATTTGTCCCGACCTTGGATGAAGGGGATTTTGTCATTCAACCCGTATTAAAAACCGGGACTTCCCTAAGCAAAACCATAGAAACCACAACACGTATTGAAAAGATCCTGCTCTCAGAATTCTCTGAGGTAGACCAGGTGGTTACACGTATTGGGGCGGCAGAAGTCCCAACGGACCCCATGTCTATGGAAGAGAGTGATGTGATCATTACCCTCAAGCCAAAAAAGGAATGGGTGAATGCAAAAAGCAAAGATGAGCTTGCAGATAAATTTAAAAAAGCCCTACAAGTGATCCCGGGCATGGAAGTAGAATTTACACAACCGATAGAAATGCGTTTTAATGAACTGATCACCGGCGTGCGGGCCGATATCGCCATTAAGATCTATGGCGAAGATCTTGAGGTATTAGCCAACACAGCAGATGAGATAAAAAGCCTGATCTCAGGTGTCGACGGTGCGGCCGATGTTACGGTTGAAAAAATTGAAGGGCTACCCCAGATGAATGTCTCCTACTATCGCTCTAAAATTGCGCGATTTGGGTTGAACATAAAAGAATTGAATGACTTGATCGCCATGGCCTTTTCAGGGAAAACGGTGGGCCAGGTTTTTGAGGGCGAAAGGCGGTTCGATATGGTCTTACGATTAGCCTCTGAACATCGGCAGGACCTTGATGATATCAAAAACCTGTATGTGGATCTTCCAGGCGGTGGTAAGATCCCTTTGCACGAAGTCGCTTCGATTACTTACAAAAAAGGGGCAGCAAAAATATCCAGGGAGAATACCCGCAGAAGGACCGTAGTGGGCATCAATGTACGGAACAGGGACCTGCAGTCTGTGGTAGACGAAGTCCGAATCATTCTGGATGCGCATATTCAATTACCCCCGGGGTATACCATAGAATACGGGGGTCAATTTGAAAATCTTCAGAGTGCCAAAGCAAGGCTGCTGATTGCCGTACCCGTTGCCTTGTTACTCATTTTTTTGTTGCTGTACATCGCATTCAAATCGGTTAAGGAAGCGCTCATCATCTATTCTGCCATTCCTTTAGCGGCCGTTGGGGGTGTTTTGTTATTATGGATCCGGGATATGCCCTTTAGTATATCTGCGGGAGTAGGATTTATCGCCCTCTTCGGGATCGCCGTTCTTAATGGCATTGTCCTGATCGATCATTTTAAAGAACTAAGAACACAACAATTTGACTCTATAGAAGCCCTGATCAAGCAGGGTACAAAAGACCGACTCCGTGCTGTATTGTTAACAGCTTCAGCGGCGGCATTGGGCTTTTTACCCATGGCAATTTCTACCAATGTAGGAGCCGAGGTACAACGTCCGCTGGCCACCGTGGTGATCGGAGGATTGATCACGGCTACACTGCTCACTTTAATAGTTCTTCCTGTCTTGTATTCTCTATTTCTGGGCGGGCAATTATCCTCGTCAAAAGTCACAAAAAAGTTAAAACACCTTCCAGTTGTCTTCCTGGCATTTGCTTCGGGCATAGGCTATTCACAAGAAGGTCCAAAAGAACTGGATGCACTTATCGGCATAGCCTTGCAAAACAACCAAAACCTGCAAGCCGCAGGATTAAAAGTGAAGGAAGCAGAGGCCCTCACCAATTCCGCATTTGATTTTGATAAAACCAGTGTCTACTATGGATATGATCAGAACAACCGGGCGATCAACAATGAACCCATATCAGTCTTTGGGATCCAACAGGACCTTAGATTTCCCACTGCTTATTTTTCCAAAAGCAAGCTGATGCGCAGGGAAGTAGCCTTGCAGCAATCTGCATACCAGCTAGAGGAGATGAAAGTGAAAAAAGCGATTAGCTCGGCCTATTATTCCTATCTCACTGCACGAGAAAAGCAAACTATCTATGAACTTTTACGAGACCTGTATACCCAATTTGCAAAAGCCTCAGAGCGCCGATTCGAGCTAGGGGAAACAAATCACCTGGAACGCATCACAGCCCGCTCCAAGAGTACGCAAGTCAGCCTGCAGGCGGAACAATCAATACTGGCAAGTCAGAATGCCTATTCAGGGTTAATGGCTTTGATCCAGGCAGAAGATTCCCTGGTCATTTCAGAATTGGCACCGATTCGGTTAGCCTTGAATAGAGATGCCATCCCCGGGTCTCCTGAGTTACAACTCATGCAGGATCAATACAGCGTTGCTGAACAGCAAGTCCGCCTGGAGCGGCAGCAACTCTTACCGGATATTAGCCTGGAATATTTTCAGGGGAGTAATGCCAACTTAAACGAGAATTTATACGGATATCAGCTGGGCTTAAAATTTCCCATTCTGTTCAACAAGCAGGCATCGCGGATAAAAGCCAGCTCCATAGCACTGGACCAAACCGATGCTTTTATTCGGGATCGGGAAATACGGCTTCAAACTAAGTACAAGGAATTAATGAACCAGTATGACCGGTATAGCAAAGCCCTGGATTATTATGATGCGGAAGGGAAAGAACTCGCCGAGGAGCTTTTGAAAACTACAGAAGCCTACTTCAAAAATGGGGAGATCGACTTCTTCCAGTATATCCAGAGCATAGAAAATGCCTATGGCCTGAAACTAGACCATCTGGAGCAATTAGACCGATTTAACCAGACCGTTATCGCCCTTAATTATTTAACCTTTTAAGATCAAACTCATGAAACGATTGAGCTATTATTCCCTTTTTATTTCAGGACTTATCCTATTGTCTTCCGGATGTAAAGGGCAGGATAAAAATGAATCAGAAAACGGCTTTCCGGCAGAGGATACCGGCATTAGCGTACAGATTACAAGCGAACAGTTTGACGCCAACGGAATGCAATTGGATACGATCTCTTTCAGGTCTGTTCCACAGGCTATCACGGTATCGGGGAGGATAGATGTGCCTCCACAGAGTGTAGCTTCCTTATCGGCCATCCATGGCGGGTATATAAAGGACATCCCGTATTTAGAGGGTGATGCTGTGCGCAAGGGGCAAGCGCTGGTGACTTTGGAAAATCCGGAATTCATTGAAATTCAACAACAGTATTTAGAGACTGCAGAACAATTGGCATATTTAAAATCGGAGTATGAGCGGCAAGAGACATTGATAAAGGAAAATATTACCTCTCAGAAGAATTTTCTCAAGGCAGAAAGTGCATACAAAAGTGCTGTGGCCCGATCCGAAGGTTTGAAGAAACAACTCTTGATGCTATCCATATCTCCCAAACAAGTGGAAGCCGGCAAAATTTCTTCCACGGCCAGATTGTATGCGCCAATTGACGGGAAAATATCTGAAGTTCATGGGACTAGAGGCATGTACGTCTCTCCTACAACAGAGATCCTTGAGATCATAAATACGGATCATATTCACCTTGAGCTGAGTGTGTTTGAAAAAGATATTCTAAAGTTGCGGAAAGGGCAGGAAATCAGGTTTAAATTACCAGAAACCTCGGCTCAGACATATATGGGTGAAGTATATCTTATCGGTACTGATATCGACCAAAACAGGACCATTAAAGTACATGGTCATTTAAAAGATGAATCTGGTGTGCAGTTTTTGCGCGGTATGTTCGTAGAGGCAGAGATCCTGGTATCAGGGGATGAGGGATTAGAAAAGTCGTTGACGGTGCCTGAAACGGCTTTAGTGGAACAGGAAAGTCGCTATTACTTATTAAAACTGGAATCCAGGGATGGGCAGGGATACTCTTTTATTAAGACGGAAATTACTCCAGGAAAATCAAGTGGAGGATTCGTAGCTATTTCATCCACAGGGCTAAAGGCCAAAGACCAGATCCTGGTGCAGGGTGCCTATGATGTTATGCCGAGATAATGGATCAGCTTCGAACTTTGTTAATGGTTTCCAAGGTTCTACGAACTCTATTTTTCAATTCCTTAAAGTCCTTATTGTCAAGTAACTCCTTGCTGATCAATTTAGAACCCATCCCGACGCAAATAACACCTGCATCGAACCAGGATCTGAGATTTTCTTCGGTTGGTGCCACACCGCCGGTTGGCATGATCGCTAGTTCCGGAAAGACGGCTTTGGCCGATTTTACAAAACCTGCTCCCAGGACATTGCCCGGAAATATTTTTACAAGTTTGGCACCGTGTTGCTTTGCATTAAAAATTTCAGTTACGGAACCGCAGCCGGGGATCCATATTGCATTGTTTTCAAGGCAATAATCACCCATTTCCGGGATCATTGCCGGGGATACAATAAATTCGGCTCCCAGATCCAGGAATTCCCTGGTCTTTTCTGGGCTGAATACCGTTCCTATTCCCAGACTTAAACCCTCAAATTGCTCGGCGTGTTTCTTTAGTTGTCCAAAAATAGCCGGGGCATTCGCACTTCTATTGGTAAATTCAAACACCCGTACCCCGCCTTTATAACATGCGTCTAATACGCGTTTAGCCACCTCAATATCACTGTGGTTGAATACAGGAACCAATCCTGTGGCATGCATGTCCTTTAGTATGGGATTCTGTAAATTGGTATCCATGCTTAAATTATCTTTCGACCCTGCCGGAGGCATTTCCTCCCATTAGTTTTTCTACCTCTGAAACGGTTGACAAATTGGCATCGCCTTTGATCGTATGTTTCAGGCAGGAAGCAGCGGCAGCAAAGTTGAGTGCATTCTGGTCGTCTTCCGGATATTTTAACAAGCCATAGATCAATCCGCCCATAAAGGAATCGCCTCCTCCTACCCGATCTACTATATGGGTGATCTGATATTCCGGCGACTTATACATGGTTTCTCCATCGTACAAAACTCCGGCCCATGTATTGTGAGATGCGGAAAGAGAGCCTCTTAAAGTGGTGATCACCTTTTTCGCTCTTGGGAATTTCTTCATCATCTGTTCACATACGGAAAGGAAAGCTTCGGCTTTTACATGTTCTCCTTGTGTGGTAATATCAAGACCTTCAGGTTTGATCCCAAAATGTTTTTCAGCATCTTCTTCATTCCCCAGGATAATGTCGCAATACGATGTTAGTTCCGTCATGATGCCTTCCCTGTCTCCACCGTACTTCCACAATTTGGCCCGATAATTTAGATCGGTGGAAATAGTAACACCCATATCGCTTGCTGTTTTAACCGCTTCTAAACAAGCATCAGCTGCGCCTTGAGAGATGGCCGGGGTGATCCCGGTCCAGTGGAACCATGCCACACCATCAAACACTTTATTCCAGTCGATCATTCCCTTTTCGATCTCTGCAATGGCAGAGTGGGCGCGATCGTACACAACCTTGCTTCCGCGGCTAACCGCTCCGGTTTCCAGAAAATAGATCCCGAGCCTGTCGCCGCCAAAGACGATCTTATCAGTGCCAACCCCTCTTTTGCGCATCTCCATGAGCGCACATTGGCCTATATCATTCTCAGGGAGTCGC
>CAMYJF010000062.1 GCA_947258555.1 uncultured Eudoraea sp. | reverse complement strand
AGAAATCTCACCCATCCTAGTGCATTCACTATGCAATTCATGAGATTTCTCAATCGTCGCTGAGCTCCTCATGTCGAAATGACTTCGAGGACAAACTGAAGAAACGTGTCATTTCGAACCGAGTGAAACGAGCGTGAGAAATCTCACCCTTTTAAGTCTACATTAGAAAAAGGTTCATGAGATTTCTCAATCGTCGCTGTACTCCTCATGTCGAAATGACGTTAACAAGTCTCATCAAAACACTTGGTAATTCAATAACGCCCAGTCCGGATTAAAAGAATTTATAAGACGTTCCTTTTTCTTTCTTCGCCATTTTTTAATTTCTTTTTCCCTGTTAATAGCTTGTTTGGGATTATCATAGCCCTCATAGTAGATCAAGTAAAAGCAATTGTACTTCCCGGCAAATGTGTTTTTAGCATACTGACTGTCAAAATAGTGTTGACCTAATCGTTTTTGAATATTGTTTGTTATACCAACGTATAATGTTGATTTGTTAGGATTGGTTGTAATATAAACGAAGTATTTATGAAGCACTTGAAAGTCATTTCGAAGAAATCTCACCCATCCTAGTGCATTCACTATGCAATTCATGAGATTTCTCAATCGTCGCTGAGCTCCTCATGTCGAAATGACTTCGAGGACAAACTGATGAAACGTGTCATTTCGAACCGAACGAAGTGAGCGTGAGAAATCTCAACCTTCTAAGTCAACCCTCAACAGTCAACCCTCCTACGCATTCGCTACGGCGGGCGCGGCAGTCAACGGTCAATACTGACGCTACGGTCAGTACAGGCTGAGAACCACCAACTATGAACTATCAACCAAGAACCTGCCTGCCGGCAGGCAGGCTAACAACCAATAAACCATACCAACTCTATGGTTCTCCTATAGGCATGCCATTTGCCTCTGGTCTATCTTTGAAATGCTGACCATAGTTGTGTAACATTAAATCCCTTAGTATGGGACAAAGCATGACCGAATCGCCCGCATCAATGCCTATGGGACGCACAGATAAGCTGTTGGAACTCATCGGCATCTTCGCATTGGTATTCCTTATTGGAATGCCCCTTTTATTTTACAATGACCTTCCGGATTCTATACCGCGCCACTTTGGTTTTGATGGCGCACCAGATAAATTTGGCAGCAAAGCTGTGATCTGGTGGCTTGCTTGTATTGGCGTCGCTATGTCCGCTGCCCTTTTCGTCCTGGAACGTTCACTCCGGAAACGCAAAAAACCGGGCGTGAACAACGTATCCTCAAATTTTGAAGCCCACAGGCTCATTATGATCCAATGGCTTCAGTTTATCAGACTTTTTATTTGTTGTCTCTTTGCCTACATCATCTATGTCATTATGGAGACAGCCCTGGGGCACGTTCCTGGCTTTAATCCCTATTTTATTCCGATCGTCTTCGGCATCGTCCTTGGCAGTACCCTGTATTTTGGGTACATGGCCATCAGGGTTGGGAAATAAGCTTTTGTGCTAGCGCGATAAATTGGAGAACGTATGTCCGATTACTCTGGCTTTGTGTATTTTTGAAAACACCCAGAAGGATACACTGACCATGGCTCTCCTATTTAAAGAAAATCAGCGCTTTACTCAATGGTGGATCTGGTTGATCCTTATTATTACAGCCAGTCTGACAGCCTACGTGTTTATTCAGCAACTTATTCTGGATAATCCGGTAGGCAGCAAGCCATTGCCGGATGCCTGGGTTATCTTCTTTTCATTTGTGTACGTCTTCGTCCTGCTCTTCTTCTGGGTATTGGAACTGCGCACTGAAATAGATAATGAAGAGATCCGTGCGAGACTCTTTCCTTTCCTCCAGCACAAATTCTTTTGGGATGAGATCAAATCGGCCGAAGTGATCGAATATAAGTTCGTAGGCTATGGACTTCGATTCTCCCAAAATTATGGTACCGTGCTTAATATTAAAGGCAATAAGGGCCTGGCAATTGAACTGCACTCCGGCGCCAAATTCCTGATAGGCACCCAGGACTCCGACTCCCTGAAAGCTAGTGTGGATATGAAAATGAAGGAACGCCGGTAAACCTGTTATGAGCAATAGCAAAATTCATAACGGATCTGTTACACTCAGATTTAACAATCGGATGGTCATCAGCCCTTAAAATTTTTGTAGTATTATGGAAAAATGGGAATGAGATCATTATGGGTTAGTTGCGGGATCCTTTTGCTTTTTAGTTGCGTCCAGGAACGGAAAACGCCCTCGATGGCAGAGACAAAAAAGATTAGTTTCGAAAAGATCGAATATTATGCATCAGTCGGAGATTCTCTCGCCGAATTCCCTTATAAGCAAAAGGTCACTTATTACTATCCTAACGGAAAACCGTATCGCTGGATCGACCTGGATTCTGCCGGCAGCATCCTCACAGATTATATCTATCAATATGATACTACCTGGACTCAAACCGGCGCTCAATACATTGAGCCGGGAGAGGAAGACTATGCCATGGAAAGAAACAGGTTTGAAGATGAACATACTTTGGTGACGGAATGGCTCGACAAAGAAGGGGAGGTATTCTACACCATGATCGATAACCTGAATGCTGAAGGAAAGACCCTGGCTGCCACGTTTATTGGGGATACCATACATGGGCGGGATTCAACCTTCTATACAAATGAAGGCTTTGTACAACGCATCTTTTTTACCAATAACAAAGGGAAGATACTGAATGACAGATCCTTTGAATACGACTCAATAGCTGATCCGGATAATTGGATCCGTCGTAAAAAAATAATGGGAGATACGATCCAGGAAATCCATTTCCGCTCCTGGTTTGAAAGTGGAGCCATTAGCTCTGGGCGCTACTATCCGGGCATTATCAGTTCCGGCGAAGCCGATGAAAATAGCGTAAGCCTTACTGCCGATGGCAAGTACGCCTTCTTCTCCCGCACGAACGATTGGACGCATCAAACAGGATATGTAGCAGAGCGTACATTAGGGCAATGGCAAACTCCACAAATGATCAGGGAACTCGATACCATTTACAATGGAGCGATTTCCCCGGATGGGAATAAAATTATCTATTGCACCAATGTGGGTGACCTCAACCCTGCCTGGCTACTAGAAAAAAAAGATGGACAGTGGCAAGAACCCAATTCCCTGGGTATTTCAGCGGGGTATTTCCATTGGGTTTCAGATACTGAGATCGCCTATTATGTACATGATAATAAGGGAGATCTGGCGTCTGCCACATTAATCGGCACTCGCTTGAATCCAAATTCCGATCTTGCTTTCTTCAATAGCCCAGACACCGAATTCAGCCCCTATCTGGATCCTGATAAACGCTTTGTTTTGTTTACCCGCTATGTCATAGGAGATGAAAGTCAACAAGGAATTTTTATAAGTCGGAATACAGGAACGGTTTCTGACATCCAATGGGAGACGCCTGTAAAACTCGATATCCCCTACGGCTGGGGTGCTTTTGTTGTGGGCAATCTGGAAGCTTTGTTATACAGCGATGGCAAAGACATTTATCAAATTCCCTGGAACGATCTGGACATCCCTTTCAAACTCTGAATAGTCATGGTATTCCCTTTTAACAATACTATTCTGCTTGAAGACAGCAGGGTCAGAATTGAACCGCTTACTGAATCACATGCACATCTCCTTGAAGAACTGGTTGGCAACAACCCCGATATACTTCGTTATTCACCTGCCTTAATGCGCGATCGAAGCGATCTGGAACAGTATATACAAACGAATTTGAGACTGAGGGAAGAAGGTCTCAAATATCCTTTTGCCATTTACGACAAAGACATGCAAAAATATGCCGGAAGCAGCAGCTATTTGCGAATATCCAATAAAGACAGTCACCTTGAAATTGGTTCTACCTGGATCGGGAGGGAATTCCAACGCAGCGGACTCAACCGGCATATGAAATTTCGTATGCTGCACTATGCCTTTGATGACCTTGGTGCCATACGCGTTGCTTTCCGGACGGACGCTCGAAACGAACAATCCAAAACTGCCATCCAGGCCATCGGCGCTACCTATGAAGGCACCTTTAGAAAACACATGCTGATGCCGGACGGCTACATGCGCGACACGGTCTGCTACAGCATTTTGAAAGAAGAATGGCCCGGGCTTTTGGCAACCGTCTTCCGCTCCGTTTCCGGCTAGCATATCTCAAAACAGATTCCGTATCTTTAAGTAGCTAAAAAATAGGGGGCTTTTACCTATGCGACTATTCCTTTCAATACTTATTCTGATCTGTTGTCCTCTGGTCTCTCTGGGACAAACAGACGAGATCGTGACACTGGATACGGGCAGCAATACCCTGGAGGGAAGTTTTTTGAGTCCGGAAGGAACTGCCGTGCCTGTTGTCCTGATCATTGCCGGATCCGGGCCTACGGATCGCAATGGCAATAACAGCTATATGACAAACAACTGCCTGAAAATGCTGGCTGAAGGGTTGCATGAAAATGGCATTGCGACATTGAGGTACGACAAAAGAGGTATAGGTGCCAGCAGGCTTACTGCCACACAAATGTTAGACACTCGCTTTGACGATATGGTCAATGATGCTAAAAGTTGGGTGGGCTATTTACAAACATTAGAAGGCATAAGCGACATACATGTGCTGGGGCATAGCCAGGGTTCCCTTGTAGCAATTCTTACAGCACAAACCGAAAATGTACGCGCTGTCATTTCCGTGGCCGGAATTGGCGTAACCGGAGGCGAGATAATCCGGGAACAACTAAAAGTACAGCCTCCTCTTTTACAGGAACAGGCAGATATTATCCTGGATTCTTTGGAGCAAGGTCACGATGTAAAAAAAGTACACCCTATGTTGCAATCCTTGTTCCAACCTGCAATTCAACCCTTTGTGCGCTCCTGGATCAAATACCATCCAAAAGAGGAGATCGCCAAATTGCAAAAACCCGTCTTGATAGTCAATGGCACCGAAGATATCCAGGTAGGTGTAGACCAGGCCGAAAAATTAAGCAGAGCCCATCCGAAAAGCACCCTCTTGATCATTGAGAAAATGAACCACGTCTTAAAAGATGCAGAAGGAGACCGAAACGCCAACCTGTCGACATACTACAAACCCGATCTTCCCTTATCGGAAACACTGATCCCTGAGATCGTAAAATTTATCAAGGCTGAATAATGGAAGCTGACAAAAAACCGAAATGGCTGCAGGAAGCCGAGCAAACCCTGATCCGTTATTGTGGAGAGTTTTCCCCTTTGCTGATCACTAAAGCTGAGGGTTCTTATATCTATACGGATGATGGCAGAAAGATCCTGGATTTTACGTCCGGTCAAATGTGTTCTGTTTTTGGCCATAACCATCCAAAACTGTTAGAAGCCATGAGGCGAGGTGGGGAAGCATCCCTGCATTTATTGAGCACCATGCTTTCCCCTGCTGTAATAGAACTCAGTCAGAAATTAGCAGAGATGCTTCCGGAAGGTCTGGATCGCTGCCTTTTTGTAAACACCGGATCTGAATCCAACGAAGTGGCTTTACGCATGGCCAAGTTGGCAAGTGGCGGTTTTGAAGTGCTGGGTTTTGTCGGTTCCTGGCATGGGATGACAGCCGGGGCACAATCGCATACCTATTCGCATACGCGAAAGGGATATGGCCCGGTGAATCCCGGAAGTATGGCTATCCCAGCGCCCTATGCGTACAGGTGTCCGATAAAACATTGCTCAGGCAGCTGTGATACCAGTTGTTTGGATGTGGGTATGGCATTGACAGACCGACAATCAGTAGGTGCCTATGCCGCCTTTATTGCAGAACCCATTTTGAGTGCAGCGGGGATCGTCGAATTATCGCCGGACTATATCAAAAAACTCAAACAGCTTTGTGAGGATCGGGGCATGTACCTCATCCTGGATGAAGCGCAAACAGCTTTTGGTCGGCTGGGCATGCATTTTGCCTTTCAGCGGGATGGCATCGTCCCAGATTTTCTAACCTTGTCTAAAACCCTGGGAGGAGGCCTGCCTCTCGCTGCCACCATCACCAGTAAGGAAATTGAAGAGATCTGTTATGAAAGAGGATTTGTCTATATCACCTCTCATATATCAGACCCTTTGCCTGCACGTGTAGGCCTGGCCATGATCGATATCCTTGTTGATGAAAAGATGAGCGAGAATGCGGAAACACAAGGCGTCTATTTGAAGCAACAATTATTGGCATTGCAAGAAAGACATGAGTGCATAGGCGATGTGCGCGGACGTGGCTTATTACTGGGCGTTGAGATCGTCTCTGACAGGGAAAGCAAGGAGCCTGCTCCTGAACTGGGACATCGCATCTCCGACCGCTGTCTGGAATTGGGACTCAGTATGAATATCGTCAGGCTGCCCGGAATGAGCGGTGTCTTTCGAATAGCCCCTCCCTTAAGTGTAAGCAAGGATGAAATAGATCTTGCCATTTCTATTTTAGACCAGGCCATCACAGACACAAGGGATAAAAAATGAAAATAGCACTGGCACAAACCTGGCCCGTCAAAGGGGATCTGCTTACCAATATTGGCGCCCACGTTTATTTTGTACACCAAGCCGCCGAGCATGGCGCAAACATCATTTTCTTTTCCGAGTTATCCCTGACAGGCTACGAGCCACAATTGGCCCACGTATTGGCTACAAACCAGGACAATACGCATTTAGATATTTTACAGGAGGAAGCAGACAGATATAACATCAGCATTTGTGTGGGTGTGCCCATCAAAACTGAGGTAGGCATCTGGATAGGCATGGTTATCTTTTCTCCAAAAACACCCAGGCAAACCTATGGGAAGAAATACATACATCCGGATGAGGAAGCCTTTTTTGTGCCCGGTAAAACGATCACCCCGCTTCAAGTATCAGGGAAGCGTATAGCACCGGCCATTTGTTTTGAACTTTCCAATCCGGAACATGTAGCCTTTGCAATGGAGCAGGGCGCTGATGCCTATGTGGCAAGTGTCGCCAAAACCATAGAAGGGAATGAACGGGCGTATAAGGACCTGTCTGCTATTTCCAAAGAAAATGGGATTCCTGCCTTGCTAGTAAACTGTGTTGGTGAGGCCAACGGATCTATGAAAGTAGGAGGGTCTGCAGTTTGGTCTTCCTCCGGGGAATTAATTGATTATATGAGTGATCAGGATGAAGGGTTGTTGTTATATGATTTGGAAAACAAAGCGACCAAAATCGTTCTACTTTGATTTTCAATTCCAGAATAGTAGTTATTAGTTTATGGTTGACTGTTAACTGTTGACTGTTGACTGTTGACTGTGGTTGGTGATCCAGTCTTAGAAGGGTGAGATTTCTCACGCTCGCTCCCCTCGACCCCTCGACTCTACTGAGGCTGCTGCTTCGACTCCTCTCGATACGAACCAAGATTCTACTCGAGGAGCGTCTCAGCATGACAGCTCGGGGTGACAGCCCGGGGTGACAGCTCGGGGTGACAGCTCGGTTCGAAATGACTTAGAAATTTAATGAACGGACACAGTCAACACACAATAGTCAACCTTCACCTAAGAACTAAGAACCAGGAACTAACAACTAGTAACGCATTAGATCTTATCAACAGCAACTTTATACGTTGGATCTTCCAAAACATTGATCTCAATAATATCATCAGCATTATTAAGCAACCTTCTGCAATCCCGGCTTAAATGTTTCAAGTGTACCTTCTTCCCTACTTTCAAATAGCGCTCCGTGATCTTATTCAGGGCTTCAATGGCCGACATGTCGACAACCCGACTCTCCCTGAAATCAATAATTACTTCTTCAGGGTCATTGAGGACATCGAACTTTTCACTGAAAAGCCCGGTCGATCCAAAGAATAAGGGTCCGTATATCTCATAGTGTTTTACACCATCTTCATCAATGTGTTTTCGCGCCCGGATACGTTTTGCATTATCCCAGGCAAAAACCAGGGCAGCAATGATCACTCCGACTAAGACGGCCAGGGCGAGATTGTGTAGAA
Source organism: uncultured Eudoraea sp. (assembly GCA_947258555.1). Taxonomy (GTDB): domain Bacteria; phylum Bacteroidota; class Bacteroidia; order Flavobacteriales; family Flavobacteriaceae; genus HDS-28. The sequence goes on along the minus strand of CAMYJF010000062.1, from coordinate 1,351 downwards.
ATATCGTCACCAGGGTCACTAGTACCATGACCAGTACATCCGATTTGGGCATGCGTCTGAACGTGCGCAAACTGGCCCATTCAAATGTTCCGAGGGCTACCATGATCATCAGGCCCGTAAGTGCAGCCATCGGTACCTGCTCAATTAAGGCAGATCCGTACATAATAAAGACTAATAACATGACGGCTGCCACGATCCCAGAGAGTCGGGCACGGGCGCCGTTGGAAGTGTTGATAAGACTCTGTCCTATCATCGCACATCCGCCCATCCCTGAAAATAAACCGGAGAGGATGTTTGCTGTCCCCTGAGCCACAGCTTCTTTATTACCCCTACCCCTGGTTTCGGTGATCTCATCAATGATATTGAGTGTCAGCAAGCTTTCAATAAGGCCTACACCCGCCATGATGGCGGCGTATGGAAATATGATTTCCAAAGTTTCAAATACCATGGGCACAGCCGGCAGATGAAATGGCGGTAAGCCCCCCTCTATAGAAGCAATATCACCAATAGTCCTTGTATCCAGGCCAAAGCCAACAACGATACCGAATACGAGTAAGATAGCTACTAAGGATGACGGTACTGCTTTGCTCAGTTTTGGCAGACCCCAGATCACACCCATTGTGAGCAATACTAATCCACAGAATATATGCAAGTTCATGCCTGAGAGCCAACTCCCATCAAGGGTTTTAAACTGGTCTATCTGTGACATAAAGATGATAATGGCCAGGCCATTGACAAAGCCAAAGATCACCGGATGCGGTACCAGGCGCATAAATTTCCCCAGCCGCAACAAGCCGGCTCCTACCTGGATCATTCCAGCGAGCACAACTGCAGCGAAAACGTATTCCACTCCATGTGCCTGGACAAGGGATACAATGACTACAGCTATAGCCCCGGTAGCTCCGGAGATCATCCCCGGTCTTCCACCCAGGACAGAAGTGACCAGTCCCATTACAAAAGCGGCATAGAGTCCGGTTAAAGGAGATAAGCCTGCGATAAGCGCAAAGGCGATCGCCTCAGGAACTAATGCCAGGGCAACGGTAAGTCCGGATAATATTTCGGTTCGGTAATTAACCTGCTGGGAGAAATCGAAAAGATTGAGGTACTTTTTCACGCCTTACGGATATAAGGGCGCAAAAATAGAATTAATTAGCAGTTAGGAGCCCTAAAAGAGCATATATTGTTTTTTAAGGGTTTAATACCGAGTAACTTCTCACCTAGTGCTTTGCATTTTTTATACATTGAAGTTTTTAGTCATTTCGAACCGAACGAAGTGAGTGTGAGAAATCTCACCCTTATGAGAGTAAACGCAATATAGTTCATGGGATTTCTCAATCGTCGCATTGCTCCT
>CAMYJF010000061.1 GCA_947258555.1 uncultured Eudoraea sp. | reverse complement strand
GGGCATTGCTAAGTGCTGAAGACACTGAAAAACTTCATGCACGGGCCCAGGATTATTTAATAGAAAATGATGTACTTTCCGCCTGGAAAGTCTTATTGGCAAAACTTTAATGAAATGGAATTAGAAGGGAAGATCAAATTAATTGACGAGACAAAAACTTATGGAACCAACGGTTTCCGTAAAAGGGAGTTAATAATAACGACCGAAGAACAATACCCACAACATATTCTTATAGAATTTGTTCAGGATAAAACTGAATTACTCAACGCTTTTCAACCTGGAGAAGTAGTCAAAGTGGGTATTAATATTCGAGGTAGGGAGTGGGTAAATCCACAAGGCGAAACAAAGTATTTCAATTCTATCCAGGGTTGGCGTATCGAAAAAGTTCAGAATGACCAGCCATCAGATGTGCCTCCTACACCCCCAATGGATGCATTTGAACCGGCAAATGACCTCAATGAGGAAGATCACGACGATCTGCCTTTTTAACACCTGAATACAGGGTAATTTACGAGCTATGAAAGAGGGTTCTACTCAAATCCCATTCCTTGGGGATGCATTGTGGTTCCCTGCCGTTGGTAATGCCAGTTCTGATGGTCTGATAGCCATAGGCGGCGATCTATCGGTAGAACGCCTCTTATTGGCCTATTCTTCAGGTATTTTCCCGTGGTTTAATGAAGATACCATGATCTTATGGTGGAGCCCGGATCCCAGGATGGTGCTATTTCCCGAGAAACTTAGGATCTCCAAAAGTATGAGGCGCTTTCTCAAGGATCCTCCTTTCCGAATCACAAAAAACACATGTTTTGAAGAAGTCATTGATGCCTGTGCAAAAGCCAGACGTCCCTCTCAGGAAGGAACCTGGATCACTTCAGATATGAAGGAAGCATATGTAGCGCTGCATGAAAAAGGGATCGCAGTATCCTATGAGGTCTATAAAGATAATGACCTGGTTGGGGGGCTATATGGAGTGGATCTGAATGGCATTTTTTGTGGAGAGAGCATGTTTAGTAAAGTGAGCAATGCATCTAAGTTCGCTTTTATTAAAATGGTAGAAGAATTACAAGCTAAAGACTATGTGCTCATAGATTGTCAAATGCATACCGGGCACCTGGAAAGCCTGGGGGCTGAATTAATTCCCCGTGATGAATTTATTCAGATCTTACAAACTCAGGTTCAAGGAAGTAAAAAGGAATAATCGTTGCCTTGAGTCGGCATTGAAATTTTCAACACGGTATTCCAGGGAATTTAGTAGCACGGTTTTCTTACCGATCAACCATCCCAGTCCCAGTGTAAATCGTTGATCCCACTGTGGCCTTTGCATATTGCCGATGCTCAGCAAACTTTCTGTATGAGCGACCAGATACGATTCTCCCTGGTTCAGGTTTTGGCCCTGTAAAGGAAGATCAACGGAAAACCTGTACCGCAACCGGTGTAGCGTGCCATCCGGAAATATTCGCTGTTCAGCCCGCCACCGATGAACGAATCGGGTATTTTCCGGCCTGTTAGATAGCACAAGATGTTGTATAAGTCGTACTTCATCCGTTCCGAATCTGTCAAAAGAATCCCTAAATCGATACATCAAACCGAGGGCAAGTCGCAGGTTATCACGAATTTTTAAACTCGATAAGTGGCTCAGGTCTATTTGCTGCAATTGGAATCCCTGGATATCATCGGTAACATAGAAGCGTTGTGCTAGTTGATATCTATGTGTATAGGTTTCGCTTATGGGCAGCTTTACAACCGCCTGGGTTTGCAGGAATCCGTCCAGGCCATCCTGGGCTAATAGCGGTGTGCAGACCAGCCATAAGCTCAGCGCCAGCCTATACTTAGTAAAGTACATGGTCTTTATCTATGGGTCTGACGATTCGTTTATTGAGGAAACCTCCCTCGGCATTATATAAAAACTCATATGTTTGGTACCTTTTGGCTTCTTTGCCAGCTATAATGATCTCATAATTAAGTTCGGGGATCAACAGGTTTTGGAACGCTTTCTTCAGGATCTCTTGCGGATTTGCATTTATATTAGGGTATTGTTGCTGGATCTTTCGTATGCGATAGGCGGAGAATTGTTGTCCCAAGTCGGAACGAATCGCTTCAAAACTCTCATTGGGAATATCTACTTCCCTGATCCGCACCTCAACATCCTCCAATACACCATGCTGATCAAACTCGATACTGTATCGCAGCCGTCTTTTTTTTAGCTTCACTTCATAACTGCGTTTATCCTGGTCACGTTCCAAATAGAATTTGATCTTATTTGCTCCATCCAGGTAAGGGATTATGAGCTCAAGTGCTGAATCTGGAAATTCACTTCGCTCAATACGCCGTTCCCACTCCCTTTTTTCCTGCCCGAAAGTTACTCCAAGGCATAGGCACCCGATAAGTAATAATAGCCTATACTTCATTGTATCGAAAACAATTCACCTCATGATCATTAACCATACCCGTAGCTTGCATATGTGCATAGATCACCGTACTACCCACAAATTTGAAGCCTCGTTTTTTTAATTCCTTACTTATTTCATCGGAAAGCGGCGTAGTTGCAGGACCCTCTTTGTAATTCTGTATGGTATTTTTAATCGGAGTATTATCCACAAATCCCCAGATATAGGAACTGAAACTGCCAAATTCCTCCTGCACATCAAGAAAAGCCTGCGCATTGCTGACTGTCGCCCGTATCTTAGCTTGATTACGGATAATACCGGCATCCTGCAGTAAAGATTGGACCTTAGATTCCTTATAAGCAGCGATCTTTTTGTAGTCAAACTGATCGAAAGCCTTCCTGAAGTTCTCTCGTTTTTTTAAGATGGTTATCCAACTGAGGCCAGCTTGAAAAGTCTCTAATACAAGAAACTCGAAAAGCGTTGCATCATCCCGGACAGGGACACCCCATTCCTGGTCATGATAGGCTTCATATAAAGGATCCCCAACACACCAGCCACATCTGTATTTCTCCATAGGAGCTATTTTCATCAAAGATAAGGATGTTCCTAAATGAGAAATTACGGATTTAGGTTAGTGAGGGTCAAATAGACCTCATTTCACCGGATTCCAAGGCTTTTTCAATTCGTGCCGAGATCTGCTTGTAAGAGCGAAAAAACCGACCTCCGTCTTTTCTACTTAAATGAACCAGTGTATTCCCATCCGAGTCATAGGAAATACTTTGAACTATGACATGTAGATTTTTAACGGATTTTGTATTGGCTATACCCCCTCGTTTGATAATAAAGTTTTTCCGCGGAAAGATCAAATGGCTGTAGCTTGTACCTTGTGTTGGAGAAATCACAAATTCATCTCCAATCTTAACTTCCTGACCTTGCGCTGTCGGCATGAAAACCAAACTCACTAGTACTACTAAAATGCTGAATGTAATTTTTCGTAACATAATCATATAGGTTTATGTTAGTAGACAAATAAAGATATTGAGAATTTCGAAATATTTAAAGGAATATCCCCCTGAATTCGGACTGTGAAGAATTAATACTTGCCCTGAAAAATGTAGGTAATAGTACCAATTTGGGAAGCTTTACCGGCAGGACTGAAACGAGCTTTATACGCATACGTAATAGCATTGTCGATCAAGCAGCCATTTGAAGTATTTGAGCTGGCGGAATTGTAATTGGCTTCGGTAACAAATCCACGGTTGTCTACTGAAATATTTATGACGATCATGCCGCCTTCAATACAGGTATAAATTGGCGGAGGTAGGTGATAGCCTTGTCTGTCTATTAATGAAAAGGCTATAGATGTTCTTCTTTCCGCCAGGTTTTGGGTATACTCTTCCTTCTGTGCTTCCTTTTCCTCTAATTCCTGCCTTGCTTTTTCTCTTTTTTCAGCCAACTCCTTCAGATTGGCTTCATACTCCCCATTATCTGAGGCTTCATCAGAAGATTCAGAAGTTTCCAGGTTCTTTTCAGCCAGTAATTCATCCAAAGTTTTAAGCGGCTCCGGATTCTTAAAATTGGGCTTGGCCGTTTCATTCAAGGCCATATGCGTCTTTAATGCCTCGGCATTAGCCAACTCCTCCATTTTCTTCTCCTGTTCCAGTAATTCCTCAATTTCCTCGTCCAACATCATCATTTCAATGACGTATTCTTCCTTCTCTTCAGAGCCCAATTGTATATTGTAAAGTGACAATACCATAATGGAAAGTGAAAAGATAGTTATCAGGACAGAAAGCTGGCTTCGGTTAAGGTGCATACTCCTATAACGTTTTTTTACCAATTTATTTTATCCCGGACTATGTAAGGTACTGAAAAATATAGGGATTATCCTGTATTTTCCGATGCCCCTGTTAGGGTTTCCTTAAATGTCTGGGGTAAGCACGCATTATCTACGTTGAAAGGCCCTATTTTGGTTCTGCGCAGCCCGGATAAATAGGCCCCGGAACCCAGTGCTTTGCCCATATCATGGGCCAGAGAGCGAATATATGTTCCTTTGCTACAAACCACTCTAAAGTGCACTTCAGGAAGCTGAGATCCGGTAATTTCCAAATCCCGGATAAATACATGTCGCTCCGGCACCGTCACAATTTCACCCTTACGCGCATATTCATAAAGTCGTTTGCCCCCCTTACGAATAGCAGAGAAAATGGGCGGTTTTTGCACAATTTCCCCCACAAAACCAGAAGCTATCTCCTTTATTTGAGTTTCGGTGATATGATCAAAAGGATATTCCTGATCTACTTCAGTCTCCAGATCATATGATGGGGTGGTTTTTCCAAGGATCAAGCTTCCTTCATAAGTTTTCTCCTGTCCCTGGATATCCTGGATCTTTTTAGTGGCCCTTCCGGTACAAACAATCAACAAACCTGTTGCCAGAGGATCAAGCGTGCCAGCGTGCCCCACTTTGATCTTTTTTAGATCATACTTCTTGCGAATGGCCCAACGTATGGCATTCACCACCTGAAAGGAAGTCCATTCCAGGGGTTTGTCGATCAATAAGATCTCGCCTTCAAGAAATCTCTCTTTGCTAAACATGCATGTTGTTTCTTCCTTTACCTATACCCAAATACCATACCCAATTGCAAGTATACCTACCAGGATACAATAGATGGCAAAATAGGTAAGTTTACTTTGCCTGACGATCTTGATCATCCAGGTACAAGCCAGCAATCCGGAAAGAAATGCGGCCACAAAACCTGCACTCAAGAGTGTGAATTGCTCCCCCTGGAACACCAAATTACCGCCGAGTAAGTCTTTGGCCATTTTGCCAAGGATCAAAGGAACGACCATAAGAAAAGAAAATCGGGCGGCACGTGACTTGTCAATGCCTAACAACACTGAAGTAGATATGGTTGCGCCACTCCGGGAAATTCCGGGAAGAACCGCAATTGCCTGGGAAATACCAATGACCAGGGCGTTGAGGTTAGACACTTTGGTATGTGAATCTTTAGCCTGATCTGCGAGAAATAATAGCAAGGCTGTAATGATAAGCATAAAGCCAACCAATACGATATTCCCACCAAAGAACTGCTCCATGGAGTCCTCAAAATAAAGACCGATTAATGCAGCCGGGATCATGGAGATCAGGATCTTTACGCTAAACTGGGACTCTTCATTCCACTTAAATTGAAATAGCCCTCTCAGGATCTCCCACACATCTTTTCTGAAAACAACTATTGTACTTAAGGCAGTTGCGAAATGGAGTACTACGGTAAATAGCAAACTTTCTTCAGGAACAGAATCATCCCCCAATAAGGCTTTTCCAAGTTCCAAATGTCCGCTGGAAGAAACCGGTAAGAATTCAGTCAATCCCTGAACGATCCCAAGGATGATCGCATCTAGCAGATCCACTTATTTCTTTTTATGGGGATTAAGTAATATGGCATAGATCTCAACAGCAAGACCCATCAAAACCAAGGTAGGCGCCAGGCGGATGCGCCTGAAATTATAGATCTCAGGATTAAACACATTCGGATCATCACTTCCACCGCCACTCATAAGTATAAAACCAATTGAGATCAGTGCCAGGCCAATAAACATAAAGAGGTAATTCTTTTTTTGAAATACGAACTCACGTCTGACCGGTGTCTGTTGTTTTTGTTTTGCCTTACTCATACAGTAAAATTAATAATATAAATCGTCTGTTCGCAGGTTGAGAAATCGCTGGGTAGCAAAATAGGTGCTGATCCATGAGATCAAAACCCCAAGGATAAAGACACCGCCAAAAATAGCGATAAGCATTTTCACATCATCCAGGATCCTGAGTTCCGGAAATCTTATATCAAGATAGTATAAGGCGATCCCTAAAGCGATCAAAGCGATCAATGACCCTATAATTCCCAGCTTGATATTTGTCCAGATAAAAGGTCGCCTTATAAATCGTTTGGTCGCTCCGACCATCTGCATTGTCTTGATAATGAATCGTTTAGAATATATTGAGAGTCGAATCGAACTATTGATCAAAAGCACTGCAATAAAGGTGAAAATTCCACTTGCCAAAAGGATCCAAAATCCGATCCGCTTTACGTTGTCTGTCAAGAGCGCAACGAGCGATCTGTCATAGCTCACTTCTTCCACATAATCCCTTTCCGATAGCTGAGTTGCAATATGGGAAAGTGAATCTGTAGCTACGTAATCGGCTTTCAGATATACATCAATAGAATTTTTTAGTGGGTTATAGCCCAGGAATTCCAGGAAATCCTCACCTATCTCTTCACTGTGTTTTTCGGCTGCCTCTTCTTTGCTTACATAGGATGTAGATTTGGTATAAGCTGCCAGAGCGAGGCTTTTTTGAAGTTGATCTACTTCAACACTTTTGGCGTTGTCCTTAAGAAATACTGTGATCACCACTTGTTCCTTAAAATGATCTGCCATTTTCTTTGTATTGAGAATAAGTAATCCCAATACACCCATTAAGAATAATACAAGGGCAATACTCAAAACGACTGAGAAGTAGGACGATATCAATCTGCGTTTCTGAAAGCGCTCAAAAGATTTGCTCATGCCGGGCTATGAATGTGTAAAAATAGGAAAGTAAATTGAATAAACTTATTTTTGCCCGATAATGAAAGCTCCGTATAAGCCTCGGTGTTTTGGGAGTTCAGAAGAGACATCTATGCAGTATAATTTCAGGGAGATAGAAGCGCGTTGGCAATCGTATTGGGCCGAGCACAATACTTTCAAAGCATCGAATACATCGGAGAAAGAGAAATTCTATGCCCTCGATATGTTCCCCTATCCTTCCGGTGCGGGTTTGCATGTAGGTCATCCGCTGGGATATATAGCGAGTGACATCTATAGCCGCTATAAGAGACATAAGGGTTTTAATGTGCTGCACCCTATGGGATACGATTCCTTTGGCCTGCCTGCCGAACAGTATGCCATTCAAACCGGCCAGCACCCGGCCATTACAACGGAGGCTAATATAAAACGATATCGGGAGCAGTTAGACCGACTCGGATTTTCCTTTGAATGGGATCGTGAGGTCCGTACCTCAGATCCAAAATATTATAAATGGACACAGTGGATTTTTATCCAATTGTTTAATTCCTGGTACGATCAGGATATGGATAAGGCACAACCTATTGAATCTTTGATCCAACGCTTTGAAGAAGAAGGGAATACAAGGGTAAATGCAACATGTGATCCTAAAACTCCTGAATTCACTGCTTCAGATTGGAATGGCTTTACTGAAAAAGAGAAAAAGAAATTACTCCTTCATTACAGATTGACATACCTGGCAGACACAGAGGTGAATTGGTGTCCTGCCCTGGGTACGGTTTTGGCCAATGATGAGATCATAAATGGCGTTTCCGAACGTGGGGGGCATCCGGTGGAACGCAAAAAAATGACCCAGTGGATCATGCGTATTACTGCCTATGCACAACGCCTATTAGACGGGCTTGCATCCATTGATTGGCCCCAGCCTTTAAAAGACGCACAGACCAATTGGATAGGAAGATCTGTAGGCGCATCTGTTACATTTTATACCCAGGAAACGGAAGGAGAAAGTTATCCCATTGAAGTTTTTACCACCCGACCTGATACCATTTTTGGAGCGTCCTTTATGACCCTGGCTCCCGAACACGAGCTAGTGGCCAAGATCACGAGTGCGGCTCAACGCTCAGCCGTGGAGGCTTATGTTAAGGTCACTGCCAAAAGATCGGAACGCGACAGGCTAGCTGATGTAAAAACAATATCAGGTGTCTTTACGGGAGCCTATGCTATCCACCCCTTCAGTAAGGATCCAATTCCAATTTGGATCGGGGATTACGTCTTGGCTGGCTACGGGACAGGCGCTGTAATGTCTGTGCCGTGCGGAGATCAGCGGGACTATGAGTTTGCGAAACATTTTGATATCGCGATCCCTAATATTTTCCAAGGCGTTGATATTTCAGAAGAAGCATTTGCAGACAAAGAGAATACGGTGATCGCCAATTCTGATTTTCTCGATGGACTGAGTTACGAAAAGGCCGTCGCCAAAGTGATCGAAGAATTAGAAAAAATTGGTCAGGGAGAAGGCAAGATCAATTATAGATTGCGCGATGCTGTCTTTAGCAGGCAACGGTATTGGGGAGAACCCTTCCCGGTATATTTTGTAGATGGGTTCCCAGAGATGATCGCAGAAGAGCACCTTCCGCTGCATTTACCCGAGGTAGCTAAGTATCTTCCGACTGAAACCGGGGAACCTCCCCTGGGAAATGCTGAGGTCTGGGCCTGGGATACTACATCGAATTCGGTTGTCGACAATGACAAGATCGATCATAAAACAATATTTCCACTAGAATTGAATACCATGCCCGGATGGGCGGGAAGTTCACAGTATTTCAATCGCTATATGGACCC
>CAMYJF010000060.1 GCA_947258555.1 uncultured Eudoraea sp. | reverse complement strand
ACATGGGCAACAGCTGTTTCTGTCAGTATTTGTTTTTCACTTTCGGATAGCGTACTTGCCTCCCCCAGTGTACCTCCAAGGACGATAGCCGAAACACCGGCATCTACCTGTGCCTGGATATTATGGTTGAACATGGGAAGATCTAATTGATCGTCAGATGTAAATTTTGTAGTAACTGCTGGCATGACACCCTTCCACTGGAAATTCATAGTGCTAAATTTTCTAAATTGAGTTCTATTTCGATTGGTCAGAAACGAAGATTAAATGTACTTTAAATCTCTGACTTTTTACTAAGGAATAGCCTCTTAGCTGTATTGATTTAGAATGTTTTCGTACAATTCCTGTTTGCCGCTTATTTGTTCTGGTTCCTTGTTTGCGTGAGCAAAGGCGTGGAGGTCTTCCAGTGAAAGTTCACCCCTGGAAAATTCGGCACCTTTACCCGAATCGAAAGATTCGTATCGACTGGCAAGCATTGTCTCATATGGAGATTTTCTTAGCACCTCATCTGCGATCAAAAGAGCTCTGGCGAAGGTATCGACGCCGCCGATATGTGCCAGAAATATGTCTTCCAGGTCTGTGGAATTTCGACGGGTTTTGGCATCAAAATTTATACCCCCTCCATGTATTCCTCCAGATTTTAGTAAGACGAGCATGGCTTCCGTTGTTTCAAGTACATTGTTAGGGAATTGGTCTGTGTCCCATCCATTTTGGTAATCCCCTCTGTTTGCATCTATACTTCCCAGCATACCGGCGTTGGCGGCAACTTGCAATTCATGCTGAAAGGTGTGTTGTGCCAGGGTCGCATGGTTGACTTCAATATTTAATTTGAAATCATCTTCAAGTCCATAAGCCCGTATGGTATTGATAGAAGTAGCTGCATCAAAATCGTATTGGTGCTTACTGGGTTCCATGGGTTTTGGCTCAATGAAGAAGCTACCTTTAAACCCTTGAGAACGGGCATAGTCTTTGGCCATGTTTAGAAACCTACCGATATGATCCTGTTCTTTTTTCATGTTCGTATTTAACAAGGACATATAGCCTTCGCGCCCGCCCCAGAACACATAGTTTTCACCTCCCAGGGCGATAGTGGTGTCCAATGCGATCTTTACCTGGGCTCCGGCATGTGCTACCACATTGAAATCGGGGTTCGATGCAGCACCATTCATATAGCGTGGATTGGAAAATAAATTGGCAGTGCCCCAAAGTACCTTAACACCTGAGGCCTCTTGCTTTTGTTTTATATAGGGTATGATCTTCTCAATTCGCTTTTCAGATTCGGCTAACGAATCTGCCTCATTAACCAGGTCGAAATCATGGAAGCAATAATAATCGAATCCCATCTTGGTAATAAATTCAATAGCAGCGTCAGACTTGTCCTTAGCGGCCTGGATGGGATCATCAGATGCATTCCAGGGGAAAATTTTGGTGCCCGGACCGAAAGGATCCCCTCCCGTACCACAGAGGGTATGCCAATAGGCCATTGCGAATTTAAAATGCTCGCGCATGGTCTTGCCTTGTACCACATGATCGGCATTGTAATACTTATAAGCAAATGGGTTGTCGGAACTTTTTCCTTCATAGGTGATGGCACCGATCCCTTTAAAAAATTCTTTGTCTCCCAGAACAACCATATTGATAGTTTTAGTTGTTAATAATCACATTCAGTTCTTTTTTCCAGTTCCCATACGCTTTTTGGTATTGGGCTTTATTCTGTATAGGGGTGAAGGTTTTTAGGTGATCATGGCCTATATATTCGGAAAAGGCCTCGTAGCCCATCTCAGTAATTACACATGCCCTGCCAGCTCCGATCGCCCCGGTAGTTTCATAGATCTCAATCTCTTTGTCAAGCAAGTTGGCGATAGTATTGGAAAAAATCTCAGATCGAAACAGATTGTCATTGCCTGCACGAATTATTTTTGGGTCAACTCCATCCGCTTGCATGATGTCCATACCGTAGACAAAAGAAAAGGCAATGCCCTCCAGGGCCGCTCGGCAAAGGTGGGATCTAGCGTGCATATTCAAGTTCAGATTGATGATATGGGTTCCCACATCCGAATTATTCAACATACGTTCAGCCCCATTACCAAAAGGAATTACGCAGACGCCATCTGATCCTACTTCGACTTCGGCTGCCAACTGATTCATCTCCTCATAGGAGGAAACGGCCAGATTATTCAGCAACCAACGATATTGAATCCCTGCCCCATTAATACATAACAACTTTCCAATATTCTTTTCCTTCCCGACACGATAATTTACGTGGGCAAAGTTGTTCAGTCGAGAAGCCTCTTTCACGGATAATGAATTTGTGATGGCATACATCACACCCGATGTTCCTGCCGATGCGGCCACTTCCCCGGGCTGGAATACATTCAATGCCAATGCATTATTGGGTTGATCCCCTGCTCGATAGAGAATAGGCGTACCAGCTTCCAGTCCGGATTGTCTAGCCCCTTCATCGGAAACTGCGCATTGGATACTAAATGTATCTACAATTTCAGGGATCATGTCGGATTCGAACCCATAGTGATTGAGCACCATGTCCGATATTTGGTCTGTAGTAAAATCCCAGAATATGCCTTCTGATAATCCGGAGATGGTGGTATTTACCGTATTGGAAAACCGGTAGGCGATGTAATCTCCCGGAAGCATAAATTTGTATACTTTCTGATAGCGTTCAGGTTCATTTTCTTTGATCCAAGCAAGTTTAGAGGCTGTAAAATTACCCGGAGCATTGAGAAGTTTTGTATCGCATTTTTCTTTACCAATCGCTTCATACGCCTTTTTGCCGATCTCAACTGCACGACTATCGCACCAGATGATCGCCTTACGAAGTGAATTTCCATTTGAATCGATCAGTACTAAACCATGCATCTGATATGCGATCCCAACCCCTACAATGTCTTTTGCCGATATACCTTGTGTTTTCTTTATATGATCGATGCCATTACACACATAATTCCACCAGTCTTCGGGTTGTTGTTCGGCCCATCCTTTTTTTAAGGAATGCATACCCATTTCCTCTGAAGGTTCCTGCACCACCCCCACGCTTTTACCGGTCAATTTTTCCACCAGGGCGATCTTGATAGATGAGCTTCCGACATCAACTCCCAAATAATACATAAAAGGCTATTATAAGATAAAGAACCTAAGGTAAATGAAATTCTGTAAAAATGAGAACTCATATTTACATATGAAGCTTCCCGGGCAAGCAAGGACTTTTTGACCTATTTATGGTGTCGGGGGATTTTATAAACCCGTAATTGCAGAATGGGCGGGTATACGTCTAAACCTCAATTTCCCGGCCCTGAACAGCCAGTTCTATAGGGAAGTCATAGGAGTTTTTGCTCATAAATGAATCGAAAGTTTGTGTCCGGTGGTCATCACTGTGAGAAGGATCGTGATGGAAAAATACGAGTCGGCCTGCCTTTGTCCGGGTAGCAAATTCTGCACAGATCTGCATGGAGCTATGCCCCCATCCGATCTTCTTCATGTATTCCTCATTATCATATTGGGAGTCGTGTATAAGCAGATCGGTTTCATAGGCCAGATCAAAGCCAGAAACCCAACTATCATCGTCATATAATTTTAGCTTTCCGATCATGGGTTCATGATCGGGAATATATGTCAGGGATTTACCGCCACAATCAACCCGATAGCCCAAAGTGGATCCCGGATGGATGATAAAAGATGAGTGAACGGTAAATGGGCCTAGTTCTATTTTGGAATTGGCCAATTCATGTATTTCAGGTTGGGAAGGGATATCTCGTAGAACAACAGGAAATAGGGGAGGCGATAAAAATCTATTTAACCGGGTTTGTAGCAGATATGCACTGCCCCCGGGCCCCCAAATATGCACTTCGCGATTGGGATCGAATAAGGGCTTGCAAAAACCCAGGCCTTGGATATGATCCATGTGGAGGTGGGTCAACAGGATATCCAGTCTTTTTTTTGGATCATATTGGCTCCAATCGATACCGATGATCCCTGTACCAGCATCAATAATGAGTCTATTATCCTTATAGATCAATTCTATGCATGGTGTATCGCCTCCATATTTCTGATTATCAGGGGTAGAGGTGGGATAGGCACCTCGAGTGCCATGTAAAATAATTTTCATGAGTTGGAGGTATTATCCCAGAATATGGCAATTGCGCCAACAAATTCCTGGGCTCGTCCTACTATAGGGATGGCGGTCACAGAAATTTTATGAGACTTGCCGTCATAGCCTGTCACCCAAAATGTTTTGTGTGCAGGCACATGGTTTTTGATCGAAATTACGAGGGGAAGCTGGTCTGGTGGAATTGCCTTGCCGTCTTCATCTGTTTGGTGGAAACCAGTGCTCCACATTTCCATGGGCATTTCACCTGTATCTTCAAATCTCCGGCCCAATAAACCCTCGGCAGATGCATTATAAAATACCAGATTTCCTTCCGGATCCACGATGAAAACCGGGACATTTAGACAGTCGGCTAACTGTCTGCTTAAGATGATCTCTATAGAACGACCTGCCATATTACGGTTAGTTAGTAGGGAGGAGTATACTTCAATATACGAAAAATACCTATTTCAGGCAGTAAATCCTATCAAATAAAACTAGGGTAGGCGCCCAAGTGGGCTGCCTATTCTTGCGTTTCTTTCGGGCTTATTTTAGTCATGACCAGTACATGCGGGAATGTCAGGGCGGCCAGGATCGGAAAGAAGATGGGTAAAAAGTTTGTCTCGTCAAGACTAAAAAACCAGTAAATGCCGTAGATCCCTACTAGCGAAATGGCCCAGTAACCTATGGAAGACCGAAGGTAGCGTAGCATATTGAGTTGTGAGATGTCCCCATAGAGATAGGATACTTGTGCCATCAGTGAAGGCAGCGCATGCCAGATAATAAAATATATGGCAAAAGCCCATAAAAGTGAAGTGGCATTAAATACCACGAAGAAGACTATTAAGTAGAGAAGGTCCTTTGAATTAAATATAAGAGTACGCAGAGCCTTGAGAAAGAAAAAGCTATAGAACATAGCAAGCGATAAGAGGATAAAAGGCATCCATTGGAATACCCCCTCAGATATCCCCACACCGGCAATTGAATCTATAAGGCCAATGACTTCTGTGCTGTGCGCTTGAAATAAAAAAAAGAGAACAAGAAGTCCATATAGCATATAGAATATCCGACCCAAAAAAGAAGAATCGTTCAATTTATCACGCCAATGCTCTTCACCGAAATGGTATGCACTTAGGAGGATGAAAACTAGCAAACCGATAACCGGAAGAACGTAGAAAAGTACTGCCGTTAATCCGATAAAGAAAAGATAACTGGTTAATATTTTCAGGTATGACCAGGACTTCTTCTTGTTTTCTCTGACTTCAAGCAATGCAATATCGTTCGAACCATGTAAAATTCCAAAGGAAAAAATAAAGACATAGGCCAAAAGAGATTCCAGTTCTTGCTGAACAAAAGTAGAGATCCACAATAAGAAAATGGTAGATACGATGGCTATGGCGCGAAACTGCATGACAAAACTTTTTGTCTAATTTAACAAAAAATTTATTAAACATAACATTTTTTGTTTAAATTTGATCAGAAATAATTAAACAAAAAGATTATGGATTCACTACTGACTAACATTTCATTAATTACAAAAATGGATCCCAACGATTATGTAGGCTTTACATTTTTTGTGGGATGCATGGCGATGATGGCCGCATCGGCCTTTTTCTTTTTGTCGATGAACTCATTCGACAGAAAGTGGAAAACCTCTATCCTGGTTTCGGGATTGATCACTTTTATCGCTGCAGTACACTATTGGTACATGCGCGACTATTGGGCTGTAAATATGGAGTCCCCAACTTTCTTCCGTTACGTGGATTGGGTATTAACTGTTCCCTTAATGTGTGTAGAATTTTATCTCATTCTTCTGGTTGCAGGGGCGAAGAAATCCTTGATGTGGAGACTCATTTTTGCTTCCGTAATAATGCTGGTAACCGGATATTTTGGAGAATCAGTCTATAGAGATCAAGCCCAGGTTTGGGGATTGATTTCAGGATTGGCCTACTTCTACATCGTTTATGAAATATGGTTTGGCAATGCCAAAAAATTGGCGTTGGCTGCCGGGGGTGAAGTATTGAAAGCCCACAAAATGTTATGCTGGTTTGTCTTAGTAGGATGGGCAATTTATCCGCTAGGGTACATGGCCGGAACACCCGGATGGTATGACGGTTTAAATGGTCTGTTTAACATGGATGTTATTTATAATATCGGTGACGCTATTAACAAAATTGGTTTTGGGTTGGTTGTTTACAATTTAGCTGTAAATCAAACATCTAAATCATAGTTCCCCGACTTATATTATTGTATAAGTAAGGAAAAGGATTGCCAAATGGCAATCCTTTTTCTATATCCGCTAACCTGTGTCGGCAGTATCACTGAAAGGTAAAATTCAATACAGAATGGAGTTGGTTGTTGATTAAGTAAGTTAAATTATTTTGAGCAAATCCATCCCAGCCCAATGGGAATGGCATTAGATAAGGATGGGACCCTTTAGCCGTTTTTCCAATTTCCTTTTTTTGACGGTAAGACTTTTCATTATGTCCATAAGATTGGGGTCATGGGTCTTCTTATAAACTTGATTGATCGCGAGGATCAGTTTTTTGGCTTCCCGGGAAGCAGCGACCTTATCACTGGTGGACATTTTGCTCATTTTCCGATTTTCAAAAGCCCTGGCTTTGTCCAATAATGTCATTGTTAAAATGTTTAATAGTGAATATAAAAAAATAAACAAATTAAAGATAAGTCATTCTAAAGATGATACCTGAGGCTTGGATCACTTTTATCAAAATTTTAGCGGTTTTGTTGAATGCCGTAAAGGCTTACTAAATGGGATAAAAAAGTGGGAAGCCTATTACCTCCCACTTTAATTTTTTAACAGCAATTTCAGAACCTGTAGCCAACGCCTACAGAGAGGACATTATTTTGATTCTTAAGGTCGAAACCGGGAAAATCAAAATCATTGATATTCGATAGACCGAAATTCTAGCGTGCATTTATGTTTTGTCCACTATCTTCATATTCAGCACCGTGTTGCTAAAAGTTCAATTCATGTTGACTAGCCACCTTATCTGCAATACTACATTCAGTTCCCACGCCGACAAAGGGCGAAAATCTCGAACTTAGATTATCCGTTTCATCGCCTCCAACGGTCGCAATACTACCACCTCCACGAACTAAAAACTGACAAGGCGCACAACTCCTGAATAGGACTAAGGAAATCCCACTAAGAAAACTACTTTTTCCATGATATAATTTGTTTTGATTATACACTTATACTATGAAGGGGAAATATTTGCGGGGGAGATATGCCTGTTAAGGCTTTAAATGGGATGAAACTATAGATGAATGTTAATCAATCCTATAATAATTGTAAGGCCGGGGAGAAATGAGATGTGCTGAAACCTAAACCAAAAAATTTGTTGATATCATTAAGTAAACTATATTTGCACCCACCTTCACTTCAGTAGAAGTTTCGGTGGACAAAGCACGCTTTAGTAAAGCAATGAAACAAGATCTGAATCTGACTGTTGTCAGAGTGCGTTTAAGCGGATAAGATCATTGGTCTGGTAGTTCAGTTGGTTAGAATACCTGCCTGTCACGCAGGGGGTCGCGAGTTCAGGGCTCGGGCTCACTACACTGCTGGCCCTCCCATTGGGCCCTTTTCGAGGCGATAGCTGAGAAAAGAATCTCGTCCAGACCGCAGTGAAGTAAATCCTTTTCACAAAGGTGAAAAGGATTTTTTATTTAAGCTGCAAACCTCTGTCTTTCGATCATAAAGGCATTTAAGATCTTGGCGAAAGGTTCCTGGATATCTACGGGCACATACTTGATCTTGTATTTAGCGCAGTTGAGTTTGAGGGCATTGAAATAACGGGTCATCTCCTCTTCATAAGCCTCCTTGATCGTATTGGAGAAGACATCTATATGCTGTCCTGTTTCCACATCGAGATAGCGCTTTGGGCGATTGTCAAAATCAAAATGCTGCTCTGTTTTGGCATCCAGCACATGGAAGAGAACAACATCGTGTTTATTATACTTTAGATGACGCAAGGCCTCAAAAAGTTGCTCATCGGGTTGAAGCGTTTGCAACATATCCGTAAACAAGATGATCAAACTGCGCCTCTTCACTTTTTCGGCGATCTGATGCAGATATTTATAGGTTTCTGTTTGTTTGACCGGGGTCGTATTTAGACTTACTTCACTTAATTTGGAAAGAAGCCGCTGGTGATGTCGTTCACTACCTTTTTCAGGGGTGTAGAAATTATATTCGTCTGAAAAGATACTCAGTCCGACTGCGTCTCTTTGTTTTTTTAATATGGTCATCAAGGAAGCAATGGCCAAGACAGAAAAACCAATTTTATTTAAATTATCCAGGCCCATATTTTTTATGGCCGGATAGTACATGGATGCCGAATTATCAAGGATCATGTGACACCGCAGGTTGGTCTCTTCTTCGTATCGCTTAGTATAAAATTTATCGGTCTTAGCAAAAAGCTTCCAATCTATGTGCCGGGTACTTTCACCCATATTATAGATCTTATGTTCCGCGAATTCCGCGGAAAAACCATGAAACGGACTCTTGTGAATACCGCTGATGAATCCTTCCACGACCTGGTTTGCAAGTAATTCCAGGTTGTTGAACAACGAAGCTTTATGTAATTCTGATTGTATTTTCATGGATACTACTAAGGTAAACTAAAAAAGGTTTGACCTTGCAGTCAAACCTTTTTCTCAGAAGCAGTAATGCCTTTTATAACAAAGCATCTATTGCATCTGTGTACACTTTTTTAGGTGATACGCCCACTTGCCTGTTTACGATTTCACCATCTTTAAAGACTAGTACGGTAGGGATATTCCGTACACCGTATCTGGCGGCAAATTCCTGGTTTGAATCTACATCAACCTTTCCTACAACTGCTTTGCCTTCGTATTCTTCGCTGACTTCATCAATAATAGGTCCGACCATTCTACATGGTCCGCACCAGGCTGCCCAGAAATCCACAACCACTGGTTTTTCATTTTTCAACACTACTTCATCAAAGGTAGCATCGGTAATTTCTAATGCCATAATTCAACAATTTATATAACGTACAAGTTAGTCATTATTAAGTCGGCAAAATTACAACACAAGTATACTTTTTGTCTATGGTATTATCAAAAAAAACTATCAATTTATTTTATAGTAAATCTGATTTGCCTCTAATTCTTCTAATAGTTCAGCACTGATCGCTATTCGTTGTTTGCGGCTATTTAAGTTCACCTTCATATTATCGGCCATCTCAAAGACTGTAAAATGCAAGCTTTGTTTTCCCTTATGTGAGGCCAAAGTGTTTTTTAAGGTGGTCACTGTCTCTTCCTTTACCTGGTCCAGGCTGAGCTGCAGTGTAAGTTTCTTGGCAAAGGTTTCCATAACGTCCTGAAGCAGCATCACGGAATTATACTGGAGACGGGGCTCTCCTTTCTTTCCGGTTTCCCTGTTGACCCAGCCATCACGAATGAAAATTTTAAAATAAACAAAGGAATTGATCATCAGGAAATGCCGAAATTTGAGGTATTCCTCCCCAAAAATCCGGAAGTCATACGTATCGGAATAATCCTCAAGGGTGAAGATGGCCCATCCCTTCCCATTTTTGGAGATCCTGTGCTGTACATCTGTTATAATGCCGGCAAGGGATACTTCCTTGTTGACCAGAGTATTCAAGTCGGTTAGCATGCTCACATTGGCATTGCAGAACCATTGGATGGAGCTTTTAAAGTCATCAAGTGGGTGGCCGGAAATATAAATACCCACTACTTCTTTTTCCCTTCGTAATTTTTCCATCATGCTCCAGGGTTCGCAAGGGGGTACGACGGGTTCCGGTATTTGAACATCACTCGCTTCTCCAAACAGGCTTACTTGTGCAGAATTTTCATTTTCCTGGAAGCGGGCTCCGTAGCGCAGAACTTTTTCAAGGAACGTGACACCTTCTTTTTCCTGGTGAAAATATTGTGCCCTATGGCTCTCACCCAAAGAATCAAACGCACCGGCCAGTGCCAGGTTTTCAAATGCCTTTTTATTGGCAGCGCGTAAGTCGGCACGTTTAGCCATATCGAAGACTGAACTAAAAGGGCCATTGGCTTTGCGCTCAGATACGATGGATTTTACTGCGCCTTGTCCAACTCCTTTTATGGCACCCATTCCAAAGCGAACGGCATTGTCTTTGTTCACGGCAAACTTATACCAGGATTCATTTACATCCGGACCTAATACTTCTAATCCCATCCGCTTACATTCCTCCATAAAGAAGGTCACCTGCTTAATGTCATTCATATTATTGGAAAGCACGGCCGCCATATATTCGGAAGGATAATGGGCTTTTAAATAGGCCGTCTGGTAAGCGATATAAGCATAGCAGGTGGAATGACTTTTATTAAATGCATAGGACGCAAAAGCTTCCCAGTCTTTCCATATTTTTTCCAGGACATCACGGGGATGGCCATTTTTCTCACCGCCGTCCAAAAATTGCGGTTTTAGTTTTTGGAGCAGGGCAAATATCTTTTTCCCCATGGCTTTTCGAAGCACATCGGCATCACCTTTGGAAAAGGAAGCAAGTTTTTGTGACAAGAGCATCACCTGTTCCTGGTAGACCGTAACCCCATAGGTGTCCTTTAATATTTCCTCCATGATCGGGAGGTCATAGGTGATCTCTTCCCTTCCATGCTTTCTGGCAATGAAATGCGGAATATATTCCATTGGTCCCGGCCTGTATAAGGCATTCATGGCAATGAGATCATCAAATACAGTGGGCTTCAGATCTTTTAAGTGCTTCTGCATGCCCACAGATTCATATTGGAAGATCCCCACCGTTTCCCCTCTTTGGAAGAGCTGATAGGTTTTTTCATCATCCAAAGGGAAAGCATCGGGGTCAAGATCTATTTCATGACGCGCCTTAACGATCTTAACGGTATCCTTGATCAGGGTCAGTGTTTTCAAACCCAGGAAATCCATCTTTAACAGGCCTGCATTTTCCACTACGGCATTATCCCATTGTGTCACATAGAGATCTGAATCTTTAGCTGTAGCAATAGGAACGAAATTGGTAATGTCATCCGGCGTAATAATTACGCCACAAGCATGAATTCCGGTATTCCGTAGGGTTCCTTCAAGGGATTTAGCCAGGTTTACGTTATCAGCCTCAAGGTCCTGGCCTTCAGATACCCCGATCAATTCCTGTATTCGTCTGAGATCTTCAGCCCGATAGGTTTTCTTGAGATCTTCCAATTCAGATTCAAATACCTTGGCCAACTTGGTCATGTTTGGCACCAGCTTCGCCAACCTGTCGGCTTCATTTAAAGGAAGATCCAGCACTCTCGCTGTGTCTCTGATGGCCGATTTTGCGGCCATGGTCCCATATGTGATGATCTGGGCAACCTGATTGGCACCG
Organism: uncultured Eudoraea sp.; assembly: GCA_947258555.1. Taxonomy (GTDB): domain Bacteria; phylum Bacteroidota; class Bacteroidia; order Flavobacteriales; family Flavobacteriaceae; genus HDS-28. The sequence continues at coordinate 4,998 of CAMYJF010000060.1, read as the reverse complement.
TATTTATTGATCACATAATCCATGACCTTAGCCCGACCTTCATCATCAAAGTCGATATCAATATCCGGCATGGAAACCCGATCCGGATTTAGGAATCGCTCAAAAAGGAGGTCGTATTTTAAGGGGTCAATATTGGTGATCCCAAGGCAATAGGCAACAACAGAGCCTGCTGCAGAGCCCCGACCCGGACCAACAGATACGTCCATGTTCCGAGCTTCCCTTATAAAATCTTCTACGATCAAAAAATATCCGGGGTAGCCGCTATTAGCAATCGTCTGCAATTCAAAATCGATGCGTTCCTGGATTTCAGGCTTGATCGTTTCGTAGCGTTCTCTGGCCCCCTCTAAGGTAATATGGCGTAAATAGCGGTTTTCACTTTCAATGCCATCGGAATCTATACCATTAGCTTCCTTAAACTCCTGGGGGATAGAAAATTTGGGCAATAACACCTCGCGTTCTAAGGTGTACCCTTCTATTTTTTCCAACACCTTTTCAATATTCAAAATGGCTTCAGGAAGATCTGAAAACAAGGATTTCATGTCTTCAGCCGTTTTAAAGTAATATTCCTGGTTCGGGAAACCGTACCTGTATCCACGGCCACGACCTATTGGGGTAGCTTGTTTTTCGCCTTCCTTAACACATAGCAGGATATCATGCGCATTGGCATCCGCCTTGTCCAAATAATAGGTGTTATTGGAGGCAACAATATTTACTTCGTGCTTCCGGGCCAAGGAGATCAGAGAAGTATTCGCACGTTTTTCATCTTCCTGCCCATGACGCATCATCTCAATATAGAGATCATCGCCAAACAGTTCTTTCCACCAAAGAAGGGCTTCCTCTGCTTGCCGTTCTCCCTGGTTGAGGATCTTCGCCGGGACTTCCCCGTACAAATTACCGGTAAGAACAATGAGGTCCTCTTTATAAGACTCTACAATTTTCTTATCGATACGGGGGACATAGTAAAATCCGTCTGTATAGGCTAAAGAAGACATTTTTGCCAGATTGTGGTATCCCTTCTTATTCTTTGCTAAAAAGACGATCTGGTAGCCGTAATCCTTATCCCTTTTATTGGTGTGATCCTCACACACAAAAAATTCGCATCCCAGGATGGGCTTTATGGCTTGCTTAGCTGAGTCTTCATCCAGGTTGTTATTATATGTATTTACTTCCCTGATGAATCGGAATGCGCCCATCATATTTCCATGATCTGTAAGGGCTACTGCTGGCATACCTAATTCAGCAGTACGTGTCACGAGGTTTTTGATCCGGGTAGTGGACTGTAATACAGAAAATTGAGAATGATTGTGAAGGTGGACAAAAGTCGCCTCTTCTAATTCTTCTGATAGGATATGAGAAATACCGGGACCTCCAACAGCAGGATCCGGCACTGTGTCTGTTTGAAGTTTTGCGGAAGCCTGTTTAAGATTCGTATGAGAAAGTCCAATTAATGCAATGGGATCCGGATTCTTTTCAAGAAAGTCTTCCAGGTATCCGGGGACTGCTTTTAAGGCATCAAGAGGATAATGTTTGAGTCGGATCAACTCAAAAAAGCAACGTGCCGTAGCTTCCACATCGGCTGTTGCGTTATGAGCCTCATCAAAGGGTTGCTGAAAAAGATGTTCGTGTAGTTCTGTAAGTGTTGGAAGTTTGAATTTACCACCTCGTCCTCCAGGGATCTGACAAAGCAAGGCTGTCTCTTCCGTACATGTATCTAAAACAGCTAAACCTTCCAGGCTATTTGCTCTTCCCGCCCTCAGCAATTCTGCCCCCATGATATTGAGATCAAAGCCTACATTTTGTCCAACGACAAAAGTGGTCTTGGCGAGAGCCTGTGCAAAAGCATCTAAAACTTCATCCAAAGGCAGGCCTTCTTCTGTTGCCAGGTCCGTAGAAATGCCGTGAATTTTTTCGGCGTCATAGGGAACTTCAAACCCCTCCGGTTGTATGAGGAAGTCATCGTGTTCTACGATCTCACCCCATTGATCATGAAGCTGCCAGGCGATCTGAATACATCTCGGCCAGTTGTCAAGATCACTGACCGGGGCATTCCATCGCTTCGGGAGTCCAGTAGTTTCGGTGTCAAAAACGAGATACATAGGGTGATTTTTGTAAAAATAACGGGCAATAAAAATAAGGATTTAAAGCAGTTGCCAAAAGGGGAATTATCAGGAGTTATCAACGTCTGTGGATACTTTGAAAGAAGCTGCTAAAAGTATTGTAGAATTAAGATATTGCCGTATATTTGCAGCCTCCTTAACTCCAGCTATTTGCTGTAAATTGGAAGGGAGAAAAATTAGAATTAATAACCGGGGTCGTGAACCTCAAAATTTAATGTGATATGCCAGTTAGAATAAGACTACAAAGACACGGAAAAAAAGGGAAACCATTTTATTGGATCGTTGCAGCGGACTCCCGCTCTAAGCGAGACGGAAAATTCCTTGAAAAATTAGGGATCTACAATCCCAATACCAACCCTGCCACAATAGAAGTAAATGTAGACAATGCAGTGGAATGGATCCAGAATGGAGCCCAGCCATCTCATACTGCAAAGCGCATCCTTTCTTATAAGGGCGTGCTTTTAAAGCATCATTTACTAGGCGGAGTTGCCAAGGGCGCACTTACAGAAGAAGAAGCACAAAAGAAATTCGAAGCCTGGGTTAAGGATAAAGAGTTGGCTGTGGCAAACAAGTCCAAGACGTTAGACCAGGCAAAAGAAAAAGCTCGTGAAGAGGCATTAAAAGCAGAGAAAGAGGCAAGCGATAAGCGTGCTCTTGCTGCCGTTGAAGCCGAAGCAGCAGAAGTTGCTGAAGCCACAGAGGAAGCCACTGATACAGCTGAAGCGGCTGCAGAAGGAGCTGAGGCTCCGGCTGAGGTGGCAGAAGCCTCTGAAGCAACTCCTGCAGAAGAACCAGCTGCAGAAGAACCAGCAGCTGAAGAAGCTAAAGCAGAAGTCGCCGAGGAAGTTGCCGAAGCCCCTGCTGAGGATGCTAAGGCTGAAACTGCCGAAGCCCCTGTTGAGGAAGCTAAAACAGAAACTGCAGAAGCCCCTGCCGAGGAAGCTAAAGCTGAAACTGCAGAAGCCCCTGCTGAGGAGGCTAAAGCAGAAACTACCGAAGCCCCTGTGGAGGATGCTAAGGCAGAAACTGCCGAAGCCCCGGCAGAAGAAGCGACTGAAGCTAGTTCAGAAGAAGAATAAGATCAAACTATGCGAAAGGAAGATTGTTTTTACCTCGGTAAGATCGTCTCCAAACATAGTTACAAAGGGGAGGTTTTAATCAAGTTAGATACAGACCAACCCGAATTATACGATACTATGGAATCAGTTTTTGTGGCCCTGGGCCATGGATTGGTTCCATTTTTTATTGAGCGTTCCCGATTACATAAGACAGCACTTCTCAGAGTTCAGTTTGAAGATGTTCGTGATGAAGCTACAGCGGACAGTCTTTTAGGGAAAGAAATTTTCCTTCCCCTTTCCCAATTGCCTAAACTCAGTGGTAATAAATTCTATTTTCACGAAGTGATCGGTTTTTCTGTCGAGGACGAAAATCATGGACATATTGGAGAGATCACGGGCGTTAATGATAGGACAGCTCAAGCCCTATTGGAAATATCTTTTAATTCAAAAGAAATTCTGATCCCAATAACAGACACTATGATCACATTAGTGGATCGCGATAACAAAGTAGTGAAGGTGTCGACTCCGGAGGGTCTTATCGATCTATACCTTTGATCTTTTTCATTCTTTAAACCGGCTAATAGGCCGGGTAAGGCAGGTAGGCCCGCCCCCTCCTTTTACACTGATCTCATCTCCCAAATATTCAATGACTGTACAGCCGGCTGATTGGAGTCGGTTTCTTGTTATAGGATTCCCACTAACCATCAAGCATTTCCGCGGTGCAAGGGCCAGGACATTACATCCCATGGAATCAAATTCCTCATTCGGGACTTCTACCAACTCAAAGCCTCTTTTTAATAGTTCATTTCTGAATTTAATGGGCATTAAAGGAGAATAAACAACGGTCAAATCTTTATCGATCGGACTTAAGATTGACATTAAATGAAACACATCATTTACGCCTTTGTAATGTGGGAGTTCTGCCACTATAATTTCGATTCCCCTGGGTTCCAGTAATTCTTTTAATTGCCTTATCCCATCCTCATTAGTTCTATACGTATGACCGACAGCGAGTGTTTTCTCGTCTAACCAGGCTACATCGCCACCTTCGAGGGTGCCCGGGGCCTCGATAGATCCGAGTATGGGGATGCCATTTTTTTCGAAGACTTCTTTCTGAGATTCAGGTTCACCATTTCGATCTTCTTTGCCCATCCGGCAAAGGATCATTCCATTATCAGTGGCTATACTGGCATCCCTGCAGTAAAGGGCATCGAGTGACAGGCTTTCATCCTTAGGGAAGGAATAAATAGAAGTACTATGGGATGCCAGGATCTGTTCGAAAACGGAATATTCCTCTACTGCTTGATCAAAATTAGGTGGCGAAACAAAATTCAACCTTTCCCATTGTGATTCAATATTGGAGGTATCTATAAAGGCATTGGAAACCGGATTTATGAACAAAGTATCAAAAGGGAGGTATTCTGAATGAGCAGTTGTAGCAGGTATTTTTTCCATTAGTCATTACTGTGTTTCCACTTCATCCATACATAGAGCGGTGTTCCTAATAGCAAAAGGATGAAGCCCCAAAATACAGATTTTTCCCCTGCACCAAATATGGCCCAAAGCGCATAGAAGAAGGCCAGACCGCCCAATATAAAAATAGATGTTTTTGAGCTTTTCTCAGGTTGCCGTTGAAGGGCCATGCTTACGTAGGCAGCTGCAGAGAATATATAGGGGACAAGGCAACACAGGGTAGCGAGTAAGATCATAAACTTGAATTGCTCTACCAGTCCCTCTGAATAGTTCATCAGCATGATCGCTGAGCTTAAAATACTCCCGATGATAAGGCTCCAAATAGGAACTCCTTTTCGATTATCTTTTTT
>CAMYJF010000059.1 GCA_947258555.1 uncultured Eudoraea sp. | reverse complement strand
TTCATACAATCCATGGGCGTAATGAAAAATAAAACACCTACACACAACAAAGACTATTAGATCATTGATGCCCGCCTAAGGCAGGACAGCAACGCTTCATATACTAACCGTTAGCACTACTCACTTCAAAATCAATTAAAATGAAAGTTACGGTCGAAAAAAATGAAAAAGTCGCAAATATGATATTTGCATCCATCTATCCTCTTTACCTGAATAGATTGGAAAAGAATGGCAGAACCAAAGAAGAACTGAACCAGGTAATAGAATGGTTCACGGGCTTTGATGAAGATCAATTACAAGCGCTTATTGATGAGAAAGTTACTTTCAGAACATTTTTTGAAAAAGCAGAAATTCATCCCAATGCACACATGATCAATGGAGTCGTTTGTGGTTATCGAATTGAAGAAATAGCGGATGAATTTGAATTGTATAGACAATGCAGACGTATGGAAAAGCTTATTGATGAATTGGCAAGAGGTCGCAAAATGGAGAAAATTTTACGAGAAGAAAAGAAATAAAGCTGGTGCCACAACACCTAAAACTAAGCTTCGCTTGGTAATGGTAATCCTGCCTTGGCGGGACAGTCCGAGGCCGTTGTGCTTATCTATTGTTGGTTTGCCCCAAAATAAAATTATGCATATAACTCCTTAACAATATTAAAGAGGGCTCCTCTCCAAGACTTTTGTTCGCTTTTTCAATTTTATCAGAATCTATCCTGTCCGCCCTTGATTCGAAGATGGCCTTGTTATACTCCTTCGAGAAATCTGGATGACCTTGAATACCCAGGAAAGTGCTTCCTACCGTATACATTCCAATAGCGCATTCGGCTGACTTAGAAAGAACAAGTGATCCTTTCGGAAGGGCAGTAATTTGATCCTGGCAAAGCATTAAGATCTTATATCCATCTGCTCCAGGTTTCATCCAAGATAATTTATGGTTGAATTTAAAATCATGAACCCCTATAAGATATCCACTTTGATGCCTTTCTACTTTGCCTCCTAAGCTCTCTGCGATCAATTGATGTCCAAAACAGATCCCTATAAATATCTTTCGCAGATCATAAATTTCTTTGACCATTTTTTTCAACTTCTCGATCCAGGGTATGTCATCATATACCGAATATCTGGAACCTGTGCTTATAAAAATGTCGTATTCTTCAAGCTCTGGAAATTCATTGTCTATAACAAAATAGGCTTCCAAAGCGATGGCAGGAAAGAGATCGGCATACATTTCAAAATACGTCCCGTGGATCTTGCTCAGTTCCTCCGGAATATGATCACATATCAATAATGCAGCTTTCATTTCAATTTCAAATGGAAAGATTTTGGGCGAGTCACTTGATTATAGCCCAAAGAGGATAGTGTGCAACCTTTTCCCGAATCTTTAACCCCTGTCCATGCGAGTTCAGGATCTAAGTAGTCACATCGATTCATAAACCAGGTTCCTGTTTCTACATGATCCCCTATCCGGAGGGCTCTTTCCAAGTCATTGGTCCAAATTGAGGCGGTGAGTCCATATCGACTATCATTCATCAGTTTGACAGCTTGTTCATCACTTTTAACTGGCATGATCCCTACTACCGGACCAAATGTCTCTTCTTTCATAATGTCCATCATATGATCAACATTTATTAGTACCTGCGGAGCCAAATATGGTAAAGGCATTATAGGGAAATCATCACGATCTATCAATTCTACAGCTCCATTTGCAACCGCACTTTCTATTTGATCAATTACCGACTGGGCATTTTTTATTCGGACCATTGGTCCAAGTGTTGTGGCATTGTTCATTGGATCATCCAGAATATAATTCTTAGTCAATTTTACAAATCCATCAACAAACTCATCGAACACATCTTCTTGCACATAGATCCGCTCTATACCGCAACAAGACTGGCCAGAATTGAAAAAACTTCCGTCCACCAGGTTTTTGATACTATTGCCCAGATCCGAATCACTGCATACATATGCCGGATCCTTTCCACCAAGCTCCAGACCTGATGATATGAATCTTGTGCCTATTGCTTTCTGTATGGCTTTCCCCCCTTCCGTTGAACCGGTGAAAGCTGTATAGGCTATTCTCTTATCCTTTATGATCTCAGATACCTGATCATGGTCAAGATGTAAGATCTCGAAGACACCATCAGGCAGTCCCGCAGCTTGAAATGCCTCTAAATATCTTTCCGCACACAAGGCTGTTTGAGTTGCATGCTTAAGGATCACCGTATTTCCCGCCATCAATGCAGGAATGATCGTATTTACCGAGGTCAAGTAAGGATAGTTCCAGGGTGCAAGTACCAAGATCGTTCCTAACGGTTCTCTTTTAATAAACCTCTCAAATCCATTTAATTCAGAAACCTTTTGGTCAGCTAGTGTATCTGCGGCAATTTTGATCATGTATTCCGCCCTTTCCCTCAAACCCCCTTTGATCTCAAAAGGAGAATATTGGATCGGACGCCCCATTTGCATAGTAATTTCTTCCGAAAATAATTCGATGTTATTCTGAAAGTGCTGAATCATTTTCAGGCAAATTTCAGCTCTTTGCGCTAGCGAAGTACGTCTCCACTCTTTAAAAGCCGCGGTCGCTTTAGCCAGTGCTTTTTCAATTGCATTGCCGTCGGAATAGTCCCGATGCGCTAAAATTTCGTTTGTTGACGGACTAATTATATCAAAAGAGCTCATCATTCAGGTGTTACGTACGCAGCTGTGATCCCACCGTCAACTACAAAATCAGATCCCGTTATATAAGAAGAATCTTCTGAGGCTAAGAAAAGAGCTGCCTTTGCCATTTCCTCCGCTTCACCAAACCTTCCCATTGGAATGTGTACCAATCTGCGTTGTTTCTTCTCTTCAGTATCCAAAAATTTCATCAATAATTCCGTGCGCAGGGGACCCGGGCAGAGGGCATTTACACGAATTCCTTCGCGAGCATGAATAACGGCTAGTTCCCGGCTAAGTGCCAATACAGCTCCTTTACTGGCCGTATAGGCTATTTGAGGAGTTGCAGCACCTAAAAGCGATACAAATGAAGCCGTATTTATGATGCTCCCACCCCCGGCTCTCTTCAATGCAGGTATTCCATACTTGCATCCCAGAAATACTCCTTTGGCATTTATATTCATCGTCAGATCCCAGGTATCTTCATTAGTGACTTCGGCATTGTCATCTCGCGAGTCCATGATGCCTGCATTGTTAAAAAGGATATCGAGTTGCCCATATGTAGATTCTGCAAACTCGATCATCTTTCTGCAATCTTCTGATCTTGAAACATCCGAGTGGACATATGCAGCTGAGTATCCCATTTCTAATATTTCCTCAACGGTCTCCTTTCCTCCATCATCATTCACATCAGCGATGACTATTTTTGCTCCTTCCTTCGCAAATAATATTGCAGATGCCTTTCCTATTCCACTGCTTCCACCCGTGATCAATGCGACTTTATCTTTCAATTTCATTAAAAAATTTTTTAGATCCTTTCAAAATATCTCTTTCTTTCCCAATCCGACACCTGGGATTCGTATGCCTTTATCTCTTGCTTATAAAAATGAGTATAGTGATCAATGACCTCCTTACCGAATGCGTCTCTGGCAAATTTACTAGAAGAAAAAATGTCGCAGGCTTCTTTCAATGTTCTGGGTACATGGGGAAGGTGTTCTGCCGCATACACATCTCCTACAAAACATTCAGGTGGTGACAGCTTTTCTTCTATTCCTCTTAATCCACTTGCAAGAGAAGCAGCAATTGCCAGATAAGGATTGCAATCTGCTCCGGGAATCCTACATTCGATCCGAAAGCTCTTTCCAGAACCAACAACCCGAAAACCTGCTGTTCTATTGTCTCTACTCCACGCAAGCCTAGTGGGTGCCCATGAACCATCAACAAATCTTTTGTAAGAGTTGATCGTTGGAGCATAAAATACCATAACATCCGGTGCATATTTGATCCACCCCGCCAAGAAGGAGCCGAATTCTTTTGATCCTTTTACCGGGCCGTATTCCTCAGTACCGTTAAATATATTATCCTCGCCTTTGAATAAGCTTATATGAGTATGACAGCTTGAACCTGCACCACCTTCCTGAAGTTTGGCCATAAAAGTGACAGAAATACCCATCTCATCTGCCAATTCTTTCAAACATTGTTTATAGATAATGTGTCTGTCGGCCATCTCCTTTGGCTCGGCATATTGAACGTTCAATTCATGCTGTCCTAATCCCCATTCTCCTTTGGAATTTTCTACGGGAACTCCTGAATTCTTCAAGAACTTTCTAGCACTAGCAGTAAAGTCCTCCACCCTGGTTCCTTGAAGAATATGATAATCTTCTATATACCATCCTGCAGGTTTGAGCGAGCCATAATTACTCTCATGAAGAGATCTGTAGTCATTTTCAAGCAAGTAATACTCTAGCTCTGTGGCAGCGAATGCGCTAAAACCAGACTGCTTCAGTTTGGAGATCTGCTCATTTAGAATGCTCCTGGGGGCAACCTTCACTTGGCTGTGGTTCTTTTCGTTATGAATATCACAAAGAACTATCGCAGTTTTATCTAGCCAGGCCGCAATTCTTAGAGAACTCATATCAGGGATCAGATGAAAATCTCCATATCCCAGCTCCCAATTTGCAAAGGAATATCCCTGAACAGGTTCCATCTCCATATCAGTCGTTAGCAGATAATCACAGGCATGAGAACCAGAATCCACTACGGACTCAAGAAAAAAATCTCCATCATACCTCTTGCCCATCGATCTGCCATAATGATCCGTAAAGGCAACTATTATGGTTTCAATTTCTTCTGATCTTACCTTTTTTTTGAGCTCGTCTATGTTCAACTTTCCTTTTACTTTCAATGTGATCGGTCTTTATGGGTTAACTTAAACCAAATATAACTAACGAGAAGAATGCCAAAGTAAATCAAAGCAAGGATCGGGTTATAAATAGTAACTGCTATGAAGGCAATGGTAGCTATGATCAAAGCAATAATTGGGGTGATCGGATACAAGGGTACTCTAAATGGTCTTTCCATCTCAGGAAAATTACGTCTCAACCTGATGACAGATATCATTGAGAGAATATATAGACTGAGTGCACCAAAACAAGCGATGGTAATGATCTCTCCTGTTTTTCCGGTAAATAATGCAACAATACCAATTAGAGAATTTACGATAAGTGCATTGGCAGGTGTTTTAAAACGAGGGCTTATTTTCCCAAGGAATGCCGGAGCAAATCTCACTCTACCGAACTCATAAGTAGCTCTACCAGAGGCTAAAATAATACCGTGAAAAGAAGCAATAAGACCAAATAATCCGATGAAGCCAATGATCTTGAACATGATAGTATTTTCTCCCAAAAAATGGCTCAGGGCCAATGAAAGAGGAGAGTCAGAGGCTTCACCAGATCCTGCCTGATATACTACTGTTTCCCATCCATCAACACCTACTGAAAAGGTGAAAGTAAGGATACAAAGCGTTATTAAAGTCAATAATGCTGATCCGAATCCCACCAGGATATTCTTTTGGGGATTTATAGTTTCTTCAGCAACATTGGCTACTCCTTCTATTGCCAGAAAAAACCAGATGGCAAATGGAATTGCCGCAAAAGCTCCTTGCCATCCATTTGGAAGTGCATTTTTACTTAGATTCTCGACCTTAAATTCTGGTGCTGCTGTGAAGAAAAATAACACTAAGCCCAGCACGGCCAAAATAGTCACAAATAATTCAAATTTAGCGGCTGCCTCAATACCATAAATATTAATTGTTGTGAATATGACATATGCCACAATAGCAATTGACATGATGGACAATGATGGTATTAGAAAGTTAAGGTACGCTCCAATGGCAAATGCAATGGCCGGAGGTGCGAATATAAACTCGATATTCTGAGCCAATCCTGCAAAAAATCCAAGGTCTTTTCCACCAGCTTTATGGGCATAGTCAAAAGCTCCTCCCGCCCTTGGAATAGCACATGCCATTTCGGTATAGCTGAAAGTGAAGGCCAAATACATAATGATGATAAAAGTTGTGGCAACTGCCAGGCCCAATGTTCCGCCTTGTTCCAGGCCAAGATTCCATCCAAAGTACATTCCTGAAATAACATAGCCTACACCCAGACCCCACAGCATCAATGGGCCGAGTTTACGTTCAAGTTTTGGATTTGAGTTATGGTCCGACATAGGTTTTTACTTGAAACACTCTAAACTAATCAATTATCAATTTAAATTCTATTTTAAAAAGTCCAAAGTATCTTACATTGTAGATTATGACTGGTTAGTTTCCTCTCAGCTTACCAAGAGAATTGCATTATCAGAAAGCAAATCAAAGTTGTTTTATTAGAGAGTATGACCAGGAATTTTATCAAGTCTTTGACGCGGGAATTCTTTTTTCCCTCGAGTAATTTTTGTTCTTAGTAATTACTAACATCAACAACGACTATAAAACCAAGCGAAGCTTGGTAAAATCCAAGTACCAAATTCCACTACGTATATTTTCTTAGGTAGGAATTAGAATTTGCCTGTCATTTGTAATTTGCTCACGCAGTGAGGCAGCTAAGGCTTGCACTAAATCCCTATCTTAGTTATTAGTAATTCGACATGGTTTGGCTGCTCGCAAAATGACACGCTACTGCCCAAATGATTTGATCCAACACGATGAGAAGTAATACTAAATCCGTTTTGTCCTTCTATTTGCAGATGATACTGGCTTGGATCATCGCCATCATGCTCTACATATTTTTACGAAGTTACGGAGTGGGTAGCGAGGGAATTGACAGTCCTATCAGAGAACTTGAACCCCGGCAGTTATTATTGATGATCATACTGATAGGTGCTTTTGCAGGAGTTGTCTACGGAAGCATTGAACTACTTTTTGATCGCCCTTTTTTTCAGCGGCGTTCCTACATTCGGATCATTATGGGTAAGTTGATCCTTTTCTTCATTGCGGTCAAGATCATGATGGCTATTGCCATACTGGTTACTCAGGTTTTTACGAATGCTGCTCTGGAGCCTGGTGAGATCGCCCAGATCCTGAGGAGTAAGATCTATTGGGTCGTTTTTGTGTATTTTCTAGTGGTAGCCGGGATCATCTCTTTCGTAAGAATGGTAAGCCAAAAGTTCGGACCAGGTATCCTGTGGAAAATGTTTATTGGCAAGTACCGGAATCCACGGGAAGAATTACGTGTATTTATGTTTCTAGACCTCAGATCTTCAACGACCATTGCGGAAAAACTTGGACATATTAAATTCAGCCGCCTGATCCAGGATTGCTTTGCCGATCTCACACCGGTTATTAAAAAGCATGCTGTGGAAATTTACCAGTATGTAGGGGATGAAGCGGTAATGAGTTGGCCCGTGGAAAGCGGACTTGAAGATAATCATTGTATTCACTGCTACTTTGATTATATGGAAGTATTAGCAAGCAAATCCGATCACTATGAAAAAACATACGGCTTACGTCCATTTTTCAAGGCAGGTGTCCACCTTGGAAAAGTGATCGTGGCTGAAGTAGGCCTTATCAAACGGGAAATTGCCTACCATGGGGATGTGCTTAATACAACAGCCCGCATCCAAGGTATGTGCAATGCGTATCAGGAGCAATTATTGGTTTCAGATCATCTCGTTCAAAGTCTGTATCCTGATGATCTTTTACAAAGTAAACGTATGGGAGAAGAGTTGCTCAAAGGAAAAAAAACAGCGGTTACTGTTCACGCAGTAAGCAGAACCTGAATGGAATTATTTATTTTTTAACGCTATTGGTGATTATTCTAATGAAAACTTTCTAACCAAAATTGAAACAAACAAAAAACTCTAACAATGAAGTACTTACTCCTAATTTCCGTCATGACATTCTGCTTTACAGCCAATGCACAAACCCCCGGCATAGCAGAGGAAAAAACAGCAGTTGAAAACGCTCTCCGTGATTATATTGAGGGCTGGTATAAAGGTGATACTGAACGCATGGACCGTTCTCTGCACAACGATCTTGTAAAACGAATCCCTCTTAAGGATAGCTCTGAGATCGATATAACGCTGCGAATGGTACCAAAGTCAAGAATGGTTGAATTGACCAGTAAAGGCGGTGGGGAAAATCCAGATGCGGAATATGAAATCTATGTTGATGACATCGATAAGGATATAGCCGCAGCAAGGGTATTATCACTGGAATATCTTGATTATCTGCATTTGGTGAAAACTAATGACGGATGGCAGATTGTCAATATTCTATTTCATGTTCGCTGATTTTTAGTTCTATTGTATTTTGAGTAATGGTCTTTGATTTAAGTAACACATTATACGAAACACTATTAACGGGGTGAACCTTTCTGGATATGTCGTGCCAGCACAACAACTCCTAAAACCAAATATAGCCAGGGCCGTTGTGTGTAATTAATCCAATAAACTATGGAAATATTAAAAATAGCTACCGAATGGTCCAAAGCTGAAGTTTTCTCGGCCCGATTCTTCATCTTTTTCGCGATTCTATTTTTAACCGCAAGCATAGGGTTCAGACAGCTCGGTAAAACCGAAATGGCCAAAGCTTACATCATCCCGACATTGGTGGTTGGCCTTTTGCTTATGGCAGTTGGCGTGGGTATTTTCTTCGCCAATAAATCGCGTGTTACAAGCTTTGCCGAGGCATACAACGCCAATCCAACCGAGTTTGTAAAATCGGAAATAACCCGCACAGAGAAATCCATCGGCGAATACAGAACCAATGTTTTCAAAATCATTCCTTATATTATTGTGGCTGCTGCGCTCTTGATCGTTTTTGTTGACAAACCTGTTTGGCGGGCAACTGCCATTACGATCATTGCCATGATGGTGGTTA
>CAMYJF010000058.1 GCA_947258555.1 uncultured Eudoraea sp. | reverse complement strand
CTGTACAGTATATCACAAGTTTTATGCCAAAGTCTTTTTAATGGGTAAAAATTTAACAAAACGAAGCGAGGACTATTCCAAATGGTATAATGAACTCGTCATTAAGGCTGATCTAGCCGAAAACTCAGGGGTTCGCGGATGTATGGTGATTAAGCCATACGGCTTTGCTATATGGGAAAAAATACAAGCGGGGCTGGACAAGATGTTTAAGGATACCGGGCATGAAAATGCCTATTTTCCCTTATTCATTCCTAAATCCTATTTAAGTAAGGAAGCAAGCCATGTGGAAGGATTTGCGAAAGAATGCGCTGTTGTTACGCATTATCGATTAAAAAATGCTGAAGACGGCAGCGGTATCGTAGTAGATGAGGATGCCAAACTGGAGGAAGAACTCATCGTAAGGCCAACTTCTGAAACCATTATTTGGGATACATTTCGCAAATGGGTTCAATCCTACAGAGACCTTCCCTTATTGATCAACCAGTGGGCAAATGTGGTCAGATGGGAGATGCGGACCCGTCTCTTTCTCAGAACAACAGAATTCCTATGGCAGGAAGGGCATACGGCCCATGCTACAAGACAGGAAGCAGTAGAAGAAGCCCAATTGATCCTTAGCATCTATGCCGATTTTGCCGAAGGCCATATGGCTGTACCCGTGATTAAAGGCATTAAAACAGAAAGTGAACGCTTCGCAGGTGCCGAAGATACTTTTTGCATTGAAGCACTAATGCAGGATGGCAAGGCTCTTCAGGCCGGAACGTCTCATTTTCTTGGTCAGAATTTTGCCAAAGCCTTTGACGTTAAGTTTGCCACTAAAGAAGGAAAGCAGGAATATGTATGGGCCACATCCTGGGGTGTCTCAACCCGGTTAATGGGTGCACTCATAATGACGCATAGTGATGACAATGGTCTGGTACTCCCTCCTAAATTAGCGCCTATCCAGGTGGTTATTGTTCCTATTTATAAAGGAATGGAGCAGTTAGATACCATTAGTGAAAAGATCCAGCCTTTGATTAGCGAGCTTAAATCCAAAGATATCTCTGTAAAATTTGATAAACGGGATACCCATAAACCCGGCTTCAAATTCAATGAATATGAACTTAAAGGCGTCCCTGTTAGAATAGCCATCGGTCAACGAGACCTGGAACAAGGCACTTTGGAAATTGCCCGTCGTGATACGCTGGAAAAAGGAAGTGTCGACATGGATAAAGCAGTGGATCACATAGCAGATCTACTAGTGGAGATCCAGGATTCAATCTATAAAAAGGCAGAATCTTTTCGCGACCAGAATATTAGAAGTGTGGATTCCTATGATGAATTTAAGGAAATTCTTGAAGCTCATGGGGGCTTTATCGCCGCGCATTGGGATGGCACTGCAGAAACAGAAGAACAGATAAAGAAAGAGACCAAGGCTACCATTCGTTGTATCCCACTGAGTGGATATGAAGGGCCAGGGAGTTGTATGGTAAGTGGTAAACCCTCGGAAAGACGGGTTTTATTCGCAAAAGCCTATTGATCTAAAAAATAAATTGGGCTGTTGTGGTAATAAAAAATAATTGTATTTTTGCAACCGCTTATAAAGCAAACCAGGGCCCGTTCGTCTAGGGGTTAGGACGCCAGGTTTTCATCCTGGTAACAGGGGTTCGATTCCCCTACGGGCTACGAAAAAATAGATAAAATAGAAGCATGGCCAATCATAAGTCAGCATTAAAGAGAATTCGCAGAAATGAGGCAGTGCGCCTGAGAAACAGGTATCAGCACAAGAGCACACGTAATGCCATTAAGAAATTACGAGCGGAAACAAATAAGAAGAAAGCGGAAGCATTGATGCCTGAAGTCGTGAGTATGATCGACAAATTGGCTAAGCGCAATATTATTCATGCCAATAAGGCCGCGAATTTGAAAGGCAAACTTGCCAAGCAGATCGCCTCATTATAGGCACGTCTATGAGAAGAAAGTAAAGGCCCTGGTAACAGGGCTTTTTTTATGGCTCGTAGATTCTGATAAGGGTTCCATGATCTGTGCCTGAAACACTTTTTTTATATCCTTCGACCACTTTTTCCATGGGTACAGGAATATGCCCGGGAAAGTAATCCTTGTATTTTTCATAGGCATCTTCAACCAAGCCAGGAGCAACAACATTTAGCCGTGGTCCCTTGGGGTAATCCTGCTTGAAGGCAAGAACGAAACTGTGGATAGCTCCATTCACCAGGGCAGCGCTCGTAGTCATAGGCACCGGACGCTCTCCCAGAATACCGGTAGTCAGGGTGATAGACCCTGATGGAGGTACGTACTCCTTTGCGATCTTGACAAGATTAACCTGCCCCATCATTTTACTTTTTATGCCTGTATAGAAATCCGATTCACTGAGCTCATCAAAAGGAGCCCATTTGGCTTCCCCGGCAATGCAAATAACTGCATCAACCTTTCCAGTCTTTCTAAACAGGGCCTCAATAGATTCTTTGTCGGCAATGTTTACCGGAAAATCTACAGAACGCCTGCTCGCCAGGATAACTTCGTGATCCTCGGCAAAGGCATTATAAACATGGCTGCCTATGGTACCACTACCGCCAATTAATACTAGTTTCATATTGTACTTTTCCTCTTTGATAAAATGCGATCCATCTTCACAAAACCTAATATGAAGCAGACATACATGAATATAAGTACACTCAAATGAATGCGTCGACTCCAAGGACTGCCAAATTCTCCAACCAGTACCCAATATTGCTTCATGATCTTAATGGGTATATAAACGACATAGAAAACGAGTAAGCCCAGACTTATCCAGGAGAGCAGATCTCTCCTGATACACCATTTGCCTTTAAGTCTTTTATTCTGCATAAAATACAACACACAACAACAAACGATGCCTAATCCACCGGCCACGTATGCATAGACCTGACTAAGCATAAGGAAACTCTCTTTATAAATATTGTACAGACTCGCGAACACAAAGATTACGATCCATGCAACAACAAGCTTTTTGTCTCTTCGCCTATCTAAGAAATAATAAAAGACACTAAAAAAGAAGAGGTAAAATACAATGTGGTAAATATTAGCAATGAGACTGTTATTGCCGGTGTAGATGTCATTGATAAGGAGATTGAAACCATAGTCCCTTATCAGCAGCCCCAGGGTTTCTGACAAAAAAGTGTAAAAGAATATAATGGGAAGGAACTTTAATGCGGTATCATAGTATTTGCGATACCGCCATAAAGCTACAAATGCAGTTATTCCATATAGGGGAACAAAGGCATTTTCCAAAAATATATCTAACCCCCAGAGTAGGGAGTCAACCAAGGCGATGCTCTCCATTTAACCCTTATTGATTGGGAGGTGGGGGAGCAGTAGATCCATCATTTAGTATTAGACTACCTCCGGGTTGTAATACTGCATTGGTCGTCAAACTGCTAAAGAACCCAGCCTGATTCTTTGCACCCTCTTCCTGCTCCATGGCATCATTTCCTATTCCTTTGAAGTTCCAGGGAATAGCCTCTGCAACAGGCTTACCATCTACTGTGGCTATTTTAAATGCTTTGTTGACATCACCAAACTTTGTAGTGGGAACCAGGAATACCGTATTCTTATTGGGATCTTTCGGATTTCCTTTAGGATAGGTTGCATAATATATTCGTAAAGTCTGAATTTCTACACCCGCTGAATCGGCTTGATCCTTGATATAGTTCATGTAATTCTGCATTTCCGCAAAATCAAAATACGTATATCGGGCGGCCATATAGTTTACCTCCCCTTCTGCTGCTTCATTCTCAAATTCTTCAATTAAAGGAACCCTGTTCCTGGAATAGGTTTCAAACAAGACCCCTGCCTGATTTTCAGAAATGATCCCACTTGGTGGTAGACTGGGTTTTTGTTCCTGTTCTTGTTGTGTTTTAGTTTCTTTTGGATTGCAGGCCATGACTAGTAGAATAGAAAAGGCCCAGTATGGAATTTTTGATAGTAGGAATGTTTTCATCGTTCTCATTTTTTTTCTGATAAGGTTATTGAATGATTTAAGGGGGGGTAAGGTGTTAGTCCTTTAAATGTAGTACTTATTCAGCTATTTTAACATTATGCCATACAAAAAGTGCATAAAAAATCCCGACACATCAAAGATGGCCGGGATCAGATATTTCTTAAGAGTATTCCTTACTGATTCATGGTCATCAGGAATTCTTCATTATTCTTAGTTGTTTTTATACGTTGTTCAATGAATTCCATGGCTTCAACCGGGTTCATATCTGCAAGGTACTTGCGCATGATCCACATTCGCTGGATGGAAGTCTCATCAAGCAAGAGATCATCTCTACGTGTAGACGAAGAAACAAGGTCAATAGCCGGGAAGATCCTTCGGTTACTGATCCTTCTATCAAGTTGTAATTCCATGTTACCGGTACCTTTGAATTCTTCAAAGATAACTTCATCCATTTTAGATCCGGTTTCCGTCAATGCTGTTGCAATAATTGAAAGGGATCCGCCATTTTCTATATTTCGAGCGGCACCAAAGAACCTTTTAGGTTTGTGAAGTGCATTGGCATCAACACCCCCACTGAGAACTTTCCCAGAGGCAGGCTGAACTGTATTATAAGCACGTGCCAACCTGGTGATGGAATCCAATAGGATAACCACATCATGTCCGCATTCTACCAGTCGCTTTGCTTTATCTAACACAATATTAGCAACACGCACATGATCGGTCGCCTCTTTGTCAAACGTAGAAGCCACAACTTCCCCGCTTACATTGCGCTGCATATCCGTTACTTCTTCAGGGCGCTCATCTATTAATAAGATGATCTGGTATACTTCAGGGTGATTCGCCGCTATTGCATTGGCGATATCTTTCAGAAGCATCGTTTTTCCCGTTTTAGGCTGAGAAACGATCATTCCCCGCTGTCCTTTTCCAATTGGGGAAAAGAGATCGATAATTCGGGTAGAAATACTACTCTGCCTTTCGGCTAAATTGAATTTTTCTGCAGGAAAGAGCGGAGTTAGGTGCTCAAAGGCAACCCGATCCCGAACCACCTGTGGGTCCAGGCCATTGATCTTGTTTACTTTGATCAATGGAAAATATTTTTCTCCTTCTTTCGGAGGTCGTACATTTCCTAGTACAGTATCCCCTGTTTTTAATCCGAATAAACGGATCTGTGATTGTGATACATAAATATCATCAGGGGAGGACAGATAATTGTAATCCGAAGATCTCAGGAAGCCATATCCATCAGACATGATATCTAATACACCTTCGCTTTCAATAATACTGTCGAATTCGTACTCGGGTTGTTTGTACTTATTCTTGAGCTCTTTATCAAAATTGCTGCTTTTACGCTCCTGGCCGCCTTTATGGGGGCCTTTCTTATGAGGAGGTTTATTGGATTGGTGTTGCTGTTTTGGTTGATCTTTTCTCTGCTGACCGTTAACCGGTTGGGAGGTACGTCTGTCTTCCTGTCTTTGTCGATTCGGTTCCTCCTTTTGGCCCTTTTGCTCAGCCGGTGCTTGTTGCTTTGGTGCTTGTTGCTTTGGCGCTTGTTTTCTGGGAGCTTTTCGCTCTTTTGGTGGGGCCGGATCTGTGGCTTTAACAGTTTCTTGTACGGCCTTTGGATTGCTGGCTTGTACATCCAGAATCTGGTAAACCAGGTCTAATTTTTTAAGGGACTTAAACTTAGGTACGTTTAGGTCTTTTGCAATATCTTGAAGTTCAGGTAACTTCTTTGCTTTTAAGTCTGAAATTTCAAACATGAAATAAGGTGTGAATTATATGCTTGTTGAATAAAAATGAAGTCTGTGTTATTGGGATTTTTGAAGAATCTATATCCCTAGCGGTAAGAGCTATAACTAATAACGTGGCAATATTACGAATTATTTTATAGTTCTCGGGGTTTATTATTAAAAAAGACACGTATTTTTGCCACCTGCGAAGCATTTATGTTATGATTCAACGCATTCAAACAGTATATCTGCTCATCATCTCCCTTATGGCCGGGGTACTTCCGGTATGGGCACCACTATGGAAAGTTGGCGATGCGGAGCTATTAGCTTATGACCATCCGTGGATCAAGTTTTTCTTTGTAGCCATAGCGGTTTTGGCACTTTATGCCTTGCTATCCTTTAAGAATAGAAAGAAACAATTTATACTGAACAGGCTAAACCTGTTCCTTAATCTTATTTTACTAGGAGTATTCGTATTTAGATCCCTAAATGTATCCGGAGAAGCAGCGCTTTCTGAGAAGGGTATTGGGATGCTGATTCCGATCTTATCTATCGTTTTTTTGGTTTTGGCCAACAAAGCCATCAAAAAGGATGAAGATCTCGTAAAATCTGTGGATCGCTTACGATGACCTAACATCTTAGTACTATTAGTGTGTAAATCCCGGCTGTTTTCAGTCGGGATTTTTACTTGCCCCTTGATCGATCTCCAAGCTCTATCACTTCCAGATCCCTGATCTCCTTACCGTCAATTACAAAGCGAAGCATGGTTCGTACAGTATGAAGGCCCAGCCTGCCGCATGCCCCCGGATTCATATGGAGCAACTCCAGCTTGGCATCGTTCATTACTTTCAATATATGGGAATGCCCACAAATGAATAGTTTGGGGGGATTTACCCGGATCTGTTCACGTACGTGCTGTCTGTATCGCCCTGGATATCCGCCAATATGAGTGATCCAAACGTCTACACCTTCACAAGCAAACCGCAGATCGAGTGGGAATTCACGTCGTACCACGGCATCGTCTATATTTCCATAAACGGCCTTCAAAGGTTTTATAGCGGCAAGCTGATCAGTCACCGTTAAACTACCGATATCTCCTGCATGCCAGATCTCATCTGCATCCTTGGCATACTTTAATATGGCGCTATCCATGTGGCCATGTGTATCGGAGAGTAAAAGGATACGTGTCAAGATCTGATATATTGGTAAACCGTCTGTATGTGGAAACGGATATATTTGCAGAACAAAAGTAGTATTTAGCCTTGAGATACTTTGTCGAATTTGCATATGAAGGAACGCCCTATCACGGTTGGCAGCGACAACCGAATGCGATTAGTGTACAGGAAGTCATGGAAGATGCATTTTCTCTTTTATTTGGTAAACCCGTTGCCCTTATTGCGGCAGGTCGCACTGATACCGGGGTCCACGCAAGGCATATGGTAGCTCATTTCGACCTAAATGAAGCGTTGAAAACCCAGGAATTCTGTTACCGCCTTAATAGCTACCTACCTAATGATATTTCTATTAAAAGGATATTTCGGGTGACGGATCAAGCACATGCCCGCTTCGATGCTCTTGAGCGCACCTATGAATATGTAGTGGTACAGCAAAAGGATCCTTTCCATCAGCATTCTGCTCATTATGTCCGCCAGGCTTTAGATGTGGAGGCTATGAATCAGGCAGCAGAAACTTTAGTGGGAAGAGCAGATTTCAAATGTTTTTCCAAGTCCAATACAGATGTCAAAACCTACATATGCGAGATCGCACTGGCTCGATGGGTGTGGGAAGGAGACCGACTCGTATTTCGGATCACTGCAGACAGGTTTTTGCGCAATATGGTGCGCGCCATAGTCGGCACCTTGCTACAGGTTGGAATGGGTAAATGGACGCCTGAAGATGTTAAGACTATTATAAATTCGGGAAAGCGCAGCGAAGCTGGACCTTCAGTCCCTGCAAAAGGACTATATTTGGTGGATATATCATACCCGGAAAACCTGCTGGAAATCCATGGATCAGGAGATCGGTAAAGCCTTTGATTTTTCACTTTTTAAGCGCGTTTTGGCCTACACCAGGCCTTATCGCCTCACTTTCATGGCGGTTGGCCTTGCAGCCATCCTTTTGTCTGGCTTTGCCGTATTAACACCTTTAATTGTTGGAGAGATCATAGATGGAGCCATCAAAAAATCCGATGCGGATTATCTCTGGTATCTGACACTGGCCCTTGGCGGGGTCCTATTTGCCCAGGTGCTGTGCCAGCTATGCTTTACGTATTTCGCGAACTGGTTGGGTGAGTCTGTGATCAAAGATGTACGGATCAAACTTTTTGATCAAATGATGGGCTTTAAGATGAAATATTTTGACAATTCCTCCATCGGGGTATTGGTCACCAGATCTGTTGCGGATATGCAACGCATTGGCGAGATATTTTCCCAGGGCTTTTTTGTTATTGTTGCCGATCTGTTAAAAATGCTTGTCGTGGCGGCGGTCATGCTTGTGATCAACTGGCGATTAGCGCTCATCGTATTTGCGATCATGCCCGTCATCCTGTATGCAACGCGTGTCTTTCAACAAGCTATGAAAAAAGCGTTTATTGAAGTGCGGACCCAGGTTTCCAGCTTAAATTCATTTGTCCAGGAAAGGATAGGAGGGATGAAGATCGTCCAGTTATTTACACGTGAATCTCTGGAAAGTGAAAAATTCCGACAGATAAATGCCAAGCATCAGGATGCATGGTTAAAAACGGTTTGGTACAATTCCTTCTTTTTTCCTATTGCCGATATCGTGTCCTCCATAACTATAGGTTTGATCGTTTGGTATGGCGGATTACAAAATGTAACCCAGGTAAACGCAGAAGAGTACGGGACTATTTTTGCCTTTATTCTGTTATCGGGAATGCTTTTTCGTCCGCTGCGACAGATCGCCGATAAATTCAATACACTCCAAATGGGCATGGTGGCCGCTAACCGGGTCTTTAAAATTCTCGATACGGAGAGTAATATTGCAGATACAGGCGATGTTGCCCGTGAAGATGTGAAAGGGAATATTGATTTTGATGAGGTGAGATTCGGCTACATACAAGAGGAAGAAGTTCTGCACGGGGTCAGCTTTAAAGCAACAGCCGGGGAAACCGTGGCTATAGTAGGTGCGACAGGGGCAGGTAAATCTACCATCATAAATCTATTGAATCGTTTTTATGAGATCAACTCAGGATCTATTCGGATAGACGGAATCCCCATCCAGGATTTTACCCTGGCTTCGCTCCGAAAAAGGATCGCAGTTGTTTTACAGGACGTTTTCCTTTTTGCCGATACGATCGAGAATAATATATCCCTCAGAAATCCTGAGATCACACGTGAACATATTGTCGAAGCGGCAAAACAAATTGGTGTAGATGAATTTATCGAAAGCCTCCCGGGCGGATATGCCTATAATGTAAAGGAACGTGGAACTATGCTTTCAAGCGGACAGCGACAGCTCATTGCCTTCTTGCGCGCCTATGTCAGCAATCCGAGTATATTAGTACTTGATAACTTCAATTATTATAGCGCACAGACTCGCTACGATTAAAAAGGCAGATAAGATCCTCGTTATGGATGCCGGTAGGATCGTAGAGACCGGAACCCATCAGGAACTTCTCAAACAAGGAGGCTATTACACTAAATTATACGAGGCCCAATTTATGGCCGAAGAGGTGGCTTGATTCAGATTCTTAAAATCCTCGAGTGTAATCGTACCGGTTGCAAATAGCAGTACGTAAATGAAGATTATAATGCCTATGTAGCCAATTATTAACAGGCCTAAAAAGGCGATCATCCTGGCTATAAAACTTCCCCAATCGTAGCGGTTCAGCATTTGTATTATATAGATTATCAAGGCAACCATAAAGAAGGAAAATATAAGAGACCACATCAAATAACTCTCAGGCGCGAAATATAAAATAGCCAGCGAAAATGGAAATGTAAGTAAACTGAATTGTGCCTGGGCGTAGGTAATGACGATCGTATATTCCGTCAGGTTGTACCCATTCTTATTAAAAGTGAGCCAGCCTGCAAATGCAAAAACTGGTATGAACAATAAAAAGAGTAAGGAATAATACTCGTTTGTAAAGGTCATGACCTTTTGATTGAAATTCTGCATGCCTTCCTGATTGGCCCCGGTATTGAACATGGAAAGATCCAGATCGCCCATTTTTTGCTGCATGAGGAGCACTATAAAACCGGAAAGGGTTATAGCGATTGTCATAAAAGCAATAGGGTTCATATACTTCTTTCGTAAGCCCGTGATATAACCGTGGATCACATCCACGGGGTCCGTAAAAAGCGTTATTATGGTACTTAAGAAGGAGTTGTCTATATTAAAATAGGACTCAATGAC
>CAMYJF010000057.1 GCA_947258555.1 uncultured Eudoraea sp. | reverse complement strand
GATCGGATTCCTTTCCTTGTCATAGATAAGACTGCTATTGACCTCCACAAATTTTTCGGTGCCGTCGCCTACGATTATTTTGGCACGATAGTTTTTTAATGTGCCCACTTCAAGCAATGTGGCGATAGACTTAGCCGTGTAGTCCATATAGTCATCAGGGACCAATTGAGAGAGATTGAGTGACTCTATGGTATGATCGAAGCCCAAAAATTCCTTC
The DNA here is from genome assembly GCA_947258555.1 of uncultured Eudoraea sp. Taxonomy (GTDB): domain Bacteria; phylum Bacteroidota; class Bacteroidia; order Flavobacteriales; family Flavobacteriaceae; genus HDS-28. Next base: position 9,203 of record CAMYJF010000057.1, on the reverse strand, counting down.
GCTGAGGTATTCATATTGATCACATTGAATTCGAGGTCCATGATCACATACGGATCTATGATGTTGATAAAAACACCATCCAGTTCGGAAGCTTTTTCGTTTAATATGTGCTCCAAACGATCATTAACACTCTGTAGGTGACGGGTAACGTCGTAGAGTTGCTTGGACTTCTCCTCCAGGATCCGCTCAGCCTGAAAACGGGCTTTTTTTTGGCGTTCCAGCGCCTTCTTCAATAAAAGGACCTCATCTGTTTCACCCATCTTGTACAATATCGAATTTAACCTCCGTTCCGTCTGGCTTTAGCAATTCATAGGAAATGGTGGCACTACCGTTAAAATGTTCGAACGTCTTTTGGATCAACCCATGCGCGAGCCGGTATAAGCCTCTGGAGGAATTGTAGACCATTGTGATGGAATGGTCTGATTTATTCAGGATCTTGAATGTTGGCAGCTCAGCATCCGGATACAATTTTTTGACATGTACGTGAATATGATCTTCTATGGAATTCAATAATTCTATCGGTTCGGTATAGGCCTTGATTACCTCCGGATGCGCCTTACCCAGGCTGGAGAAAAGAAATAGGCCAAATACATGAAGTAGATCTCCAGGTGGTGTTTGGACCTTCTCGCTGAGCCGGGTTAGCAGCTGCACCATTTCATTGAAATCATAGGTGCCTACCGAAGTGTAGATGCCATCCGATTCCAAATTAGATTCTTCTATTATGGAATCGACCACCTCCAGCCCGAATTCGGTCTCAACAAGTTCCAGAAATTCAGTAAAAATGATGCCTTTCATGGTCAGATTTTAATTAAATAAAAGTAAGAATAATAAGAAGTGAGCCGAAAAAAATGTTGTGAAATCAAGGTTTTTGTTAGGCTTTTACCAATTCATTGACCTCCCAGTATTCCAGAACCCGTTGCAATTTATTTTCATAGTCCTCATATTTTAGTGGTTTGATCACGTATCCTGCTATCCCAATGCGATAACATGCCAGTAGATCTTCCCTATTCATGGATGTGGTTAAAATGACCGTGGGAAGATATTTCAACGATTCATCGCTCTTTAAACGCGACAGGAATTCAATACCATTCATCCGCGGCATGTTCAGATCCAGCAGGATCACATCCGGAAGAGCATGAGGATCTTGAAGATGCTCCAATGCTTCTTCACCGTTCCGGGCAAGGCATATGATGTGATGCATACCTAGTTTAGTAACAGTACGCTGCAGTTTCATGCTTTCGATTTCGTCGTCTTCAATAAAAAGTATGTTCATTTTCCAGTTGGGTTAAGATTATAAAATTCGTAAATCCCTCACATTTAATTTTTGGACTATCGACCAATGAACGAAAAGTGTAGACCGGTGGACCTTATATTAAGCTTAGGTCAATCACTACGTCAATTATCTCCTTTATTTGCAGAAGCTTGCCTATGGATTTCACGATATTCAGGTAAAAAGCTTACGATAAGAAGATATCAGGATTCAATAATATCTTTTAGTACGGCGATCTGACCCAGATGGTAGACATCATGTTGGATAATTCCCCGAATGAGATAGTCTTTGTTGTAAATTGAACCCGGAACACCTTCCGTTAAGTTATTGATTTCTAAAGTCTCCAAAACATCTATTAAGGCCACTTGGGTCTTATTGAGGAGTTTTAGCAAGCCCTTCCATTCTTTCTCAGTGACATCCGATGAATTCCAGTTTTCTGCACTTTTTGCATCAATTGTAAAATCCGCCAACCCTCTCAATCGCTTAATAGTAAATACGCGCCAGGCGATCATGTGTCTTAGCAATCCTGCAATAGATTTTGAAAAGCCCTCCGGGCGGATATTAACCTGAGAATACGACACCATGTCAATAATGGACATAGTTGATGTTCCATACCAGGGTTTGCCTTGAAAGCAATCCCCTGCATTAGCCATTATTCGTTCTATTTCACTCATTTTTTCATCTTAATGACTGCCATTCTGCCTGCACTTTTTTGGGCAATGATGCCACGATCAAGTCATATGAATGGTCTATTAATTCGATAACCAAAGTGGCAGGTAATTGTTCCAGATAGAGCGTATTCCAATGCACTTTGCTCATGTGGTACCCGGGTATGATATTGCCATCGAATTCTTCTCTTAACGCAATTGCTCGCTCAGGATCACATTTCAAATTTGCCTGGGACGGAATTCGTTCTAAGGGAGCAATCGCAAACATTTTACCCATCACCTTAAAAACCAGGGTGACCTCATCAAAAGGAAATTCTTCAGTCACTCCTTTTTTGGCAATACAGTATTCTCTAAACGCTTCTATATGCATACTCGTTAATTCATCCCTAAAGCGTCATAGACAATCACCTTATCCCATAAATGAGAGGCATTTTCAATAAAGGCCAAATGGACAGCTTCTGTTTGATAGTTCTCCTGTGCTTCAGCAGAATCAAAAGTAACGATCAGGCAATATGAGTATGAATCATCCACTACATCCCTGCTTGCTTTTGGTGGGATACCTACATAATTGGTTTGCGTGAATTCTGATGATTCCAATAACGTATTTAATGCCTCCTCAAAATCTTTTCGATCCGAAGCACTATCCGGATCATTTAACCAAAAATAGACTACATGCACAAAGGCCGGATCCATTTCTAGTTTGTCCGCTGATTTTTGATTACACGATTGAAAAAGTAAACAGCCGAGAAGGCTAATTGTGAGAATATGTTTCATTGGTATGCGATCTATTGTTTTAAAATAGGTTTCTCCTGCTCGTTTATTTCCAAGGCAGAATAATCTAACTGCCAGCCGATCATTTCCACAAGCTTTTCTATGATTAAAATAGCTTCCTTTGCTTCTTTTCTGGCCTGATCCATCAGTACACTTTCCGGGATCTTGTCCAGAATATGTTGTTTTGCCTGTTTGGTGAGTTCCGTCAGGTCTTTAGGTGTGAAGGCATAGAACAGATCATTCCTGATGTCATAAAACTCCAGCTCCGGGGAAATAGAAAGTACTTCAGGGGGTGGAAAATTTCTAAGAACTATGGTTCTCCGCTCCGTATCCGAATGCATATGGATCTTACTCAAGTCAAAGCCAATTTGAGTTTTGGCATTAATAACTACCAAGGCTTTCTTCTTACTTGTAAAAAGGTTTAGAAATTGTTCCTTGGAGTTCTCATACCTGTAGATCTCAGCAAAATCGCCTTCGACCGAAATGAGCTTGCAAACAATCTTTATCTTTTCTAACAATACGGTAGATTGGTGTTTGGTTAGCTCTTTGCGCTTCCTACTTCTAAAAAAGGAATACACCCAATATGTCAAAATGATTCCTAGCAGTAAACCAACGATAATCTCAAAAACCGACTCCATGCGCTAAAGATACAAAGATTGACCTGCCACCTTATTCCTGGATTGTATATAAAACAGGCCGACTTGGTGCGGCATCATTTTCAAAAGGACCCAGCTGCAGAGACAAAAAGTAGGTCCCATCCAGAATTTTATTACTGACAAAGATCAATTCAGTGATCGTTGCCTGTTTTCTAACATCTCCATCCATATCCCAAAAGGCCCGATGTGCGAGCAATGCCCCAAAATCCTCTTCCCGATCCACAGACGGCAGATCGATCAATAAATGCGAAACCCCAATTTCCGCAAGAAATTTTGCAGCCTCTTCCAGGAGATAAGGGGGGTTAGAATTAGAATAGTGTATTCTTTTCTTTTGAACTGTATTGGGCAAGGTTCGGATGATAATTGCCTCTCTCTTTTTATTACCAATTGCATATCGCAGCTGCTTTTTCGATATCACAAAATCATCCTGGTATTTTTCAGGTGCAATGGTTACGACTTCTGCTTTAAAAAAGTATTTTGAAAATACCTTGTTAACAGAATGTACCTCTTTGGTTATATGCCCGTAGCATTCCGTATGTGTGCCGTGAGCATGGGGATTAAACTTAATGTCATTGAAATTTACCGACTGTCCTGCCTCAACACTTCCTTCATAATCTCCAGAAATATGCGGCCCAATTTGTGGAGGATCTATGTCCCAGGCAATGACATTCTGTTCCTTCCCACCTATAGAGATAGATATGTCAAGAGGCTTGGAAAGATCTATGGTGTAATTCCGATTATTATGTCTGATGGTAGTGGTCATTCAGCCGGCGAATTACCCCAAATTAACCATAAATAATTCACTTGCGATCCCATCGATCAGAAATTTACCTTTTGCAGTACTCTTGAGGCATTGGTCCTCTAGCTTGAGAAAACCTCTTTCTATCTGAGGATTGGCTTGTTCCAGGACATAGGTTCGAAATTTGCTGCCAAACTCTTCGCTAAGGGAAGACAGGTCTATTCCCCACTGAGTTCTGAGTCCGGTCATGATCTTTTCATTGTATCTATCCACTTTAGACAATTTTTCTACAGAAGATGGGGACTCATTATTGTTGATGGCATCCAAATACTTCTTGTTATTGCGAATATTCCAGCTACGTTCTATGCCATTGAAAGAATGTGCAGACGGGCCAACTCCCATATAGGGTTTACCCAACCAATACCCCGTATTATTCCTGGAATAAAATCCAGGTTTTCCAAAATTGGAGATCTCGTAGTGATCAAAACCATCGGCTTGCAAGGACTCAACCATATATTCGAACTGCGCATGAGCAGCTACTTCATCGACATCAGAGACAATCCCTTTTTTTATTTGATGCGCCAGGGCTGTTTTGGGCTCTACCGTGAGGGCATAAGAAGAAATATGAGGTAGATCCCATCGGGCAATAGTTACAATATTGGATCTCCAATCCCGCAAACTTCTTCCCGGAATACCGTAAATAAGGTCTATGGAAATATTGTCAAATACATTCCGGGCCTGATCCAGACACTCTATGGATTGTTGCACGTTGTGCGATCTGTTCATCAGCTCCAGATCTGACTCAAAAAATGATTGAACCCCTATGCTCAATCGATTAATGCCTAGCATAGAAAGATCCTTGATCTTTTTTGCATCAAGATCATCCGGATTAGCTTCAAGCGTGATCTCCGGATCTTTGGCAATCTGGAAATTTTTATAGATGTGATCGATTACAGACTGGGCCTGCTTAGGTGTAAGTAAGGATGGAGTACCCCCACCAAAATAAATACTCTCCACTTGAACGTTACTGAATTCTTCCTTTCTCAGGGATAATTCTTTGATCAAAGCATCTACAACTTCTTGCTGCCTGTTCAGATTCGTGCTAAAGTGAAAATCACAATAATGACACGCCTGTTTGCAAAATGGTATGTGTAAGTAGATACCTGACATGTAGTTGTTGACTATTGACTGTTGACTGTTGACCGTTGACTGTTGTTGGTTCTTAGTTCCTAGTTCTTAGTTCTTAGTTCTTAGATCAATTTTGAACTCAAAATCATCGATCAATCTGTTTGGGGTTTGCGCGAGCGAAGGCTTCCCAACCGGTGTATTTTTTGCCGATCTCAGTTCTTCCATCATTATAAAAATGGCATACGGCAGCAGCTAGTCCATCAGTACTATCGAGATTTTTGGGAAGTTCCTTGATCTGAAGCAATTGTTGTAACATTCTGGCTACCTGCTCTTTACTAGCATTTCCGTTCCCGGTGATAGCCATTTTTATCTTCTTTGGTGAATATTCAGTGATGGGTATCTGCCTGGAAAGTCCGGCTGCCATAGCAACTCCCTGGGCACGCCCTAATTTTAACATGGATTGGACGTTCTTACCATAGAAAGGAGCTTCAATTGCAATCTCATCCGGATGGTATGTTTCGATCAGTTCAATGGTCCTTTCAAAGATCAATTTGAGTTTGGTATAAGGGTCAGCATATTTTCGCAAGTGAAGTTCATTCATCTGAACTAAATACATTTGCTTTTTCTTGATCTGAATGATCCCAAATCCCATTATGGTAGTCCCGGGATCAATTCCCAATATTATTTTATCGCTATTACTTGGCATTAGTTCGTATTAAGTTCAATAGGAATCCTGAATTTTACATTTACCGGTATACCTCGTTTCAGAGCGGGCTCTACCTGAGGCAGCTCATTAATCTCGCGTTGTATCATTCTATTAAAATCCGGAATTTGTGCAAGAATATCGGGGTTTCTTTCCATATCGGCCACTTTGATCTTGCCCTCCATATCTACTAAGAGATCAATGTAAATGACCGTACTTACCTGGTCTTCGAGTATCAGGTCATATTCCGCAAGGCCTTCAGACAATCTTTTCACCATAGAGTCCTCAAAACAACTACGTTGAGATTCTGCCGTCATTAATTCATCGCATTCAACAAATAAGGGGTAGTGATCCAGTGTATTCCAATCGATCTGTTCCATCTCCTTGGCGACTAATTTTTGTGTGCGCTTTTCCTTGGAGGAGAACAAAGAACAGGCATTCATAAACATGCCTATTAAAATGAAACACAGCCCATATACCACCCATCTTTTCATCAGCAGCAAATTACAATTTTTCTATTGGAACGCTGAATTCTAATTATACGATGTACTTTCACATGTAACAATTCATTCGCCCTTTCGTCAAATAGCAAATTGCATTTTTCATGGACATTGTACTTCTGATCCTTGGTTTGTTTTGTATGTTAATAGGTGTCATAGGTAGTTTCCTGCCTGTTATACCCGGACCTACCTTGAGTTGGGTCGGGCTCTTATTGCTAATACTCACCCAAGCAGTTCCTGACGATTGGTGGTTTCTGGGGATCACATTGCTGGTTGCCCTTGTCGTATTTGCCGTAGATTATATTATCCCTGTTGTAGGGACAAAGAAATTTGGTGGAAGTAAGGCTGGGATGATCGGGACAATGGTTGGACTCCTGGTAGCTATAATTTTCCCTGTCCTCGGTATTTTTGGAATAATCGTGTGGCCCTTTGTTGGAGCCCTGGCCGGTGAGCTTATCAATAAGGCGGATAATTCTACAGCAGTAAAAGCAGCTTTCGGGTCCTTTATTGGGTTTTTAACCGGAACCTTTCTAAAATTTGTGATCTCAATTATTTTCTTCGGACTTTTTATTTCCAAAGTCTGGGAGTATAAAGAAGCGCTGTTTCCCTTCTTTTTCCCTGAAGTTTAGTCAATCATCCAGGTTACTTTATCGGAATAAGGTCCGCGATGCCCATCTTCTAAAGGCGTATCAAAATACCCCATATACAAAAAGCCAAGGCAACGTTCGCCTTTCCTAAATTGGAAAAAGTCATCCATATACTTGATAAGAGAAGGTGAACTCCAATAACAACCAATGCCTAACTCCGTACAAACCAACCACATATTCTGAACGGCCATGGCAGTAGCGGCTATTTCTTCCCATTCTGGAAGCCGTTCTTCCGGGTCCCGTTGCATGCAAATAGCTATAATTGCAGCAGATTGATGTACTTTTTCTTTAATTTTTTTAGCCTTCAGCTGCTTAGGGTCAGGCGTGTGTTTTATATACGCCTCGACCATAAATTCACCTAGACGTGTTTTAGCCTTTTCCCTGACCACTTTAAATCTCCAGGGTTCTGTCCGCTTATGTGTGGGCGCCCAGTTGGCTGCCTCTAGGATCTTTTGAATATCTTCATCCGCAATGGGGCGGTCATTGTACTGGGCCGGAAATACGGCACGCCTTTTTTCTATTAATTCATAAATCATAGCAGAATGCTTCTATTTTATGCAGAGTTTCAACCTTTAATGCACCTTGCTGATGCTACTGGTTATTCTCAAACTTAATGAATACTTTTAGGGAAGCGAAATGCGACAATAAATGGCCCAATCAAACACGCCTTTTTTACTGGGATCCGAAGACTTAACAGTCCGAAAAGCTTTGTCTTTAGCCGATGGAAAAAGCAAGCCTGTTCTCTCCGAGGAGACCATTGATCGTGTCAATGACAGCGCTGCCTTGGTTGATCGTATTGTGGAAGATGGCCATCCAGTATATGGTATAAATACTGGTTTCGGACCCCTTTGTACTACCAGGATATCTAAAAAAGAAACCCGTCAATTACAGGAGAACATTCTCAAAAGTCATTCTGTAGGCCTGGGCAGACCCATAAGTGATCAGCTATCTAAATTGATGTTGATCACCAAAGCCCATGCCCTGGCAAAAGGGTATTCCGGAATCCGACTGTCTACATTGGAGCGCATTATCTGGCATATTGAAAATGATGCCATACCTGTTGTGCCGTCACAAGGTTCAGTTGGGGCATCCGGGGATCTGGCGCCCCTTGCCCATTTGTTCCTTCCGTTGATCGGCTTGGGCGAGGTAGTCTATCAGGGCAAGGTTTTAAAAGGATCGGAATTTTTAGAAATAAGCGGGTTAACGCCATTGACCCTGGGACCAAAAGAAGGGCTTGCCTTGATCAATGGCACTCAATTCATCCTTGCACATGCCATCGTGGTTTTAGATAAAATGCACAATTGTCTTACTCATGCAGATATTGTGGGCGCGATGATGATCGAAGGCCTGCAGGGATCCTTAAAACCCTTTGAACCCGCCCTTCATGAAGTCAGACCTTTTAAGGGAAATTTACATGTAGCAGCCAGAGTTAGTTCCTTACTTGAAGGTTCAGAGATCCTCGAAGATCATATTGATTGCGAACGCGTACAGGATCCTTATTCCCTTCGGTGTATTCCTCAAGTACATGGGGCGTCACGTAATGCCTGGCTACATGTAAAAGAACTTGTGCATACGGAGCTGAATTCCGTAACAGATAATCCTGTTCTGGTTGGAGATGAAGCTATTAGTGGTGGAAATTTTCATGGACAACCGCTTGCAATGGCCCTGGATTATGCCTGTGTAGCCTGTGCCGAATTGGGAAATATTTCGGACCGTAGGATCTACCTGGCATTAGAAGGGACAAGTCCCGGACTTCCTCAATTGTTGATGAAGGATACAGGGATCAATTCCGGATATATGATCCTGCAATACACCTCTGCTGCCTTGGCCAGTGAAAATAAAAGCTATTGTTTCCCTGCCAGTGCAGATAGCATACCCACTTCCATGGGACAAGAAGACCATGTGAGTATGGGCTCAATCTCGGGCAGAAAGGCATTAGCTATCATTGAAAATGTAGAAAAGATCCTGGCTATCGAATTACTAACAGCCGCCCAGGCTTTCGAATTCAGGAAGCCTCTGCGGTCAGGGCCTTTGATGGATTCCGTATACAGGAGCCTCAGGCAATATGTCAGTTTTGCAGAAGAAGACAGGGTTTTTGCCGATGATATCAATATTGCCCTT
>CAMYJF010000056.1 GCA_947258555.1 uncultured Eudoraea sp. | reverse complement strand
GTATCCTTTGATGCAACCTCTGTTACCGTGAACGAAGGAGATGGTACGGCTACTTTTACAGTGCGACTCTCAGGTAATGTACAGGGTGGATTTACCCTGGATTACTCAACGGGTAATGGTAGTGCAGAAGCACCTGCCGATTTCACCGCTGCAAACGGAACATTAACATTTGCCGGTAATGACGGAGAGGCTTATGAGATTACTATTCCGATCATTGATGATGTGATCGTAGAAGATACGGAGAGCTATGTTGTTGATCTTTTGAATATTTCAACTCCATTGGTCCCAATTCTGACGCCCCAGGCAACTGGAACCATAAACGACAATGATAGTGATAGTGATTTTCCATCAGATGTCTTGGTAAGTTGTGATGAGATACCTGAAGTACCGGAGATCACATTGAATGCCAATGGATGCGAATATACCGAGGTGTTTGAAGAAGCTATTAGCGGCCAGGATGATGAATGTGCAACAGAGTATACAATTACACGTACCTGGACGATTACAGATTGTGTTGAAAATGTACGTGTACATGTTCAGACGATCACAGTAGAAGATACGTCAGCTCCAATATTTGTTGAAGAATTACCTGGCGATACCACGGTTTCATGCGATAACATCCCTGATGTCATTGAGCCCACTGTTCTAGATAATTGCGATACTTCTGCATATGTAACATTCGATGAGGTCTTTAACGGCCTTAATGACGAATGTCCGTCAGAGTACAGTATTACGCGCACATGGACAGCATGGGATTGCGCAGGTAACTCTACGGTACATGTTCAAAATATAACTGTGATCGATACAGAAGCACCAAGCTTCGTAGAGAGTTTGCCAGCAGACATTACGGTAATGTGTAATGAGGTTCCCGAAGCCGCTGTTCTTACAGCAGTGGATAATTGTGATCCTAATGTTGATGTGGTATTTAATGAGACAATAACGAATGATGCGAATTGTGCATCTGGATATGAGATCACAAGGACTTGGACTGTAAGTGATTGTGCGGGTAACTCGGTTAGCCATACTCAAGTGGTAACCATTCCGTCAACAGGTCCTATCACAGCCAGTGAATATGAGGAGGAGGTCAGCATACTTTGTGGTGACCCGCTTCCTGGCACGCCCGAAGTAGAATTTAACGGAGGATGTGGTACCTATGAGGTAGTATTCACGGAAGAGACCGAGTATTCAAGTGATACAGACGATTATATGGTCATCCGCACCTGGATGGTGACTGATGCCTGTGGGAATTCTGCTTCATTCGAGCAATTGATCTTTGTCTTCCAGCCTCAGTTGGAAACAGTCACCATAGACATCTGTGTTGAAGACGATGCTATTGATCTGGTAAACTATTTGCCCGAAGGATTCGATACAAGCGGAGAGTTTGTAGTGGTCAGTAACAATTATACATTGGTTGGCAGCATATTAAATCCGTTGACTTTAGATTCTGATAATCAAACGTTGATCGAATACAGCAGCACGGAAGGTACATGCAAGTACTTTGTCGACTTCGTGATCAATGCGAATACAGATTGTGTTCCTTGTGGCAGAGATGATATCATCGCTTCCACTACGATCACCCCTAACGGTGATGGAGTCAACGAATTCTTTGAGATCAAGGGGGTAGAATTTTGTGACTTCCGCTTTGATGTCATGCTCTTTAACCGCTGGGGCACCAAGGTCTATGAAGGAAAAGATTATCAAAACGACTGGGGTGCTATTGCCCCGGATAATGCCTTTGGTAGTAAAGGATTGCTACCCACAGGAACATATTATTATATCATCCATGTAACTAATAGAAATTTTGAACCTATAACCGGATACATCTATATCGGTTCCAATTAAAAATAGTCCCAATGAAAACTCTGAAACTTTTATCACTTATCGGGTTGCTTGCCTGTTCGGGTATATCATATGCTCAACAATTGCCGCAATTCACCCAGTACATGTTTAACACCATCTCGGTAAATCCTGCCTATGCTGGTAGCCGGGAAACTCTGAATATTACGGCACTCCACCGAAACCAGTGGTCAGGCATTGTAGGTAATCCGAGAACAAATACGCTGTCGATCCATGCCCCATTGCGAAATGACCGGGTGGGAGTAGGTTTATCTTATATCAATGACCGTCTTGGTTTTGAAAGCACGAATTATGTATATGGTGATTTCTCATACACAATTCCGGTTACTGCCAATGCAAGCCTGTCATTTGGATTAAAGGCAGGATTTACGAACTATCGTTTGGAAACTCCTGATCTGAATGACCAATTCTTTAATGCAGAATTCAATAACTGGTCCCCAAATATGGGAGCTGGCCTTTATCTGAGTTCCAATCTTTGGTATGTAGGCGTATCGACACCAAGAATGTTTGTTGCTGACCTCAATCAAGGTGAATTTGTAGCCATGGAACGCACAGGATACTACGCCATTGGAGGTTTGGTATTGGATCTGGCTGAAAATGTAAAATTCAAGCCGACCGTATTGTCTAAAGTTACTAATGGCGCACCCGCTACCTATGATGTAACCGCAAGTTTTCTCTTTAATGAAAAACTCTGGCTTGGAGCTTCCTATCGGTTTAATTCTTCTGACAGCTTCGGTGCTTTATTGGATTTTCAGGTTAGTAGCGATATTCGGATCGGATATGCCTATGATCTTCCAACTGGGGATGTAAAACCTTATACGACTGGAACACATGAAGTTATTCTTATATACGAAGTTGGTTTTTCCAGGAAAGGGCCGGCTAAATCACCTCGTTATTTCTAAAATCGAATTATCATGAAGAAATCAATAAAATCAGTACTTGTACTATTGATCGTACTACTAAGCCAGGTCGCTCTGGCACAGTACGGGGCCATGAAAAGAGCCGATTACTACTTCGGACAATTCACATATACCAAAGCCATTCCGGAATATGAGAAAATGATCGAAGGAAATTTTAATAACGAATATGCCCATCAACGCTTGGCGGAATGCCATCTCTTATTGCGTGATTATAAGAAAGCCATTCCCCATTTCGAAAAGATAATCTATTCAGCCACTGTTCCCACTGATTACTATTTTAAATATGCCATGGCGCTACACAGCACCGGTAAGAATAAGGAAGCCGAAACATGGTTTAAAAAGTACAAGAAGTACAATAAGAATGATAGTCGCGTAAAGCGTTTTCTAAAAGATGGGAACCTGGCATCCGTTGTCTTTAACAGCCGGGAAAGATACATTCTTGAACCGGTTCACTTCAACACCAGTGAAAGTGATTTCGGAGCCTATGTAAAAGATGAACACATCTACTATGCCTCTTCAAGACGGGATCTGGTAGATGGGGATGCCTATGGCTGGAACGATGAACCCTGGTTAGACATTTTCAGGGTGAAGGAAGATGAATCATCCGCTATCCCAGTGCCTGTCTCAGGTGATGTGAATTCAAAATTTCATGAAAGTTCTTTGATCTATACCACAGATTACAAGAAGGACACGGTGATCTATTTTACTCGTAATAATTTCTTTAAGAATAAAAAGGTGTACGGTGAAAATAAGTATCTCAATTTAAAGATATTCAGGGCGGAAAAAAATGACGAGGGACAATGGATCGTCAATAAAAGCCTACCGATTAACCACGCAAATTATTCGACAGGACATCCCTTTGTTAGTCCGGACGGCAGACGGCTGTATTACACTTCGGACCGACCGGGAGGATTTGGAGGTGCAGATATCTATTATTCTGAAATTCATGAGCGTGGCAGGATTGGTAAACCTATCAATGCCGGTCCGATTGTTAACACAGAAGGAGATGAGATGTTTCCTTATATCAACAAGGAAGGTCAATTATTTTTTGCTTCAGATGGCCATATCGGTTATGGGCAATTGGACATTTTCAGTACCGTACTGGACGAAAACAATGAGATCACCGATGTGATCAACCTGGGTCGACCTATCAATTCAGAAAGTGATGATTTTGGCTTCTTCGGCCATGCTGATGGAATAACCGGCTATATCAGTTCAAACCGGGAAGGCGGTAAAGGAGGTGATGATATTTACAAGTATAATTTCATCCCCGAACTCGCATTAGAAGGATATGTAACAGACGGAATCAATAATATGCCCCTTGATAATGTTTCCATTATTCTACGTGACCAGAACAGTAATGAGTTGGTGGGAGAGACGATAACAGATGAAAATGGTTATTACAGGATGTTCATCAACCGAAACCGGAATTATATGATAGAGGCAGTGAGAGAGACACATCCAAAGAAGAATGTTTATTTCAACTCGTATTCCCTGCCACTTACGACCAAGCTAATGCGGCAGGATATCGTCCTTGATCCCATTATGGACGTGAAGATCCTGGCAGATCTGAATAAGATCTATTTTGATTTTGACAAAAGCTACATCCGTCCTGATGCAGCGGCAGAATTGGATAAAGTGGTGAAACTTATGACTTTGACATATCCAGATATGATTATTCAACTGGAATCCCATACAGATCCGATCGGTAGTCAGGCTTACAATGACAGGCTGTCCCAGGCCAGGGCTAAATCGACTTATGACTATCTCATTGAAAACGGCGTCGGAATTCACCAGATCGTTTCGTATAAAGGTTTTGGCGAACGAATGCTGGTCAATGATTGTACTGGTTGGGAAGATTGTACAGATGAACAATTAGAATTAAACAGACGTACGGAATTCCCGATCATTCAAATAAAAAATGGCCAGAAATTAGTGGCCAAACAGTAAACCCAACGCATGGTGGGTGGATATGTGGACTATTGTTAAACGGCCTTTTTTTAAGGCCGTTTTTTTTGTATCAATAGCATTAATCCTAGAATACAAAACGCGCAGATAGTCAATATAATAAAGGTAGAAACAAGGGAATAAGTTTCTGATATCAGTCCTAAAATGGGAGGGGCAATTAGAAAACCCGTATATCCGGTCCCGGCTATAAATGCGATTCCCTGGGCCGAGATCACCCCATCGATCTTCCCCCCTATTCTGAATAATTCCGGTATGATTACGGAATATCCCAATCCATTCAGGGCAAAACCGACAATTGCAATATATGGATTGCCCGTAAGTACCAGTAGAAACCCTATTAAAGCAATCCCGATCCCTAAAATAACGATCGAATTGGATCCGATCCGGGCACTTATCCCATCGCCAAGAAACCTGCCTAACATCATTGTAATAGAGAATGCAAGGAATCCGGCCCCAAACAACACCTCAGGAGCCATGGCCACTTCTTTTAGATACAATCCGCTCCAGTCAATTATAGCCCCTTCCGTACCAAATGCAATAAATGATACGATTCCGATAAGAAGTAAGGGCTTAAAATATTTGATATTGAATTTGGCTTTTTGTGCCGGTGCGCCTTTTATGCCAATATAGTGCTTCATACAGATCAGGTTGATTATAAAAACCAAAGCGACAATAATACCCATATGAAGTACGGCATTATCCAAAGTTGGAATTAGAAAACTCCCTAAACCAGCGATTACACCCCCCAATGAAAAAAAGCCATGGGAAGCCGTCATAAAATGCTGCTTTTCTTCTTTTTCAATTTCTGTTACCAGCGTATTCATAGAAATATCGAGAAGCCCATTCGCTGCTCCAAACAGGTAAAGTCCCAATAAAAGCATCCAATATCCTTCTGCCAATATGGGCAACATGGCAGTTACACTACACATGACTACAGCCCACCATGTGGCACGTCCGACACCTAAATAGGAAATGATCCTTGAAGCGACAGGAAATATCGTAAATACCCCAAAGGAAAGGAAGAAAAGGGCTATGCCCAGCGATGCCTTATCTATTTCAAGCGATTCCTTGACCCAGGGTATATAGATGATCCAGGTGCCGAACCAAATATTTAAGCTGGCAAAAACCCATGCCGGTGCAAAATATTTTGGATTGGTTAATATGAGACGTAGTGATTTCATAAATAAGCCTCCTGCATCACTTTTTGCTGATAAGAAGTGACTAAAATACTATATGACTCCTAAATAAAAGCTCTTATGTAAAAAGATTCCTTTTAAAGGTAGAAACTAGATGTAGCGACCCAGTTACAAAGCATTCCGGTCTGCAATGCGCATTTCAATTAGGTGTTTTGTAAAGCCGGCCTTTTCATAGGCTTTGATCGCCGGAATATTGTCCTGGTAAACGGTGAGTCGGATCTCAATTAACCCATTATCCTTTGCCCATTCTAACAGGGCATCTACGATCAATTTATTGATGCCTTTCCCTCTGTATTCCTTTAGTGTATACATAAATCCCAAATAAGCGTATTGGTCATGATCAAGATACGGTCTTGCCGGTTTGGTCGTCCCATAACCACAACTCACGATCTTGTCCTCATCTGCAGCTACAAGCACATAAAACTCATCCGTTGCCAGCATTCGTGCCAGGTCATAGTACACAAGCGGAGGTTGACGGATGGTAGGGTCGAACGGTCGCTCTGCTTCTATTAACTTTTGTTCCAGTGTTAAGAGCGCTTCCAGGTCTTCTGAAGTGGCCTCCCTCAGGTGAATTCCTTCCATACCGAAATATTTCTTCTTCCCAAGGTAGGGTTTATCCTTATTTTTGAAAAAATTTATCCATGCATTTTCTGTCCCAGGAATTGGAATCCTATTTGGAAGATCACCTTCCTCAGGAGTCGGCCTTATTAGAAGAATTATCCCGTGAGACCCATTTAAAAGTGCTACAGCCCCGAATGATAAGCGGCCATTATCTGGGTAGGCTTTTAAGTTTGCTTTCCTGTATTGTAAGGCCGCAATATATTCTCGAGATCGGCACCTATACAGGCTACAGCGCCTTATGCCTGGCAGAGGGTTTGTCCGATAAGGGTGAATTGCACACCCTGGATATTAATCCTGAACTACAAGGGATACAAAACAAATATTTTGCACGAAGTAAATTTCATTCTCAGATCCATCAACATCTGGGCGATGCTGTCGAGATCATTCCTACTCTTGAACATACTTTTGATCTTGTCTTTATCGACGGCCACAAAGTGGACTATGACGAATATTACGAAGCGGTGTTGAAAAAGACAAAGTCCGGGTCTGTCATTCTCTGTGATAACACTTTATGGTCGGGCAAGGTAGCACAGCTCGCAGCTGCTGATGACCATGCTACTCTTTCATTGCAAAAATTTAATGCTAAACTAAAGGAAGATCCACGAGTAGCAGTGATCATTCTGCCTGTTAGAGACGGTCTCAGTCTGTGTAGGGTGCTATAAATCTCTTGAACAGATAGTAAAATAAAAATGCCGACAACACTCCAACCAGGGTTCCAACAAAGATATCGATGGGGTAATGAACACCGACATAGATCCTGCTTAGGGAAAACAGGATGGGCCATATAAAGATGAGCCATATCCATTTTGTGCGTTTTCTCAGAAATACTACTACCAGGGTGGTGATGGAAAAACTTGTAGCTGCATGTCCGGAGAAAAAACTATAGGAAGTAGGATTCCTCAAAACGCGTAACAGGTGCTTTATCTCGGAATCGTTATTTGGCCTTATACGTTCCACCCATTCCTTTGTCAGGTCTGTAGCAATAAGAACAAAACCCAGCAAGGCCATTACCGTCGCGATGAGAAAAAGTGCCTTTTTAAAAGGATGGTACCACAGGATCAGGAGAAAGAAGAATAAAAATAATGGGATCCAGGTAGGAATTTGAGTGATCAGTGTCCAGAAGCCGTCATATTGTTCAATACCTAAGCTATTAAGAAATATAAGGGTTTCCCGATCCCATTCTATCAATTGTTCCAGCATGGCTTATCTCACTTTCGTTTGATACTGCCGGCCACATCATCCAGCCCTTTTTTTACATCCTCAAATTCTTTTTTGATCTCTGAAGTGAGATCCGTATCCAGACCCTGTTTCTCTGCACTGTTCTGGATCTCGCGCTTGATCTCATCTGTCGCGTCGCGAAGTTGACGCATCCCTTTACTCATGTTTTTGGCTATTCCGGGAATTTTATCCGCACCAAAAACCATCACCACGATAAACATGATGAAAACGATCTCTGCGCCACTAATAAATAAGGGGATTTGTACTGCCATATAACAAATATACGTAAGAATGTATCAAAAAGGCCTGCACAGATCACTCCAATGCAGGCCTTTTCAAACAGGGATACCTAGAGATTACTTTCCTTTTATCTTCTCTTTAAATTGGTCAAAGCCGGATTTTTGTTCCTTCTTGGGCCAACTGTTATTAGTCACATCAATATCTGCTGTTTCCGCTTTTGGATCTACTACGATCCCAACTAATTCCTGCTGAGAGGAAATCACGCGTTTAACCTGCTCGTCATTTTTCCTCCAGATCTCAGGTGGGTATGTAACCATTTCTGTTGTTCCATCGGCGTATGTATATTCTACTATCAAAGGCATTGGAATGCCACCTGGCTTATTAAAGGTGATCTCATAAAAGAATTTAGGCTCGTTAACCTCAGCTCTTTCTTCTTCGGTCATATTATCCATCATGAATTCTTTAAGATTCATGGATACTTCAGATGGAGTTTTCCCTTTTGTTTCCGGGTCAAATTCCTCACTATCTTCTGCGACCAGATAAACAAGCGGCGTCAGATCTGCTTCTGTAAGGTTTCGTGCAGTCATAAATTCCCGCATCTCTTGTCCGGGATTTGCACTTACATGATATTTTTTAACGTCATCAACTCCAATATCTACGTAATCAGTCGTATAAAACCATGATCTCCAATACCAGTCCAGATCAACAGCAGAAGCATCCTCCATGGTCCTGAAGAAGTCCTCTGGAGTCGGGTGCTTGAATTTCCATCGTTGTGAATATGTTTTGAAGGCGTGATCAAATAATTCCCTACCCATTACTGTCTCTCGTAAAATGTTGAGCGCAGTAGCCGGTTTGCCATAGGCATTGGGACCTAGTTGGTATACGTTTTCAGGATTCGACATGATCGGTGACAATGCGGATTGATCCCCGCTCATATATGGTACAATTTTCGCCGGATCCCCTCTCCGTGAAGGATACTTGGTATTAGGAGCGATAACATCCGGAAACTTTTCGCCGAATTCCTGCTCGGCAATGTATTGCATAAAGGTATCTAAGCCTTCATCCATCCATCCCCATTGCCGTTCATCTGAGTTTACGATCATTGGAAAGAAGTTATGACCCACTTCGTGAATGATCACACTGATCATCCCATATTTCACGCGGTCTGAATAAGTACCATCTTTATTAGGCCTGCCGTAGTTCCAGCAGATCATAGGGTACTCCATACCTTGATTTTTGGCATGAACAGATATCGCTTTGTGATACGGGTAATCAAATGTAAATTTTGAATAGGATTGTAGTGTACTGACGACAGCCTTGGTAGACTGCTCTTCCCAAAGGGGATTACCTTCTTTTGGATACATAGAAACGGCCATAACATCTTTGTTCCCGATTTTTACGGCCTGCATATCCCAAATGAATTTACGTGATGTGGCAAATCCGTAATCACGTACATTTTCTGCTTTAAATTTCCAGGTCTTTTTCTTGTCAGAGAATCCTTTTTCAAGCTCTTCAACCTCTTCTTGCGTCACAATAAGAACCGGCTTGTCATACGACTTCTTTGCCGACTCATATCGTCGCATCATCTCCTTGGAAAATACTTCCTTCCGATTCTGAAGAGTGCCAGTTGCATCCAAAATATGATCCGCTGGCACGGTGATGTTCACATCGTAATTTCCAAAAGGAAGGGCAAACTCGCCACTTCCCCAGAGGCTCTGTTCCCATCCCCTGGAAAGTACTCAAACCCCGAACGTGCGCGATTTACAGTATGGTCAGGAATGTTATACCACCACTTGATGGAAAAGGAGGTTTGCCCACCGCTTTTTAGCGCAGTTGGAATATTTACACGCATCATCGTCTGATTGATGGTATAAGACAGATCCCTCCCATTGGCATCTTTTACATGCTGTATTTTAAACCCGCCATCAAAGGGCCGATCCAGGTATTGACCGGCAAAATCCCCTGTTGTGTAAGCGAAGGCAACCCCATTACCGTTGCGTAATGGGGATTTAGATTCTTTAGCCCGTACATTCTGATCTAATTGAACCCAAAGGAATTCCAGGTCATCAGGTGAATTGTTGTAGTATGTTATTGTCTCCTCTCCATAGAGTCGGGCATTCTTATCGTCCAACTCAATGTCCATCTTATAATCGGCACGCTGCTGGTAGTAGTCAGGTCCGGGTGCTCCGGAGGCAGACCGATAGGTGTTAGGGGTAGAAAATTCTTCGTAAAGTTGCTTGAATTTACTTTGATTGTAATGTCCGGGGGCGCGTTCCGGGGTTTCTTCTTGTGCGCTTATTGAAAACGCCACCAGGTAGAAAATCCCAGCAACAACATAACTCAATTTCTTCATTCGTATAAAAATTTTAGTCGCTGAAAATACTTTATTTTCAATTAATCTCAGGTAGATTTTACAAGTTTAACATTCCCTTATTACTTTCTCTCAATAGAACAAAACTCTTGCGTTTATCGGCTATGCGGAAGTGTACGACGTTCTGTTGCTCCTCAAAGAACTTCGTTTTGAATCTCAAGGGAAGTAATTCCTGAAAGAGGCCCTACCGGAAGCTCCATGTAACATATAGCAATATCAGTTTCATATTCCTTGCCCAGGAAGGTATAGGGTGCATGCTGCCCATTAACTTTAAAGACCATTTTCCGTTTGAGGTACTTTTCAATATAGGCGTTGGCGTCGCTAATCTCATCATCCGTGGCCAGGGATGTTTTTACCCCATATCGCTCGAGGAGAACCGCTTCCAGGTCATCAATAAAGATACGTGTAGTTATCTGTAAGGTTTCTTCTGTTTCCGAATACCGGATATTGGTTACACTCACGTAGAATTTATGAGCGACGGTCATGGAGAGTAATGAAAGGCCTAGGAATAAAATGAGAAACCTTTGGGAATGTTTCATAGCTTCAAATTTACGATTTCTGCTCCAAATGCCGTGCCAAGCTAACTCAGTCCAGTTCATTTGCTTCTCTATAACTTCCACTTTTATCTTTTAAGAATTCCCAGATCTGCAAACGATCTCTACTGTCTACCACGCCACTAAAGCCAGGATCTACCTCACAATAATACATGAAGTCGTCAATTTTTCCAGAAGGTATCCTCAGGTCCTGAATAAACAGAGAGTCTGCGTAGAATTCCCTAACTCTTTCGGTGCGTGCATAGATAGACTGGGTTCGCAATATTTTCTTGAGATATTTGGTCCGCCCGGTTATGGCGTTGAGAATTGGGTTAAGCGGGACCAAACCCCCACCAGTTGTTGCTTCAAAGAGTTTCCGCTCAGCCTGTGTAGGGGGTTTGTGATAGGGATTAGGAAGGCCAAGGATGGTGGCAGATACGACACCTTCCGTATTTATTTGTTGCATATCCTTACCCAGATCCCCCGAAAGGTCATATGGCCTTAGAACCACCTCATCCAATTCATTGACAAATTCCTCCAGGGGCACAGCGATCACACGGGCATCATAGATTTCCTGGGTGATAATAAAGGATCGGCGCCGGAATTGTATGGCGGAAAAAAGTAGTGTATCCCCTAGCCGTACTGAAAGTTGGAATCGACCAGATTCATTGGTGATCGTGGCTTTTCCCAAGCTGGTATTCATGACATGCACATCGGCCACATTTTTATCATCGGCGATCACTTGCCCCAACAGTTCTCTTTCGGGTAGATCCTGAGCGAAACCCAGGCCAAAAGTCAAACCAAAACATAAGAAAAATGCTACGCTAATTTTCACGGGTGATCTCTTCCTTGAACGATGCGCTCTGGGTAACGAGGAAATCTATCAATTCAAACTCATTGTCCTTACGCAAGAGCGTTGGTGCCGGTAGTTTTTCATCACAATAATACAAGAACGGGTCGATCTGTTCTTTGCTCAATTTTAGATCGACTAAAAAGAATTCGTCATCGTATACCTGTCGGAGCACATCACTCACCCGAAGAGGAGTTTTTTCAGCAGTTGGGGATCCAGCGACAACTTTATAGAGCGCTTTGAAGATATTTACAAAATTGAGTCCATCTTGCATGCCTCTTACAGTTGGATCCAGGGCAATATTTTCTATTTCAGAGGTTTGATCCGTTTCGTACTCAAATTCTTTGAATTCTTCATTTCTTAGTTCCAGGAATTCCTTTTGGTTTTCAGGGCTAACTACCACTTCGTCCAGGGCCGTAACTTTCTCTGTAACTTCAATGACCAGTCTGTTGTTTGTCAAAATTTCAGGAGTTATCTCGACCACTTCTATTTGGTAATTAACAGAAGTAAAAACCAATTGATCTTTCTCTTTAACCCAAATAGAGAACTCGCCATTTTCGTTGGTGATCGTTGCTCTTTCGGCAGTAGAATTGATCACATTTTGATTAGGAACATTGCTGTTCCTGTACAATACTTTTCCCCGAAGTAAAATCCTGGAATCCTCCTGTGCTACACTATAAAAAGTGCTTGCTAAAAGAGTGAAGAATAAGAGTATTCTCGTGATGTTCAGATGTGGTCTCCCGTACGTCATTGGTAGGATAAAGAAACTATAAGTTACCTAGTTAAAAAAATTATCCTGAATTAAACTTTTGTTAATTTGGAGGTGATCTTTGTGTAACCCTGATAGGAAGGATTCCATCAAACTGTAAGTATATTAATTTTCAGGGCGTTACACTAGAGATTCACATTTTAACGCAAATAAATGTATTTAGCAGGAATTCGTGAGTAAAA
>CAMYJF010000055.1 GCA_947258555.1 uncultured Eudoraea sp. | reverse complement strand
ATTGAAACCCGATGTGGTGGCAGAAAAAAAGGAAACCCCGCCGCGAGCTGAGATCAAAAAGAGTCAAATTGAATTCAGGGTGCAGATAATGGCCAGTTCTAAGAATATTCCCCTAGAATCTGAAAATTTCAAGGGACTCAATAATTTGAGCAAAGAACCATACAAGAATCTCTACAGATATATGTATGGAAAGACGAATTCATTTGAACAGGTGAAGCTCTTTAAATCAAATGCCGATGCTAAAGGATATACGACGAGTTATATCGTAGCCTATAAAGACGGTAAGAGGGTGGCAGTTAACCAAGCTGTTGTTGCCCTGGACGAGGAATAGTCCGAATCCCGAATTTATTTCTAATTTTGTTTGGAATCATAAAACAGCTTTCTTGAAAATATCCAGAGAATTCAAGACAGGGATTATCGTTATTGGCGGCATATTCCTGTTTGTATTAGGATTTAGCTTTTTGAAGTCCAACCCCATATTCGACCAGAGCAAGACCTTTTACGCAGTGTATTCCCATATAGGGGGATTGCAGGCAGGCACACAGGTGACGATCAATGGCTTTTCCGTAGGGAAGGTAAAAGAGATCAAATTCCTGGATTCCAGTGGGAAACTTATTGTAGCTTTTTCGGTCAGTAATGATTTCAAATTTTCACGCAACAGCAAGGCACAGCTTTACGATACCGGAATAATAGGAGGAAAGGGGATACAGATCATACCTCGCTTTGACGATGCACCTCAAGCCGTTTCCGGGGACACCCTTCCTACAGATGTCAGACCCGGACTCACAGAATTGGTTCAACAAAGACTCACACCCTTACAGTCTAAGGTCGAGGGAGCAGTGACACAGGCGGATTCCTTGTTGATGAACTTCAACGACGTAATGGATGAAAAGACGAAGGCAGATCTTCAATCCAGTATTCAGGGCTTGAATGAGCTTATCATTGGTTTTAAGCAAACTACCTATTCTATTAATTCCCTGCTTTCAGAGAATAAGGAAAGCCTTGATGCCTCCATCAAAAACATAAACTCTATCACCGATAATTTCGACAAACTTTCAGATTCACTAGCCACGGCCGGATTACCAGGAACGATTAATAAGCTGGATGGCACCTTAAACCAGCTTAACCTGATGCTCCAAAAAATAGAACGTGGCGATGGATCCCTGGGTTTACTAGTTAATGATAAAGAATTGTATTCCAATCTAAATAAGTCGTCCCGGGAGCTAAATCTATTATTACAGGACTTCCGATTGAATCCGAAACGTTACGTGAATGTCTCTGTTTTTGGCAAGAAGCAAAAAGAGTATGCTTTGCCCGATGAAGACCCGGCCAATCCCCCTAACGAAAACTAAATGGACTTTCTTCCAAATATCATTTTTGGACTTTTACTGATAGTTGGAATTGGGTTTTTTGCCCGAAACATCGGTCGGTTAAAAAGTGTGATCGCTTTGGGCAGGCCAGAGGACAGAGGCGATCAATCCGGAAAAAGATGGGCTCAGATGGCACGAATTGCACTTGGCCAGAGCAAAATGGTGGTGCGGCCCATAGCTGGTATAATGCATATCATTGTGTACCTGGGATTCATTATCATTAACATAGAAGTTTTAGAGATAATCCTGGATGGCTTGCTCGGTACACACAGGATCTTTGCCCCTTTAGGTAAGGTCTATGACGTATTGATCGGCACTTTTGAGATCCTCGCGCTTTTGGTGATCCTGGCTGTTGTGATCTTTTGGATCCGAAGAAATGTGATCAGGCTTAAAAGATTTGTTACCCCCGAAATGAAAGGTTGGCCTAAGCGAGATGCAGATTATATCTTGTATATAGAAGTTGTCTTAATGGCGTTATTCCTGACGATGAATGGAGCAGATTACCAGCTTCAGCAATTGCAGGTAGCCGATTATATTCAGGCAGGGAGTTTCCCAGTTAGTCAGTTTCTTTCGCCATTTCTTGAAGGTATGTCAGCCGAATCCTTGGTCCTACTAGAGCGTACGGCATGGTGGCTCCATATTACAGGTATCCTCTTCTTTTTAAATTACCTCTATTATTCTAAACATCTACATATCCTGCTCGCATTCCCGAATACGTATTACGGAAGCCTTGAACCCAAAGGAAAATTCAATAATCTGGAAGCGGTTACTAAAGAGGTCAAGTTGATGATGGACCCAACGGCAGATCCTTTTGCTGCACCTCCGGCAGATGCCCCTGTGCCTGAAAAATTTGGCGCGTCGGATATTATGGATCTCAAATGGATCCAATTACTAAATGCATATACATGCACAGAGTGCGGACGTTGTACAAGTGAGTGTCCGGCCAATCAAACCGGGAAAAAGCTATCTCCAAGGGCCATCATGATGGCAACCAGAGACCGTGCCGAAGAGGTTGGGAAGAACATACTACAAAACAAAGGAAGCTTTACCCCAGACGGTAAACAGTTGCTGGATGATCATATAAGCAGAGAAGAGTTATGGGCTTGTACCTCTTGTAATGCATGCGTAGAAGCCTGTCCGGTTAGTATTGACCCGCTTTCGATCATCATGGATATGCGTCAATACCTGGTTATGGAGAAATCGGAGGCGCCAACGGAGTTGAATGTAATGATGACGAATATTGAGAATAACGGAGCCCCCTGGCCATTTAATCAAATGGACCGGTTGAATTGGAAAAATGAAAATTAACTAAGGCATGAGCGATACGCTACAGGTTCCAACAATGGCTGAAATGATGGCCCAAGGCAAAGAGCCGGAAATTCTTTTTTGGGTCGGATGTTCGGGCAGTTTTGACGACCGGGCCAAGAAGATCACTAAGGCCTTTGTGAGGATCTTAAATAAAGCGGGAATTAATTTCGCTGTCCTGGGAACGGAAGAAAGTTGTTCCGGTGACCCCGCCAAACGGGCCGGTAATGAATTCTTGTTTCAAATGCAGGCGATGACCAATATTCAGGTATTGAACGGCTATAACATTAAAAAGATCGTTACTACCTGTCCACATTGCTTCAATACCTTAAAAAATGAATACCCTGGCCTGGGCGGAAATTACCAGGTTCTTCACCATACATCATTTCTTAAGCAGCTACTTGAAGAAGGTAAGATAGGTCTGGAAGGCGGCTCTTATAAAGGAAAGCGTATCACGTATCATGACCCCTGCTACCTGGGCAGAGCGAATGGGATCTTTGAAGCGCCCAGAGAATTGATCCGAAAATTAGATGCAGAGTTGGTAGAAATGAAAAGCTGCAAACAGCGTGGCTTATGTTGCGGGGCCGGAGGTGCTCAGATGTTCAAGGAACCTGAAAAAGGGGATAAAGATGTCAATATAGAGCGCACAGAACAAGCGCTGGAGACACAGCCCGATATTATAGCTGCGGCTTGTCCTTTCTGCAATACCATGATGACTGATGGCGTTAAGGGGAAGGAAAAAGAGCAATCGATCAAAGTAGTAGATGTGGCAGAGCTGATCGCAGATGCCGAAGATTTATAGAAAAGTATGCTGGTAAATTTTGAAGAACTTCCTGACGATTCACGCATCTGGATATACCAGTCAGATCGTGCTTTTACTCCTGAGGAGGTAAAAAGAATACACGAATTGGCCGACGCCTTTGTCACCCAGTGGACGGCACATGGGGCATCGCTCAAGGCGGGGTATGTAATGCCCTATGATCGCTTTATCGTGTTAGGTCTGGATCAGTCAGAGGCTTCTGCATCTGGTTGTTCTATTGATGCATCGGTTCATTTTATTCAGAATTTGGAGAAAGAACTTGATCTTGACCTCTTGGATAAAATGAATGTAACCTTCAAGCAGGGGAACTATATTTCTTACAAAACCTTGCTCGATTTCAAAAAGATGGCCAAAGCCAGGGCTATTTCTGGCAAGACTATTGTGTTTAACAATCTAGTAAATACCAAGTCAGAGTACCTCGAACATTGGGAAGTTCCGGCTTCTGAAAGCTGGCATAACCGCTTCATAAAAGGGTAAATCACCTTTATTTATGCTCTTGAAAAGCCCATGAATGATGACGTTATCGATGAAATGCAATATTTTTGAGGGAAATAAGTTACTAACATAGGTTTGTTCTCTATGAAGAAAATTCTACTTCTACTCTTATTTGTTGGAGTTGTAAACCCACTGGCAGGCCAGGATAATCCCCTTATAGCCAAGGATACGGCTGCTCAGTTACAATGGGTTAACAATACGTATGAATCAATGACACTCGAGGAGCGCGTGGGCCAGCTCTTTATGGTCATGGCTTCCTCGAATGTCGAAAAAACGCAGGGAGTTATAAAAGATATTGCGCCTGGGGGGATCATATTCTCTAAAGGAGGGCCTGTGCGTCAAGCGAAGTATACCAATAAATTTCAAAGAACATCTAAATTCCCTTTAATGATTGGGATAGATGGAGAATGGGGATTAGCTATGCGCCTCGATTCTACTTTTGCCTATCCATGGAATATGACCTTGGGAGCCATTTCTGACAATTCTATTATTGAAGATATTGGGTATCAAATTGGTACGCATTCTAAGCGAATGGGGATTCACATAAATTTCGGACCCGATATTGATATAAATATCAATCCTAATAATCCAATTATTGGAAACCGTTCTTTTGGAGAAGATCCTGCGAATGTAGCAGAGAAAGGGGCAGCCTGGATCCGTGGCATGAAGCGTGCCGGAATACTTACCAGTGCAAAACATTTCCCGGGGCACGGGGACACAGATGTAGATTCACATCATAGCCTCCCAATCCTGGATTTCACAAAAGAACGATTGGACAGTGTTGAATTACTTCCTTATAAAATGGCCATTACCAATGGGGTGAGCAGTGTCATGGTAGCCCATCTCAATGTTCCAGTACTCGAAACCAAAGAAGACAAACCTTCTTCCTTGTCCAAAGCTATTATTACCGACTTACTGCAGGAGGAAATGGGATATAAGGGGCTAATAGTTTCTGATGCTTTGAATATGAAAGGCGTAGCCGATTATAAAGAAGATGGCGAAACGGAAGTTGAAGCGCTGTTGGCAGGCATGGACCTCTTGCTTATGCCCAAAGATGCCTATGCATCTAAGGCTGCCATATTAAAAGCTATTAAAAGAGGGAAGATCTCGGAAAGACGCCTGGAACGCTCTGTTAAAAAAATACTCTTGGCAAAATACCTTGCCGGCCTTCATTCCTATACTGAAATAGATACAAATCAATTACCAATACAGTTAAATACTGTATTGGATACCCTCCTCTATGAGCAGGCTATGGAGAATGCCCTGACCGCGCTGAAGAATAAAAATGGTGTCATTGGTTTATCCGATCTCGAAAAGCGAAAGATCGCCTATGTAGGACTGGGCTCTGAGCCAGGAGAAGCATTTTATAAGAGGTTATCAAAGTATGCGAAGGTCGTTCATGTGAAAGGGAAGGATATCGCCACCCTAAAACAAAATTTAGAAGGATATAACACGATAATTGCAGGCTTCCATGCCTCTAATGAATCTCCCTGGGCAAAGTATAGCTTATCAAAGAAAGACATTTTCTGGCTGCATGAACTTGGTAATATCCAGGGTTCAGATCTAATATTTACGCTGTTTGCCAAGCCCTATGCGCTTAAAGACATTGTAGATTTTAAGAATATTGAAGGGGTGTTAGTGGGGTACCAAAATAGTGAGATCGCCCAACATAAGGCGGCAGAATTGATTTTTGGTGCTTTGGCGGCCAAGGGCAGGTTACCTGTTAGTGCACATGAAGAATTTCCTGTTAATTCTGGAGAATTTATTCCTTCTCTAAAACGTCTGGGCTATGCCATACCTGAAAGTGTAGGTATGGATCGTATTAAATTAGCCCGCGTAGATGAGCTTGTACAGATAGGACTGGATTCCTTGATGTTTCCTGGTGCCCAGGTGCTTGTAGCCAGAAAAGGCAAGGTCATATACAATAAGGGATTTGGAAGACCTACCTATACTTCTGAACGGCAGGTAGATGAAAACTATATGTATGACCTGGCGTCATTGACAAAGATTCTGGCCACCTTGCCTATCATTATGAAAATGGAAGAAGAGGGGCAAATAAGTTTGAATACTACTTTTAAGGAATTAAACCCTGCTTATACCGACTCAGAATTAAAAGACGTAACTGTTTTAAAGGCGCTTAGCCATTATGGAAGGCTACCTGCATGGATCGCATTTTACATAAGTACACTCAATAAAAAACGTAAACCTTCTCCTGAGTTTTACCGAAACAGACCGGCAGATGGATTTTCCATTAAAGTATCTGAAGGCATGTATCTGACAGATGCTTATAAAGATTCTATATATGACAGAATTGGCAGGCAGGAATTGAAATCAAATCGGTATCGTTATAGTGATGTAGCCTATTATGTACTCAAACATTATATTGAGAATACCTATAGACGCGGGATGGATGAATTAGCAAATGAATTTCTATTTAAGCCGTTAGGCACTAATTATACTATGTTCAATCCGCTCAATGAATATCCTAAGAATCGGATAGCGCCCACGGAGATCGACAATTACTTCAGATATCAGGTAGTACGGGGTTATGTGCACGATATGGGAGCTGCCATGCAAGGTGGCGTCGGTGGGCATGCCGGCTTGTTCAGTAATGCAAACGATGTTGCCAAGATCATGCAAATGTATCTTCAGGGAGGCTATTACGGAGGCGTGAGGTACTTAAATTCAAGAACAGTAGAGAAGTTTAACAAATGTTATTTCTGCCATAAGAACGTAAGAAGAGGTGTAGGGTTTGATAAGCCACAAATTACAGATCACGGACCCACATGCGGTTGTACTTCCAGGCGTAGTTTTGGGCATAGTGGTTTCACAGGAACGTATACCTGGGCAGATCCGGATGCAGAATTAGTCTATGTATTTCTTTCCAACCGAACCTTCCCATCGTCTACTAACCGATTATTAGTTAAATCTGAGTTAAGAACACGTATTCAGCAGGCCATTTATGATGCCATTATCAATTAGGCTTAAGATTAAGTTGTAGCTTTGTTTTCATATGAGAATAGCCATTGTTTGTTACCCCACTTTCGGCGGGAGTGGAGTGGTTGCCACAGAACTTGGGATCGCCCTTGCTAACAGGGGTCATGAAGTCCACTTTATCACTTATAAGCACCCGGTTCGTTTGAGTCTTATCAACGATAATATACACTTCCACGAAGTGCATGTCCCGGAGTATTCACTGTTTCATTATCAACCTTATGAATTGGCACTTTCCAGTCGGATGGTAGATACTATAAGACTACACAAAATTGAACTGCTCCATGTACATTATGCGATTCCGCATGCCTATGCAGGATATATGGCCAAGCAGATCCTTAAAGAAGAAGGGATTGATGTTCCCATGGTTACTACTTTACATGGTACGGATATAACATTAGTTGGAAATCATCCGTTTTACAAACCCGCTGTTACCTTTAGTATAAATCAGTCTGATATTGTCACAGCCGTATCAAAAAATTTGAAAAAAAATACGTTAGAATTTTTTGATGTACATAAGAAAATTGAGGTGATCCCTAATTTTATCGATTCTAAAAAGTATCATAATTCATATACGGATTGCCAGCGAAGTTTAATGGCGGAGGATAATGAAAAGATCATCACACATATCAGTAACTTCCGAAAAGTAAAGCATATACCGGATGTGATACAGATATTCTATGGCATTCAGGAAAAAATGCCTGCTAAGCTAATATTAGTAGGGGAGGGACCTGAAAAAGAAAATGCAGAAGTACTATGCGAAAGATTAGGCATATCCAAGAAAGTGATCTTTTTGGGCAATACGAACGAAGTAGATCGTATCCTGTGCTTCTCTGATCTCTTCCTGCTACCGTCTAAATCGGAAAGTTTTGGTCTGGCTGCCCTGGAAGCTATGATCAATAGAACCCCTGTCATTTCAAGTAATACGGGTGGTTTACCTGAGGTAAATATTCATGGAGTAACTGGTTATTTAAGCGATGTTCACGATGTTCAGGAAATGACCGAAAATGCGTTAAAGATCCTGAAAGACGAAGAAACCTTGGAAAAATTCAAGGAAAACGCTTATAAAGAAGCGTGTAAGTTTGATATTGCACATGTCATGCCGCTATATGAAGCCGTCTATAAAAAGGCTTTAAAGCAATTCTATAAAACGGTTTAAAAATGAAGAGAATGCTGCTCATTTTAGTTGCCGTTTTTCTTATAATATCTTGTAAAAGTCAGAAGAAAACCGGTAATGAAGATACTGGTGACTCTCCAGATATGCCCTCTTTGACACTGATTGCGAGTGACCTGTATGGAGGAGCAGAAGAAGAGGTATTTGAGCTGATAGAGGATCAGGCTTCCCTTCAAAAGTTCTACAGAAAGGTAAACATGACCCGGAAACCGGGTTTAGCCGTTCCTCAAGTCGATTTTTCTAAGAATATTGCTGTTTTGTATTGTAGTGGTAGCACGAATGCTACTGAATTGCCAGAAATCTACATCAGCGATGAAAATGATTCAGAAATGCACCTGGAAAAAGGGAAATTATATGCCAAGGACAGCATTGTTAAGTCCACTGCTACTGTTACCCCCTTTGGTCTGTATTTATTGCCATTGACCGATAAACAAGTGATTTTCAGTCAGAAATAAAAATCGTATTTACTTGCCCTGAGTTTGGATAACGAGTAATATTGCATCTCAAAGGACATTTTTGATTACAATATTTTACCCCACTAATTTTACCATCAAATCGTCCTAAATCCTATAATGTTATGCAGAAAAAGTACATTTTTTTTGTTCTGATTTTTGTTATTTCCGTTGGTGGAGTTACTGCACAGGAGTATAACAATGATGAATTACCTGAGGAATTAAAGCTTACGCGTCAAGATACAACTATCAGCTCTTCAAATATGGTAGGCTTGGGCTTTAATATGATCATGGATACAGGAGAACGACTAAACAATTTTCCCGGAAGCAGCGAAGATTGGCATGCAGTACCTTATCCTTCACGGCTGAGTTTTGGAAGGAATTTCCGAAGCGGACTCGCACTTGAGGGTATTGCCGCAGTCAACAAATTTAAGGAAGGGAAAGTAGTTGAAGATGTGGTCCTTACTGAGGATCGTTCCTATTTTTCGATAGATTCACGACTCAGTTATAATATTAACCGACTATTTGGAAGAACAGGTTGGTTTGATCCTTATGTGGGCGCCGGTCTCGGTTATACGACTATTGAGGGCGAAGGTAACGGAACTTACAATGGTGTTATAGGTATTAGAGCCTGGTTATCCGAACGATGGGGTATCGATCTTAATTCCAGTGGTAAATGGTCCATGGGAGATGGTTTGGTAACAAATCATATGCAGCATGCCGCAGGAGTAGTTTACCAGTTTAACATTAAGAAGGAATGGAGCAAACAGGGATTAGATAAGATTAGCAAGATAGAAGAATACCTGCGTGAACAAAAGCGATTACAAGACTCTATTACCGCCGCACAGTTGGCGGAAGAGGAAGCCAGGCGTTTAGCTGAGCAGCTTGAACGCGAAAGAGAGGCTGCAGAGTTGGCCGCAGCTGAAAAAGCCCAGGAAGAGGCAGAAAGAAAACTGAAAGAGAATATTCGCAAGAAATTAGATGATGCCGGATTTGCTTACTTCGGATTCGACTCGTCATACCTGACTTCAGGGGCTAAGGAAGTGTTGGATCTGGTAGCAGAATTTATGAATGAATATCCATCAGTAACCATTGAATTAACTGCACATGCTGATTCTAGAGGGACAGACCAATACAATCAGTGGCTATCAGAAAGACGTGCACAAAGATCCTTGGAATACTTACTATCAAAAGGACTAACTACTGAGCGGATTAATGCTGTAGGAAAAGGGGAGACTGAGCTCCGCAATGATTGTGAAGATGGTGTGCCTTGTCCGGAGACTAGGCATAGTGAGAACAGAAGATCCCAATTCCTTGTGATTAACTTTTAACAGCAAACTTAAATTTCCACTTACGAAGAACCCCCGATCATTGTCGGGGGTTCCTTTTTTAGGGTATTTTTTTTATATACCAGTTGGGATCTCAGAGAATGACTTTTTGAAGTGCCCATGGATATAGGCTGAAC
>CAMYJF010000054.1:10335-12822 GCA_947258555.1 uncultured Eudoraea sp. | reverse complement strand
AGTTCAAAAAAGAAATCCATAGGCAAAGAGTCGGCTATTGTATAAGGTCTTAGATTTAGATCAGCTTCCGTTGTTTTTTGCCTATCTTTTGGAAATAAAATATCCTATTATGAGAAGCACTATAACCAAGTTATCCGTCCTGGTCATTGCATTCCTGATGGTTCCGATCTGTCTAGTAGCACAACAAACCCGTGTGGTGACCTTAAGTGTTAATACGGCAGATATTGATAACACAAGTATTGCAACTAATTCTAGTTTTGGTCAAACAGATGATACTTCCAACGAAGATTATACCATTCTGGTTAAATTGGGAGACACCATTGTATGGCAGGGTCTTTCTTCCAGCAATCCAACAGACCACATTGTAAATATCAAATCTATCAACCACGTTGGTGGCGCTCGATTATTTGACCGTAATGTGCTCAACGGGGATGGCGGAACACCCGAACGGGTGATTGGCATAATTTCGGAAGGTCGCTCTGGAGATGAAAAGAAATACAATATTTTCTTCCGCCTCAGCAATAAACAAGGCGCGTTTAAAATAGACCCAAAGATCAAGATAGAATAGGTCTATACCCATTTTTATTGACAAAATTCAGCATGTCTGGCATCACCCGATTTAAGTCCGCCCGCATGAGGCATTTCTTCGTATGGGCAATTACCTTTTTCTCCCTGATCCCGGTATTTGGACAGGGCGGTTTTGATATGGACAGCCTTGAAAATTTGTATGCCAGAGGTATAGAGGACCCGGCGGATTTAATGATCGTTGTAGAGGAATTAGCCAATCATCACCCCGATGCGCATAAGAAAGTACACTATAGCGATATCTTACTAGGTCTCGCAGCTACTAATGAGGATCCCTTAACGCTGTACACCGGATACTTTCGAAAAGGAAATGCACTTCTTGAACTCAATGAATACAGCGAAGCCCTGAGTTCCTTTTTCAAAGGGGCTGAAATGGCCATTGAAGGAGAGCGCAACGATCTTTTAGGAAGGATCCAGATCCCGATCGCCGATGTGTACTCCTTAATGGGCAATCATGAGAATGCCGTTTCCTATTACAAGGAAGCTATAATCTTGC
The DNA here is from genome assembly GCA_947258555.1 of uncultured Eudoraea sp. Lineage (GTDB taxonomy): Bacteria > Bacteroidota > Bacteroidia > Flavobacteriales > Flavobacteriaceae > HDS-28. The sequence continues at coordinate 11,741 of CAMYJF010000054.1, read as the reverse complement.
TTAGAAAAAGCAATGATTCCCTGGGTCTGGCATCTGCGCTTTTGAATGCCGGGGATGAATATTCCAAAAAAGATAAATATGATACGGCATTAGCTCTGTTTGATGAATCGGGGGTGATATTTGAGCGCATTAATTTCAGGCTTGGCACGGCCTATAATATTGGTAATATGGGCATGATCAATGCCAAGAAAGGGAACAATGAGCTCGCACAAACACAAATTCAAGAGGCCATTACTATTCTTGAAGAATACGAAGATTACAGCCCCATTAGTGAATACCTGACGTATATGGCCGATATCTATGCAGATAAGCAGGATCTTGTACGTGCGCTGGATTATGCTCATACGAGCCTCGAGTTAGCTACTAAATATGAGCTAAGAGATGAGATCAGCATGGCGCATAATAAATTGTCGGAGATCTACGAATTGGATGGGAATACCGAAGCATCTTTCAAACATTATAAGGATCATATTGAGCAAAGAGACAGCCTGGTTAATCTGGAAGCGGTAAGGCAAGCCGAGGCCGAACGCACCAATTATGAGGTTGCCCAAAAGCAAATTCAGGTCGACTTACTAAACGAGCAGGGGAGAACCCAGCGGATTACGGTACTAGCTACCATCATTGGCTTGGTTTTAGTAGGCTTGTTAGCTATTGGCTTGTTCAGGCGCAATAGGTTCATTCATAAAACAAACCTGGTGATCAATACGGAAAAGGAGCGGTCAGAATCTTTGCTCCTGAACATCCTGCCTAAAGAGACGGCCAAAGAATTAATAGAGGAAGGGAAAGTAAAAGCCAAAAAATTCTTGAGTGTAAGCGTCCTGTTTACCGATTTCGAAAATTTCACTCGATATGCAGAAGCCTTGCCCCCTGAAAAACTGGTGGAAAGCGTGGATTATTACTACTCAAAGTTCGACGCCATCATGGAAAAATACGGACTGGAAAAGATCAAGACCATAGGGGACGCCTATATGGCAGCTGGCGGCTTGCCTTTTCCCATGAAGGATCATGCCATTCGTATGGTAAAGGCTGCTATGGAGATCACAGAGTTTGTCAAGACGGCCAAAGAGAATGAAGGAGATGAAGATGTGCGCTTTAATATTCGTGTCGGGATCAATAGCGGCCCTGTTGTAGCCGGTGTTGTAGGTACCAGAAAATTCGCCTATGATATTTGGGGAGACACGGTAAATGTAGCCGCCCGGATGGAATCTATGTCAGAACCCGGTAAGATCAATATTTCTGAAAATACTTTTGCCTTAGTGAAAGACCATTTTGAATGCGAAGCAAGGGGAGAGATCGCCATAAAGAATCGTAGTGAAATGAAGATGTATTTTGTGAACAGAGAAATGGTTGTACCAGCTAATGAAGAAGACACGGTGATTAGCGCTGCAACCAATACCTAATAACCC
>CAMYJF010000054.1:0-10252 GCA_947258555.1 uncultured Eudoraea sp. | reverse complement strand
CGCTTCCGCCACTTACGTCTCGCAGGCTAAGCATTGTTGCCGTATAACTTACTACATCCCAGTCGTCACTCAAGTCATCAAAATCGTGGGTATCAGGTACTCCGAAGAATAGGGTGAAATCCACGTCGCTATCCGAACTGTCATCCATACTGCTATCCAATTCAACGGACCAGGCTCCGGTGAGCATTTCAGCTGAACTGGAAGCACTTACAACACCATCACCATTAAAAGTAAAAGTAAACCCGGCATAATCGCTGGTCTCATCAACTCCCGAGTCAATATAACTGGAGATCATCCATTCTCCAGAGACAACATTGGTTTGGATATCTGATACCGTCTGTACGGCATCCATTTCATTATTATCTTCATCATTGGAACAAGCACTGATAAACATCGTAGCTGCAATTGCAGCAAGCAAAAAAACTAATTTCTTTTTCATGATATTTTTTTAATTTTTTTTCACTTTGTTATATAATTACGATTATATAACAACCAAATCGCTAAAAGCCCTACTTGGCCTCGTTGATCTTACAGGTTTTTATGCCAAAAGGGGCATAAAGCGGACAAAAACTAACAAAGCTTGTGAGCACAAATATCCCGGCAACAATAAGCAATATTATGGCCAAAGTGCCTGTGAGCGTTCCGCTTAAATACAATACGGCAATAACCGCGGCTGCAAATAATCGGATAATTCGATCAGTACTTCCCATATTTTTCTTCATGACGATAGATTTAATAGTATGCTGACAAATCTATCAGCTTTGAAGGTACTGGGCAGTGACTTTAGTCACATGTCTTTAATTTCTATGCCATCCGGAAGTTGTGCAATGGCGCCTTCGATCTCCAGTTTTTTGATCACGCGACTTATCACTTCACGTACAGTGCCTAATTCTCCGGCAATCTGTTGATGTGACAATTTAAGAGGGTTTTGATTGCGCACCTTTGCCTTTTCCTTTAAGTAATCAAGCAGGCGTTTGTCCATTCGATCAAATAAGACATGGTGAACTGTATCCAGCAGATCGCGATACCTGCTATTGTACAGATCAATAAAAAGTGTGCTGAAATCGGGATATGACCGGCGCAAATGAGGAAGGCTGTCTACAGGAACGAGAAGTATGGTGCTTTGCTCTTCTGTCTCCGCATAAATATGGCTTGGCGTATTCTTTAAACTGGCAGAGTATGACATGATACAAGATTCTGCCGGTTGGATATAATAGAGTAGAAGCTCGCGGTCTTCATGCCGGGTATATACTTTTACCAGACCTTCTAGTACAATAGGTATCACCTTTATATACTGACCCTCCCTCAATAATTCTGTTTGGGGCGGAACTTCTGCTATTTGGCTGGCTTCGAGCAAGTCCTGCAGCAAATCTTTATTAAAAATAGAAAGCTTCTGTTTAATCTCTTCTGTGGTCATCCCCTAAAAGTAAAGAACCCCGGCAATGTTTCAAATTTCCGGGGTTCACTTTAGTTGATTTGTTGGTATTATTTTTTTGCTTTGTGGTATTTTTCAGCCACTTTAAGCGCAATACCATGAGCGGCTCTTTCCATCTTCCCGGCGATCAACGCCTTTCCGTCATTCTCTAATTCATCAATATGGAATTTCATATCCCCATCCTGCAAATGGGTGTAGCCCGCATTGGTTTTCCAAACTAAAGCGAGATCAGATGTACGTATAATACGAATAAAACAGCCTAACTGCAGGTTGTATTTTCGCCATTTGATTGGCATATACGTAGCCTGGAATCCCATCAAGGGTACAATGACTTCCACTACATAATCTGCATCTACTCCTTCATATTTAGACAGATCCTTAAGTTCTCTGTTCATGGCAAATTCATAGGCATCTTTCCTGAATTCCAAATTGGAAACGATCCCTTCTGCACGTAGCACACTATCCAGATCCTTTTGGATCCGGGCAGAGGGGTAGAAGCGATGTCGCATACCCTCTTTGGCCTCATCTGAATCTGTCAGATCGGCAACTAAGCCGGCTCCTGCAGCATCTTTAGGGGTCATAATATGCAGCGGTGGCGCTTCGTATCGAACGAGCAATACTTTAGCTGACTTAATATTTTCCTTTTCTTCCTGGGTCAGTTTCGCTTTTTTTTGAGCAAAAACTGCGCTCGTCACACACAGGGCAAGTACTATTGAAAGTATAATTCTCAGGACAATGTTGTCAATTTTATGATTCATTACTATAGGCTTAATTGAAACGATCATTTAAAAAAGTGTACTCAATACCCAGGGTAACGGTCGTCCAATCCCTGTCACCCACACCTATACTCGTATAGGATAGGTTGATCTCAGTACTGGTGCCAAATAGAAATCCAACGGTTGGCCTATAATAGAGTCCGCCGTCATTGCCTTCATTCAATCCCAGGGCATGTCCTGCGTCGATGCCAAATGATATGGATCGTGATGGCCAGATCCTGACAGATCCTGCCAGGGGCACAAATTGAATCGTCGGAAGATCCGTTAAAACTACTTCTGAATGAAAGGTTTCGGGGATGCCGTGTATGTAGCCAACAGTTGCTCCCAGGTCAAAGGTTGGATTGATAGCACGCATATAGCCCACATCCAGGCCTATGGCCAGGCTGACATCGGTATTGAAATCATTAAATGGGAGTCCGCCCTGAATCTCGATCTTAAATCCTTCCTGTGCCTGAAGAAAAGTGAAACTAAAAAGAGCCATTAAGGTGGCTGCTAGTAGGTTTTTCATAAGTAAGAATTGTGATTAGGTTACGGTTAAAACGCGAATAGGCGTAAATTAGTATTCAATTTAAACCCAAGCCTATGTCACAAACCATACCGAGAAGACAATTTGTAAAGCAGTCCGCAGCCCTTACTGCAGCGGCAATGATGCCCTGGTCTTGTACGCCAGCATCGGCAAGGACCTATAAAATCGGACTTCAGCTGTTCAGTGTGCGGGATTTTATGGAAAAAGATCCTATCAATACCCTACAAAGGGTAAAGGCAATGGGCTATGAAGATTTTGAAACCTATGGCCTGGACCTGAGCAAAATTGGTTATTATGGTATGCAAGCAAAGGAATTCAAAAGTGTATTAGACGATATGAACCTGAGCACGTCTAGTGGTCATTATGATTTCGCCTCTTATTTTAACGCTTCAGAACACGAGCTTCAAAACTATATAGATCAGTGTATTACAGGCGCAAAAACACTCGGGCAAAAATTCATTACCTGGCCGTTTGTACCGGAAGAACATCGCAATATGGAAGGTTATAGAATGCTGGCCGAAAAACTCAATAGAATAGGGGAGCAGGTACGAGAGAGCGGACTAGGTTTTGCCTACCACAATCACGGCTATGAGTTCACAGATCACCAGGGTGATCACGGATTTGCTCTTATCCTCAGGGAAACAGACCCTGAACTGGTAAAACTGCAATTAGATATGTATTGGGTTGCTCATAATACCACTGAAAGTCCGGCCGATATCATAGCCCGTGATCCTAAGCGCTTTGTGATGTGGCATATAAAAGATATGGACAAGGAAAGCCGGGATTACACCGAAATGGGCAATGGCTCCATAGACTACCACAACATTTTAAAAATGGCCTCTCAGGAGGGATTAGAGAACTATTTTATAGAGCAAGGGGGCAATTATGCTGTCGACTCCCTGACCAGTGCTGCGGACAGTTTGGTCTATTTTAAAGCCGAATTACTAAAATACATGGAGTAGAAGCGGCCTAACGAATCTATTTTTAAACACTTATAAGTTTTAATCCTCATGCTATTATACATATTTATATAATATAATCCATTCAACGGTCGTTTGGTATTAAATAATTAACCCCAAAAATTATATTGGTATGAGAACATCAAAATTCTTACTGGCCCTAGCTTTAGTTGTAAGCTTAGCTTTTACAGCATGTAGCAAAGACGATGATGATAATATGATTGTTCGTGTAAACGGTAGTTCCGTTATTGAAAATGGCGATGATTATTTCGGTGACATTGATGGCGATTTTATTGGTGATGGCGGAAGTCTGAGCAATACCTTTTCCTGGTCAAATTCATTAAGCCGGGCCGATTATAATGCGGATATTACAGCGACAGCTGAAGGAAAGTTTCAAATTATCGTTCGCGACGCAGATGCAGTTATAGTCTTGGATCGAAGTCTGGATGGCGCGGTAGAACCTGATTCGTTTTCTGGAGTTACCTCTGCAGGTACTTCCGGGATCTGGACGGTGACCATAGTCCTGACCGATTTTAATGGTGATGGTAGTTATTCCCTGAGCGAAGGAAACTAAAAATAGGATACAATCCATTTGAATGCCCGAATATTCACATTCGGGCATTTCTTTTTCAAATAAGTATATAAGCGTTTACTGAAAGCTTACGTGCTGAAAATATATTCGTTTTTTCATCGTTTTAAAGTAAAACCCAAATCATTACTGCATGAAAAAAGACCTAATCAAAATTGCCCTATTGATCTTTGCCTTCTTTATGGCATTTTCAGGAACTGCCCAGGGACTCTACGAAAAGGGCAAGATACAGATCAGCAAGAAAAAGCATATCGACGCCTATATTCAGATCGACTACTGTTTCCCACAACGCTTTCAGGAAGATATCACCTACCTCGAACCGGATAGTTTTACCAAATGGCAGGAAACCGGCAAGCTAAAAGGCAAGCACAAGATCAAACTAAAATTAAAAGACTTCGAAGGTTTTACATTAGATAATGGTCAAACTTTTAAAGTGATCAAGTATGTAGACCTGACTAAAAAGGGGATGGGCATGCTTCCAAAACGCATCTGTGTCGAGCAGATCGCCAAAGGCACCGTAGACGCATACAAGATGTACAGTAATACCACGGGCAAGATCTCCCATGAACTGGCTAATGTCTTTATGGACAGTCGGACACAAGGCGATCAAATGCTGATCGATTATATCCAGGATAATTTTCAGATCCTGGTCCAGAAACAGGCCATCCACAAGAATCCAAGAAACTTGCAGGGAGCCAGCTTATTAACGCTGATTGGAGATAATGAGCGTGTAAAGACCAATTACGATAGCAACCACTATGGCTTTCGTGATCAATTTACCGAGCGCCAGAAATTTGGTGTGATCGTAAATCAACAATATGAATCATCCTTCTTAAAAATGATCAATGATTATAACGGCATTGGTGTGGCTGCTCTCGAAGTGGAATAACCAAAAATCAACAACAGTCTAAACAAAATCACCTCTAAATGGGGTGATTTTTTTGTTACTAATTCAAAAATATATGAGCTAAAAACAGGAATGATCGAACCGCAAATCGCATATTCCCTCAAGGATGCGTATTTTTAGGGGCAGTTACTAATCCTAATACCGACTTTAATTATGTCTGATGAAAAAGTATTTGTTGCAAGTCCGGAAGCCAAATCCAAGGCGAAGACATTTCGGATAATTGCCTTTATAGCCTGGCTCCTGGCCATTGGCGGGCAGATCTATGCCATCTTTAATTTGATCGGCAATGATACGCTGACATGGCTTATCGTAGCTATTGTCGTGATCTTAATTTTGGCCATCACCGGTAATTTGCTATGGAAAAAAGCAAACCGTCTGGATCCGGCCTCTGAAAAGAATAAAACAAAGTTCTTTATCCAAAACCAGTTGGGCGCCATCATGAGCGTTTTGGCCTTTTTGCCACTGGTCATCGTGATCCTTACGAACAAGGATCTGGATGGCAAGACCAAAGGGATTGCCGGAACCATTGCTGTTGTCGCCATGCTCATCGCCGGGGTTACAGGAGTGGATTTTAATCCGCCTTCCATAGAGCAATATACAGAGGAGATCAATCAACAGACCGAAACGCTGAAAGAGATCAACCTGGATAATGACAATGTGTATTGGGCAAGAGCGGGCAATCGCTACCATGTTTATGAAGACTGTCAATACATCGCAAACCGGGCAGGAGTTTCTAATGGAAGCGTAAAAGATTCCTGGGAAAAGAAGGGTATTTCAACACTCTGCAAAGTATGCGAGAAAAAGGCACGAAAAGCGAATACCCTCACTGAATGATCATTACTTTGAGACATGACGTTTAACCCATTTAATGATATCAAAGAAATCACTCCTCAGGGGGTGATTTTTATTGATAGCTACATTTACCGTAAAAGTGGATCATACGGGCGAATTTTTCTAGCGCATTCAAATAAATATAGTAATTTGAGGGCGGATAAGCAGTGTCCCTTAACCAGAGAACAACTATGACCATAGGTATCCTGAAGGAAACCAAAAAGGGGGAAAATCGGGTTTCTATCTCACCCAGAATTGCAAAGCAATTGATCGATAAAGGCTTTGACCTGATCGTTGAGGACGATGCAGGAGCCAATTCTTCCTTTAATAACAAATACTACCGAGAGGCAGGAGCACAAATAGAACAGCGCGGTGTTGTCTATAAAGAATCTGATGTCCTGGTCAAGATCAATTCCTTTGACACTGAAGATCTGAAACTGGTCAACGAAGGCCAGGTATTGATCAGTCAGTTTTATCATCAATCCAACCCAGAACTTATGGAGGCGATCGCCTCAAAAAATATCTCAGCATTTTCTATGGATGCCATGCCTCGTATTTCACGGGCTCAGGAAATGGATGTACTAAGTTCACAGAGTAACCTGGCCGGTTATAAGGCCGTTATCCTGGGCGCTTACCTAATCAAACGAATATTACCTTTAATGATGACAGCAGCGGGTACTATAAAGCCCGCCAGGGTACTCATATACGGTGTAGGGGTAGCCGGTTTGCAGGCCATAGCAACAGCCAAACGATTGGGAGCCATAGTATCAGCCACGGATATCCGTCCGGAAACCAAAGAACAGACAGAATCGCTAGGCGCTAAATTCATTTCGGTAGAAGGGGGCGAAACTTCTGAGGGCGGCTATGCCAAAGAAGCCTCAGAAGACTATGCGCGCCGACAAAAAGAAGCCGTCAATAAAGAATTATTCAAGGCCGATCTGGTCATCACTACAGCCATGGTGCCCGGGAAAAAATCTCCAGTACTGATCACAAAAGATCAGGTAGAGCAGATGAAGAACGGGGCCGTGATCATCGATCTCGGCGCTGCCCAGGGCGGCAATTGCCAACTGAGCAAATTAGGTAAAACCATTGTGCATAAGGGCATAACCATCGTTGGGACGACCATTTCCCCGGAAAGTGTATCTACGCACGCCAGCGATCTGTACTCTAAGAATATGTACAATTTTATTATGCACCTGACGAAGGACAACGAGTTTAACTGGGATCTGGAAGAAGAGATCACAGATGGTACATTGATCGTCCATAAGGGAGAAATACGAAAAACATAAAGATATTTATATGAGTAATTGGATCGATTTATTCTCTAACAACCAGGACCTGATCTTTGTCCTTGTCCTGGCCATTTTTCTGGGGATAGAACTGATTAAAAATATCCCGGCCGTCTTGCATACACCGCTCATGTCTGGCGCTAACGCCTTAAGTGGGGTAGTTGTAGTAGGAGCCATTTTAGTGATGCTCAATGCCGATCCGAATAACTATCTCATCCTGGGACTTGGTTTTGTAGCCGTAGTGCTGGGGATCGTCAATGTGGTTGGAGGTTTTGCCGTAACCGGGCGGATGTTGAATATGTTTAAAAAGAGCGGCAAATGAGTTCAGCCCTGGCTATTATCTACTTACTCTCTACTGTCAGTTTTGTAGTTGGTCTTCGACTTTTAGGCCATCCGGCGACAGCAAATAAAGGAAACCGACTCGCGGCAGGTGGAATGGGCCTGGCCATTCTGGCTACCTTATTCCTGCACGAGCTTGAAGTTCCTCCAAAGATCTATTTATTGATCGGCGGGGCCATTGTACTGGGCAGTGTCCTTGGTGCTTTCATGGCTATCCGGGTAAAGATGACCAAGATGCCTGAGCTAGTCTCATTGTTCAACGGCTTTGGCGGGGCCAGTGCGGCCTTGATCGGTTTGGTCGAATTTGGAAAAGGAGCAGGGGATACCCTTCTGGCTACCACGATCACGGCAGGTGTGGTCATCGGATCCCTCACATTCTCCGGCAGTCTTATTGCCTGGGGAAAGTTGGATGGTCGGATAAAAAGCACCGTATTTATCCCGCAACGAAATATTGTCAACAACCTGGTTTTACTAGCAACGATCGTATTGGCCGTTATGCTGGTCACGGGTTCTTTACAGGATCCTGCGTGGATCTATGTATTAGTAACCGCCGGATTGCTCTATGGGATTCTCTTTGTCTTACCCATTGGCGGAGCCGATATGCCGGTAGTGATTTCCCTTTTGAATTCCATGACGGGGATCGCAGCTGCGATCACCGGAGTACTATATTCCAATAAACTAATGTTAATCGGGGGAATCCTGGTTGGTTCTGCCGGCTTGATCCTGACCTTTGCCATGTGCCGGGCGATGAACCGGACTCTGGCCGCAGTCATCTTTGGCGCTTTTGGCGAGGAAGCCGTGGCTGGAGGTGAGGGAAGAACAGTAGGGGGGACGGTGCGGAAAACAACTGCCAGCGATGCAGCCATTCTATTGAATTATGCCAGGGATGTAGTGATCGTTCCCGGATACGGACTTGCCGTAGCCCAGGCCCAGCATGTGATCCACGAGCTGGAGCAATTACTCACAGAACGTGGGGTAGTGATACGTTATGCCATTCATCCGGTGGCAGGACGTATGCCCGGGCACATGAATGTTTTATTAGCCGAAAGTCAGGTAGACTATGGACTTTTGGTTGAAATGGATGATATTAATCCGCATTTTGCCCAAACAGATGTGGTATTAGTTGTAGGGGCCAATGATGTAGTAAACCCTGCGGCACATAATGATCCTGCCAGTCCCATATACGGAATGCCCATCCTGGAGGTGGAAAATGCCAAGAACATTATAGTGAACAAACGCAGTATGAATGTCGGCTATGCGGGGATTGACAATGAGTTATTTTACAATACAAAAACAGCGATGTTATTCGGCGATGCAAAGGCCGCACTCACAGATTTGGTAGCCGAATTAAAAAAATTATGAATTAATTAGCTGTATTTTGGAATTATGGCCCCATATTTGCAAAATAATAAATATTATATATTAAATTTTTTAAAGTAAAGTACAATGAGTAAAGGAACAGTAAAATTCTTCAACGATTCAAAAGGTTATGGTTTTATAACTGAAGAAGGTGTTGAAAAAGATCATTTTGTCCACATTTCTGGATTGATCGACGAGATTCGCGAAGGCGACCAAGTAACTTTTGATCTCCAGGAAGGAAACAAAGGACTAAACGCAGTGAACGTAAAAGTAGTCTAACGATATATACTTGAATGTAAGCACAGAGCCCATCCTATCGGATGGGCTTTTTTTTGGCTTTAATATTGCAAACTGCAAATAAACACCGTAACTATTAGGCAAGAAATGAATATATGGCAAAATCGCAGCAATCTTTCAGCAAACGGGAGAAAGAAAAGAAGCGTTTAAAGAAACGTGAAGAAAAACTAAAGAATAAAGAAGCCCGCAGATTACTGGCAAAAGAAGAGGCTGGGGGCATTCCTTTTGCCTATGTAGATGCAGATGGGAATCTCACGGATGAACCCCAGGATAGATCCACATGGGTAAAAGAAGAGGCCTCAAGCATTGTATTGGGCATTCCTAAAAAGGAAGAATCCGATGAAGTAGGTTCTCGTGTCCTCGAACTCGATAGCATAATCTAGTTGCATGATTCTTTCGAATCACACCACACCCAAAATAAGCTTTTAGGGCATACAAGACTTGCTCATCAGCTTGATGTTGGACTACGGTAAATTCAGGAAGGACCTGAACCCCTAATTTCATCTCTTGATTTTTGTTAATGCCTATGTGAAAGCACCCTTCTCCGTCCACAAACCCAACAATCCACTGTGCATTCAAATCCATATATCTTTCTCCTTAACGTATAGTCTCTGAGGATCCTTTTTCAAGTTTCCTGCTGATTGTCCCCATGTCATGATCAATTATTACTGCGTCTTGAAAGAACCGGCTTACCTAAAAGTGCGGAGCTTTGATTAGTGTCACGAGTATGTCATGTTTTGGAGGATATTCCAGCATACAGTTAAGTTTTACTAAGGCAACAAATTCACCTTAGGACCGTTATAGTTACGGCCGCCGTTCACCAGGGCTTCAGTTACCAGCTTCGCGAATGCTAACCGACTTCTTTAACCTTCTGGCACTGGGCAGGCGTCAGCCCCCATACATCGTCTTACGACTTAGCGGAGACCTGTGTTTTTGGTAAACAGT
>CAMYJF010000053.1 GCA_947258555.1 uncultured Eudoraea sp. | reverse complement strand
CAATCGAATTATGGTCATTCCCTGGGTACTTGCCCGCATATAATCCCCAAGATGCTGTAACTTATCTGCATCTATGATCGCATCGCATGCCGGTGAAAATACATGTACGTCTTCGGCAACGGCGATCCCTACATCGCTTTGCGCTAAAGCCCCGGCATCATTAAGTCCATCCCCCACCATCAATACTTTTTTGTTTTGGCTCTGGAGTTTGGATATAAATTGCAGTTTATCCTTAGGCTTTTGGCTGAAATACATGGGGGTTAAATCAGGAACGATCTTCTTTAATTCTTTAGATGCACCAGCCTGGTCCCCGGATAATACAGCAATATCCATTCGTTCCCGCAGTGAATTTAATAGGGGAGTCATACCCTCCCTGTACGAACTCTTAAATGAGAAATACCCTTTGTAGAGATCATTACTGCTTATATGTACAGCCGATTCCTTTTCGATCTTTTTTTCAGGTCGACCCACATAGTCGGCCGCTCCCGCCTTAATGGTGGTGCCCGAAACTTTTCCGCTTATGCCCTGCCCGGGGATCTCCTGATAGGTATCCAGTGTTGTTATTTCATGCTCTTTAAGGATGCTTCGCAACGACCTGCTAAGGGGATGATTTGAGGCATTCAATGTATGAAGGAGAAGGGATTCTTCAGCTTTATTTAAAGGCATCCCAGAATATGTTATATGTGTATTCCGGCTACTTGAAAGTGTGCCTGTTTTATCAAAAATAGCGGTATCTGTCAGTGCCAAACGTTCTATTACCTGTGTATTCTTAAGGTAGAGTCCTCTTCGCCCCAGAATTCGCATGAGATTTCCCAAAGTAAATGGAGCCGCAAGGGCAATGGCGCACGGACAGGCTATGATCAACACTGCCGTAAAGACGTTTAATGCCAAAGAGGCATCGGTATAAAGCCAATAGGCAGTAGCAATGGAGGCAATACTCAGCACGGCTAAGGTGAAATGTTTGCCAATTCGATCTGTTAGGTTTTGGAAGCCTGTGGTTTTGTCTTTCTCAAAGACCACATTATCCCAGAGTTGAGTAAGGTAACTTTGTGAAACAGCTTTGATCACTGAGATCTCGATCCTACCTGCAACCTGCTTACCTCCAGCAAAGATCTTATCGCCCTCTCCAACCTGGACCGGTGTAGATTCGCCCGTGACGAAACTGTAATCAATAAGGGCATTGCCTTTTATGAGTCTACTATCGGCAGGGATCAATTCCCCGTGTCGGATGGCTAGCAGATCTCCCTTTTTGATCCGGTAGATTTCAGTACTCTCTTCTATTCCTTTCCTGTTGATCTTATTAGTCGCTATGGGAAAATAAGATTTATAGTCTCTTTCAAAGGAAAGGGAATCATAGGTTTTGCGTTGAAAATATTTCCCGACCAGCAGGAAGAATATCAGTCCGGAAAGGCTGTCAAAGTACCCGGAACCCAGATCCAGGAAGATCTCCATGGTACTCCTTAGAAAAAGCGCAAGGATACCCAAGGTGATGGGTACGTCTATATTTAGAACTCTCGTTTGGATTCCTTTAAAGGCGGAGATGAGGTAGTCTTTGCCGGCATAGAAAACAACAGGTAGCGAAAGGCCAAACATCAGCCAGCGAAAAAGATCTTTATAATAGAGAAACCAATTGTCTGATTCACTTCCCGGTGTTCCGTAGAGATCAAAGTATTCCGGAAAGGACAAAAACATTATGTTCCCAAAAGCAAATCCGGAGACACCTAATTGGTATATTAGTTTTCTGTTCTTTTTGATCTTTGGTTTCTCCAGGTCATCCGCTGACAGGTATGGCGGATATCCAATATTGTTAAGCAGGATCACAACTTCTTTCAAGGAAATGCGGGAGGATTTAAAATTTACTCGAACAGATTGCTTGGGAAAATCTACTTGTGCAGATTGTATTCCAGGGTGGATCTTATGGAGGTTTTCCAGCACGTAAATACACGAACTGCAATGGATATTGGGAATGTTAAAGGAAATCACCTTAAAATCGCCATGATCGAAATCCAATAATTTTTCGATTATCTCTGGTTGTTCCAGGTAGTCAAATTTCGCATCGGAGGAGATGGGCGACTTACCAGCTTCTTCCTGCAGTTCATAGTAGTACAATAAGTCCTTCGACTTAAATAAGTCGTAGACTGTTTTACACCCATGACAGCAAAAGATCTTCTTATCAAAGACAATTGCAGTAGACCGGCATTGATCTCCGCAATGATAACAGTGATTACTGTTCATAACACATTTACTAACCTGTAACGACAAATGTCGTTCATACCTAAGGTCAGGAATATGATAATTATCAAGTTTTACATACCTTTATTTATCTATTCTAAATTTATGAGCGATGACCACCGCTGTGAGAACTGCATAGTCCGACAATTCAACTCTTTACGAGCGATGAGTAAGGAGGAATTGAAGAAGGTATCTGACACTAAATCAACCAGATCCGTTAAGAAAGGGGATGTCCTTTTCGAAGAAGGCGAAAAGTTAAACGGCGTTTTTTGTGTACGTTCCGGCATTTCAAAACTTTCCAAATTAAGCGCTAATGGCAAAGACCAAATAGTAAAATTAGCGACTAAAGGAGAGGTAATGGGACAACGATCCGTAATTGCTGAAGAATCTGCGAATCTAAGCGCTATTGCTGTGGATGACATGGAGGTTTGTTTCATTCCAAAGGAGGCCATCGTAAACACACTGCATCAGAATCCAAATTTCACCTTCGAAGTGCTTCGGCATATGGCACATGATCTTAGGGAAGCCGATGATGTTATTGTAAACATGTCTCAGAAAACGGTTAAGCAACGAATCGCCGAAGCCTTCCTTTACCTAAAGAATAATTTTGGTGAGGATAAGGACGGATATCTTAGATTGGTCTTATCCAGAGAGGATATTGCCAATGTGGTAGGGACTGCAACCGAATCTTGTATCCGTATTATTTCGGAATTTAAAAAGAAAGGATATCTGAAAAGTACGGGCAAGAAATTAGGGATTATCGATGCCAAGAAGCTACAGGACCTCGTAGATGGCTTCTGATTCAAACCTGATATAAGTCATTGTTTAGGCCTGCCAAGGCCTTTATTTTTACCCCATAGTTTTTAGACCTATGGAGTGTAAGCACGTTATTGTACCCACCGACTTTTCTGAGACTGCAGACCGCGCCTTAGAATATGCAAGAGCCTTATTCAGATCAGATTCGTGTTCTTTTCATTTACTTAATACATATACTCCTGCTATATCACACAGCAGGTTTATGGCAACATCACTTCATGGTTCCGTTATGGAGAAGAACGTTCAAACAGCTTCGGAACAAGGCCTGCAGGAATTGGTGGATAGTTTGCTGACAAAAAATGCAAATCCGCTGCACACATTTAATACTATTTCTTCCTTTAATATCTTAACTGAGGAGATTTGTAACATTTCTGAAATAAATGAAATACGACTTGTTGTGACTGGCACAACAGGGAAAAGTGGTTTAAAAGAAGTGTTCTTAGGTAGCAATACGGTTCGTATCCTGAATTCCGCACAGGAATGTCCGATATTGACCATTCCACCGGAGGCAAATTTCACTCCTCCTAAACAAATAGCGTTTATTACTGATTATAAGCGAAATTTCAGTGCTGCTGTACTCCAGCCCTTGTTAGATATTGCGTCTACCTATGGCTCAAAGATCAGAGTGATGCATATAAAAGAGGAACAGGAATTGAATAAACACCAACAATCCAATAAAAGTATTCTTGAAGAATATTTATCCAAACTTACTTATACCATACACGAGATGCCTTATTACGGGAGCAAGGCTAAAGTGATCCAACACTTCTTGGAAGATATGGAAGTCGATATGGTATCACTTGTACATTACAAACATGGCTTCCTTGAAGAATTACTCCGTGAACCCGTGATCAAGAAAGTCATATTCCACACACAAATTCCTATGCTGGTACTTCCGGAATAATCACTGATACCTGCCTATAGGGTGATCTTCATAAAAATCATCAAATGTTTTCTCGGAATGATGGTCGGCTTTCAAGACTTGTAGTACCATTATTATCAGGCAAGTTTGCCCAAATATTGTTGCGAAAAATACCCAGCGAAACGCAAAATCCATAGATACCATGATAGTCACCAGGACTAAGATCAAAGTGGTAATGGCTACCCAGCTCATAGATCGATCAAACATACCATGGAAATTATTGAATATTCCAGGCAATCCATGTTAAAGGGTTATTAAATGTCTAGTGCAACCAGAATTTATCCTGAGCAGGAACATTCTTTTGCTCGGACAAAATAAATGGATTGAAGTTTTTTAATGCAAAGACATACCAGGCACTGGAGGAAATTGCGGCCGCTTTGTCTGCATGCTCCCAAAGTTTAGAGGTGCCATAATTAGTTCCTTGATTTACGGAATAAGGAACACCTGCCACTGTATTGTCATCCTTTGAAAAGATCAAGGTTTTTTTTATCTCCTGGATCAGTTGGCGCCCTTCTTCTTCCATACCGGACTGCCTGAATGCCAGGGCCATTTGAGCTGTTCCTTCGAGCCAAATAACATCTTTATCCTCATCAAAACAATACCCATTAATTTGTTGTCCGTTTACAGAGGACATTTGTTTGGTGCCATACATGTTGGCTTTGGGTAACAGGTCATTGGACAAGGTAGGATAGATCAAAGACCCTAACGAATGCAGATCCATTGCATATTGGTATTTCGGATTTTCAGGCCATGCTAGAAACAAGCTTTCCTTTTTATCCCACCTATTTTTTTCCAGGTATGTTAAAATACCGCGATGGAAATCGTCATAGCCGGGAATCGCATTATATGCTGTTATGATACCTTCAGTGATCTTGTGGATCCTTTTACCATTCGCCTGCACACCTCCCCATAATCCTCCATCTTCGTCTTGTTGTGCCCTAAGCCAATTCTCTATAGCCAAAGCCATAGTGTCGTATTTACCGCTTGAAAATCGTTCTGAATAGTAGTTAATGGCAATTAACAGCCAGGCGTTGTCGCCAATCCATTTTCGTTGTGTCTGACTTCCATCTCCGCGACGGAATTGATAGAATCCACCTCCGAATTCGATGAATTCGGTTTCCAGGCGATTGTCAAAATAGTCCAAAATCTTCTCCGTGCTTTCACGATCATCATGAAGCGTATACACTATGGCAGCAAGAGCATTGTCATAAAGGGAAACAAAATTTGATCCTTCAGCGCTCTCAACGAGTCCATTTGAAAGTTGCCTGTTCTTGATCCATAAATAAGGTTGGTTGACTTCTTCGGGTAAAGGAATGGTATTCGCAATAATGGATGAAAAAGGGGGTGTTATTCTATGTGCATCCTTGCCCAGGGCAAAATTGCTCTGACATAACATCAGACAGAGGGTGAAGAGGATTTTAGGAATCATGTTTTAGATTTAGGTCATCCCAAATCTAGAGCCTATATTCATGATCTTTAGCATTTTACGATGTAGGAGACATTAGTGTCGATGAAAGGGTCCCTTAAAGCACTTTGTCCGATAAAAAAGATATTTGCCGTATCAATCCTACAAAACCAAAACGGATAAACGCTCGATTTTTTTCGATTTCCCGTATGATCATCCCTTATTACCAGTCTCGTGAGCTTGTAAAATGAAGTGCAAGTCAAAATGCTTTCCTATCTTTGTAGGGTTGTGTTGTGTCCCGAGTATTCGGGGCAAGGTGAGGTAACCACAATTAGAAGTGGATTACCAGCCAATGAAAGGCTTTCCTAGCGATAATTATCGCTCTCTGGAAGGCTTTTTTTCTTTGCATTTATTTGTGCTTAAGTTGTTTTAGATGCTTGAGAATTGTCGTATTTTTAGTTGATAATTCTAACTTATGCCACTATATCATTCTTTAGGAAAAATACCTCATAAACGGCATACCGTTTTCGAAAAGCCGGATGGTTCATTGTATTATGAACAACTTTTTGGAACCATTGGTTTTGACGGCATGTCATCTTTGCTATACCATGTTCACAGGCCAACGATGGTTAAGGAAGTTCAGAAAGCTGTAGATATATCACCCAAGGCCGCTGTAGACCATAATATTACCTCCCGTCTCATGAAGGGACTTGAGCTGAAACCTGAGGACGACTACCTGGAAAGCAGAAAAGTGATCTTGTTTAATACTGATGTGCATGTAGGGCTTGCAGCACCCAGAAAATCGGTTACGGAATATTTCTATAAAAATGCAGATGCCGATGAATTGCTATTTATTCATGAGGGATCCGGAGTGTTGAAAACGTTTCTGGGGGAGATTCCATTTGAGTATGGAGATTATATTCTAATTCCAAGGGGGATGATCTATCAGATTCATTTCGATACAGATAAGAACAGGTTGCTGGTTACTGAATCCTATCACCCCATATATACACCGAAACGATATCGAAATTGGTTCGGTCAGCATCTTGAGCATTCGCCATTTTGTGAACGGGATTTTAAACTGCCACAAAACCTGCAGACATTTGATGAAAAGGGTGAATTTTTGATGAAGGTGAAAAAGGAAGGGCAATTGCATCATATGATCTATGCCTCTCATCCATTTGATGTTGTCGGATGGGATGGGTATAATTATCCATACGGGTTCTCTATTCATGATTTTGAACCTATCACAGGACGAGTACATCAACCTCCTCCTGTGCATCAGACCTTCGAGACTTCTGCTTATGTAGTTTGCAGTTTTGTACCACGACTATATGACTATCATCCTAAGGCGATCCCTGCTCCATATAATCACTCGAATATCGACTCAGATGAGGTACTATATTATGTTGATGGGGATTTTATGAGTCGGAATAATATCGATAGAGGCTATATTTCTTTACATCCTGCAGGGATACCCCATGGGCCGCACCCTGGCACATACGAAGCTAGTATTGGCAAGAGCAAGACAGAAGAATTAGCCGTAATGATCGATACGTTTAAGCCGCTTAAGTTGACACAGGCTGCACTGGATCTGGATGACGGCACTTATCATCAATCCTGGTTGGAATAAAATTATATCCAATGTAGTATTTGATGCAAGAGTCCGGCAGCTAATTTAGCGGTCTGATTGTCCTGATCATACTCCGGATTCATTTCTGCTATATCCAAACTGATCACTTTTTTGCTTTCAAAAATTTTCTCCAGGCATGTAAGGACAATATCTGTATCAAAACCCATTGGCGAAGGGGCACTCACGCCAGGTGCATAGGCCGAAGAAAATCCATCCAGATCTATAGTTACATACACTCGATCCACTTTGTTTAGAAAACCATCAAGCTTTTCCCCCATCTGTAGAAAGTGATCCTGTTGGAAGTGCTCTCTGAAGACTATGTCGACAGATAGCTCCTCTGCTGTTTGTAACAATACCTGACTATTGGCATCCTTCCTGGCTCCAAGGCAGAAGTAGTGAAAGTTTTGACCTGCTTCTTGCAGATGCCTGGCTATCTGAAGGAAAGGTGTGCCTGAATTGCCTTGAGGTTCCGGCTTGCGAAGATCGAGGTGCGCATCAAAATTTATGATCCCGATTTGCTCTCTTTGCCCAAGGAAAGAGTGAATACCCATAAAATGGCCCCAGGCTATATCATGGCCTCCGCCAAGAAGGATCGGGAACACATTATGCTTTAATAGCTGATGCACTTTTTCAGCGGTGAGTTGTTGAGCTCCTTCAAGATCTGAGTCGGCACAACTTATGGTACCTGTATCTAAGAGCGATTTCTTACTGCTATGAATAGGTAGTTTAGCAAATTGTGATCGTATGGCATCAGGTCCTCCTACAGCACCCACCCGGCCGTGGTTTCTGCGTACACCTTCATCGCATGCATATCCCAATATTCCCATGGATCTCTCTTGAAGCTTTGGAAAATCCTTATTTAGATCCACCAACTGTATTTGCTCGTGAATATAGTCTGAGCCTTTACTGGTTCTACCGGAATAGGTCACTGAATTAGGTGAGAGATAGGTTGCCATGGCCGTTTTCTTTAAAGATCTAATCCATCAATTATTGTATCCTCGACACTTTCGGGCAGCGTTACTTTGAGATCTGGTGTACGCGCCAACTCTCTTTTCATAGCTTCCAGCGCTTCAGGGTTACGCGCCCAACTTCTTCGGGCAATTCCGTTATTCACATCATAAAACAACATCTGTTTTAGCCTTCGTTCTGCTTCTTCACTACCATCGAGTACCATCCCAAATCCGCCATTGATGACTTCACCCCAACCGACGCCTCCTCCGTTATGTATTGAAACCCATGTCGCTCCTCGGAAGCTATCTCCTATCACATTGTGAATGGCCATATCGGCTGTAAATTGACTGCCATCATAAATGTTGCTTGTTTCCCTGAAAGGTGAATCTGTCCCGCTAACGTCGTGATGATCCCTTCCTAAAACGACAGCTGCTGAAACTGTTCCTGCAGCAATTGCATCATTAAATGCTTTCGCGATCTTAATCCTTCCTTCTGCATCTGCATATAATATTCTGGCCTGAGACCCAACGACCAAGGCATTTTCCGCTGCTTGTGAGATCCATTGGATATTATCTTCGAGCTGGACTTGAATAGATTCAGGTGCCGATCTCTTCAATTCTTCCAGTACGGCCTTGGCAATAGAATCTGTCTGAGAAAGATCCTTGGCATCACCAGACGTACAGACCCATCTGAAAGGGCCAAATCCATAATCAAAACACATTGGCCCAAGGATTTCCTGCACATAGGAAGGATATTTGAATCCTTTACCTTTTGGGTTTAATACATCTGCTCCCGCACGAGATGCTTCTAAAAGAAAGGCATTCCCGTAATCAAAGAAGTAAGTTCCTCTCTCAGCATGTTGATTTATGGCAGTAGCCTGGCGCCGCAAGGATTCCTTTACTTTCAATTTAAATGTAGCCGGGTCTTCTACCATAAGGGCATTCGATTCTTCAAACGATACCCCTGCAGGATAATATCCACCTGCCCATGGATTATGAAGGGAAGTTTGGTCAGAACCAAGGGTAACCTCAATATCATCGGTCAGGAAACGCTCCCAAACATCTACGATATTTCCTATGAAAGCCAGGGAAACAGATTCTTCCTTGAGGATCGCTTCCTTTGTCCGCTCGGCAAGGGCATCTATTGAGATGATTAATTCGTCTACCCATCCCTGACTGTATCGCTTTTTGGCCGCCTCAGGATTTACTTCAGCACATACACTTATACAGCCTACAATAGTTCCGGCTTTGGGTTGGGCGCCACTCATTCCCCCCAAGCCCGAGGTAAGGAATACTTTTCCTTTGGGAGATACTTTGCTTCCCAAAACTTTTCTAAACGCATTAAGAACTGTTATGGTTGTCCCGTGAACGATCCCTTGTGGGCCTATATACATATACGAACCGGCGGTCATTTGTCCGTATTGCGTCACACCCAGGGCATTGAAACGTTCCCAATCGTCCTGACTGGAATAGTTAGGGATCATCATACCATTTGTGATTACAACTCTTGGGGCTTCTTTATGAGAGGGAAATAATCCCATAGGATGGCCCGAATACATATGAAGTGTTTGCTCTTCGGTCATTTCAGACAAATATTTCATTGTCAGTAAGTACTGCGCCCAGTTTTGAAAGACGGCTCCATTTCCACCATATGTGATCAATTCGTCGGGGTGTTGTGCTACTTCCGGATCCAGGTTGTTTTGTATCATCAACATAATAGCCGCTGCCTTTTCACACTTTGCCGGATACTCATTTAAAGGCCTGGCGTACATCCTATATTCCGGTTTAAATCTATACATATAGATACGACCGCGGGCGTTTAATTCGGTCGCAAAGTCGGTTGCAAGCTCTTTATGCCAGCTTTTGGGGAAGTAGCGCAGGGCATTCCTAATGGCAAGTTTTTTTTCTTCTTTATCTAATATGGCCTTTCGGTTAGGAGCAGGATTAGTATCAGGAGAATAGATTTTAGCAGGTGGGAGTTCTTTAGGTATCCCTTGTCGAACCATTTCTTTGAAACTGATATGTGATGAATTATCAGGCATGCGGGTCCTTCCTCTTATCTATTACAATTCCCCCTTTTTTAATGACGAGCGTAGGGGTGAGGGAACCCTGATGGTATAATACCTCATTGAGATCATCTACCCTGTAAATACAAAGATCTGCCACTTTCCCTTTTTCGAGTGTACCCCTGTCTGTTAACCCAAGTGCGGCAGCAGCCCTGAAGGTAATCCCCGCAAATACTTCGGCCTGTGAGAGCTTTTGCATGGTACCTAAGATTGAAGCTTGTGTAACCAGGTCGCCCATGGGCGCCGAACCTGGATTGTGATCACTGGCGATGGCCAGGCTACTTCCCGCATCCAGCAGGGATCGAGCAGGGGTAAAGCCACAACCCAATCCTATAGAGGCCCCGGGAAGTGCTACGGGGATTACATCACTCTTGGCCAAATAGTTGATCTCCTGATCGGTACTGGCTTCCAGATGATCTGCACTTAATGCTCCGCAATCAACTGCGACACCTGAGCCTCCCACATTAAACTGATCTGCATGTATAGTAATATCAAAACCCATTTCTTTGGCTTTCATCGCATAGGCTCTTCCTTCATCAGGCTTAAATGCGCCTTCTTCAATAAAGATATCTACCCGGGCTGCTAAAGCGTGTTTTTTTACCTCGGGCAACAATTCATTGACAATCTCAT
>CAMYJF010000052.1 GCA_947258555.1 uncultured Eudoraea sp. | reverse complement strand
GAGAATGCATTTATTTCTGCCTATCGGCATCATCCCGATGACCAGGATGAATTTGAAGTTATTGTTAAATATTTTGCAGCGCCTAAGTTGGATGGAAAAGTATTAGTTCTAACAGATCCCATGCTGGCAACAGGGAAGACATTGGAAAACGTTCTCGATGCACTCAAATCACATGGTATACCAAAACAGATCCATATTATCTCTGTCATAGGCAGCCAGGATGGTGTGAATTATATTAAGGATGTATTCCCTAAAAATGCCCATTTGTGGATTGCCGCTATTGATGCCGAGCTTACATCCCGAGGCTATATCATACCTGGATTAGGTGATGCGGGTGACCTGGCTTTCGGAGAAAAACTGTGAGTCGGTAATCTGCTCTGAATCTCTTATAACTTTTGATAACTATTCCTGTAAGGTTTTTGGTGAAAAACCTACTTTTATAACGGATCGTGCAGATCTGAAACCGGTTGTGTATACCGGTATGGAACCAGGTGGTCAGCTTACTACTACTACAGAAGTAGATAATTTTCCGGGATACCCTAAAGGTATTGATGGCCCGACCATGATGGTGGAACTGCAACAACAAGCCGAGCGGTTTGGTACGGAAGTTCGAATAGGGATGGCCACAGCGGTAGAATTCAGTGATGAACACGGAGGCATTCATAAAGTGACTATTGATGATAGTAAAGTTGTGGAAGCAGAAACTGTGATCATTTCCACGGGAGCTACGGCCAAATACTTGAATATTCCCAGTGAGCAACGGCTGAGGGGTGGCGGCGTATCGGCATGTGCCGTTTGTGATGGCTTTTTCTATAAGGGACAGGATGTAGCAATCGTTGGGGGTGGTGATACTGCGGCAGAAGAGGCTTCTTACCTGGCTAATATCTGTACCAAGGTAACTATGTTGATCCGTAAAGATTATATGAGGGCCTCGAAAGCTATGCAGCACCGGGTTGAGAGTTTACCTAATATTGAGATTCGTTTTAATACGGAGGTAGACGAGATCCTTGGGGATCAGGTGGTGGAAGGCCTGCGAATGGTAAACAACCAAACAGGGGAGAAGGAAGAGATCGAGATCACCGGTTTTTTTGTGGCCATAGGGCACACACCAAATACAGGCATTTTCAAAGGACAATTGGAAATGGACGATACAGGCTATATCATCACAAAGGGTAAATCTACTAAAACAACTAAGCCCGGCGTATTCGCCAGCGGAGATGTTCAGGATAAGGAATACAGGCAAGCAGTAACAGCCGCCGGAACGGGCTGTATGGCAGCCTTAGATGCCGAACGTTATCTGGCAACGGTAGAAGTAGCACATACTACATAAAAAAATCCCGGCTTTAGACCGGGATTTTATTTGATATTTAGTTTCAATTTATCCGCTTGTAATTCTCTGAAAAAGTACGGTTGCCTTCCTCATCAGAACTTATTTGACTATAATTTTGATCCTTTAATACTAGTTCAAATGTAAAGTGTCTAACGGTATCCAAAGCTGTCATCATACCTTTATCACCATATTCTATGGTTTCCATTAATTCGTTTTCAGTTATACTATAGGTGCCATAGCCAAACCTCCCAACAACGTCATTACCATCGGGGTCTTTAGTATCACTGGAAGTGGTACGCGACCACATAATCTTACCATCATAGTACATTTTTACCTGTCTGTAACCTTTTGCAAGAGGTACAGTATCAATAATATTTTCTCCATCGTAATTATAGAAGCTTTGAAGTTCCCATGTACCTTCAATAGTATGCATTGGCAGCGGTTCTTCAGTACTCCAGCTTATGATCATTACAAATCCGAGGAGTAAAACTGCCAGTCCGATTAATTTTTTCATAGGGGTCCGTTTTTAGTGTTCTGATTAAATGAATTTTTAAGATACTAAAATTTTCTTAAAATTAAGATTACTAAGAGACTAACTGAAGATAAATTTAAAGGAGAAAAAAGTAAAACCCCCCGGAAATCCGGAGGGTTTTGGCTGGGTTGTTGATCTAAATGGACAATTAATTCTTGTATACGCTGCCTGAAACCGATTTTTTTGTTTTTACATTGGCCTCACCAGTATAGGATATACCGGCGCCGGAACTGGCTTCTGCTGTCAGGTTTTCAGATACATTGATCTTTATATCGGCACCACTACTTGCATCGGCAACACATGTTTTAACTTCAAATTCACGTGCTTTAATGTCTGATCCACTGCTTGCTTCTACATAGAAAAGATTGGCATTCCCGCTGATCTTTATATCAGCTCCGCTGCTGCAATCCGCATCTACTTCGTCTGCTTCCAGCATAACCTGGAGATCGGAGCCGCTGCTTGCACTCAATTCAATTTTATCTGTCTCTATGGTTGTTTTTGTGATCAAGTCGGCACCACTCGATGTATGAAGTGCCGTAACCTGTGGTAATGACACATAGATCTTCTTAGTGGCGCGACCGATATTTTCATAGGTATGAATACGCAGTCGTCCGTCTTTTATATCCGTTCCGATCAGATCGATGATATTTTCATCTGCTTCTACCAGGATATCAAAATCATTGGCTTGTGTGACATATACATCCAGTCCTTCCTGGGCGCTGATCACTGTAAATTCCTCCGATACCTCTCTTTGGTCTTCGGCGATCTCTCCATTTCCTTTCTTTCCATCTCCAAAACTCATATCAAATGCGCATGATGAGACGAATAATGCGAGTAATAATCCGATAATAATACGTGCTAAAGTGGTCATGATTGTTTTATTTTTTTCGTTGTTAATTGATGTGATGAATTTATTAATGACTGTTCGTTTTTTGATAGTGATAGGTCAAATGTCCGTTTCTTGTTACTTCTTTAAAATAGAATCGTACTCAATTGTCAATTTTGCTGACTGAATTGTTCTTCTTAGTCTTTCTTGATCTGTACCCCGTCTTCATCGATCTTCATGATTACGCCATCATCGGTATCGCGTATGTCAATATCGATCCCGTCTTTGTCAATGATGATGTGGCCTTCTGATTCTTCCTCTTCCGGGCAGTCCTGGCAAAGGAGTTTTCCATCCTCGCCCATAAGCCATGTATACTGGACCATTCGGCGTCTGTAGACATCGGCATCATACCTGGTTGTTCTACCAATGTGTCCGCGTGCATTATCATTAAATGTGATTGTTACACCGGCGGGCACATAGACCGTTAGCCGTACTTCCTGATCCCGGATCTTGTTTTCCATTGCCGTTGTAAGATGGTCATTTAGGCGCAGTCCGGTGCTATCTGCTTCATAGCTATAATCAATCTTTGCAGCACGATTCCGGGCATCTGCAAAAGAAACTCCGTTGGCATCTTTTCGAATACGTATTCGCGAGATAGAATCTTCAGACTTTTTGATATCTACGCGGACATCATCTGAGAACAGAAGTTTATCCCCTGCTTCGTCATAAGCCACGCTAATACCGTTTACGCCGTTAAATTTGATATTATCATAATCTTCATACATTTCATTGGATACCAACTTAATGTTTAGGGAATCCAATCCTTGAGGCAGGGCCAGTTCTTCCATGATGGTATCACTGCCACTATAAGCATGTGCTGCGGCTTGTTTAACCCCAAGAACAGTTAATCCGATAATTGATAAGAACCATAATCCCAATAGTGAAAATTTGGCAATAGCCCCTATAGATTTTAAATTGTTTACAAGGATCTTCAATCCCAAATAAAGCAGGAAAAAGAATGGAATTCCAACTGCCAACAAGGTTAGCAATGAAACCAGCCATACAGGTGCATCTGTGTAATTCACCAAATCATAGAAATCAAATCCTGGAATATGAATAATATCCACAATACCTACGGTGAATAATCCAATGAACAATCCGATCAAAGTTGCCGCTCCTATGATGATCAACAGGATGCCGACGAATTTCCCAATAACCTTGAATAAGAACATAATTATGTCTCCCAGGGTTTCAAAGAAGGATGTGGTCCCGCTTTTCACTTTATTGCCAACTTTCTCGTAATCGACACTTTTAACTTTATCAGCAACATCGTCAAAGCCTTCTTTAACTTTGCGTTCTATATTGCTGATATTCACGGGCTTTCCCGTCATATCCAGTTTTTGGGCTGTGGTTACTGCCTCCGGAACCAGGATCCAAAGCAGTATATAAGCGATCAAACCGAAGCCGGTAAATAAGGCCAGGATAATAAATATCAGTCGGATCCAAAGCGCATCAAAGCCTAAATAATGTTCCAGGCCGGCACATACACCTCCGATATATTTGTTATCGATATCACGGTAGAGCTTTTTTACCCTGCCAGAAGGGGCTGGCCCGTCGGTTGTTTTATCTTCAAAGAGGTCGTCATCGACCATATAATCTTCAGGTTGCCCCATGATCGTTATCACTTCTTCTACTTCCTTCAGTGTGACCACCTGGCGCTCGCTTTCCATTTTCTCATGGAAGAGCTCAGCGATACGGGCCTCGATGTCGGCAATGATCTCTTCACTGCCCATCGTTCCGGAGAAAGACCGTTTTATGGCCTCCAGGTAGCGCTGCAATTTTTGAAATGCCTTTTCATCGATATGAAACAGGACATTGGCTAGATTTATATTTACAGTTTTATTCATTGCTCGTTATTTTTTAGCATTGGTAACTAAATTCACTGCACTCTGTAAATTATCCCATGTGCCATCCAATTCTTTAATGAAGAGCTTTCCGGTTTCTGTGAGTGCATAATATTTTCGTGGCGGACCTGAGGTGGATTCTTCCCACCGGTAGTTCAAAAGCCCGGCATTTTTCAATCTTGTCAATAAGGGGTAAATAGTGCCCTCTACGACAAGCATCTTAGCATCTTTTAAGGCGCTGAGTATCTCAGAAGCATACTTATCTTCCCCTTTAAGGATAGAAAGGATGCAGTACTCCAGTACTCCCTTACGCATTTGTGCTTTTGTGTTTTCTATATTCATAATTCGCTTATTCTAATTACACCGGTCAGTTGCTACAAAGACCGACTGAGGGTTAACGGTTCGTTTTTTGATGATTCATGGTTTGCATGTATAAAGGTTATGTATTGATTGATGATATTTTAATTAGTCAGATCTGTCCGCGAAACATGATCATAACTAAGTTCTCTTTTAACTTTCCATTTACCTTGCTCCAGGATCCACAGATGGGTGAAGCGTGCAATATCTCCTTTTTGGTATTCCCCGTTTCCATTCAGAAATTCAAATTCATGCATGCCGTGTTGAATAGCACCATATAACACTCCGTTATTTTTTAAAGGATGTACTTCGAGACTTTTCGGAAATAAGATCCTTTTGGAAGGCTGAGGTTGACCTGCCTCCCGGCTGGCACAATTTTCTCTGAATTGTTTCAAAAAAGTCTCACGACCTTCTGTGATCCCGCCTTTATCGTGATAGAATTCAAAATCTTCCGTGAACATGGCAGTCATTACTGCATCATCACATGTATTGAATGCTGCGTGAAAGAGGATACTATCTTGCTGTTTAAGAACTAGATACAAGTCATCTGTAACCGCTAGTTGCGCATGCAAAGAGCCTGAGGTTACAAGCAGAATCAATAGTATGTTTACCAATACTCTCATTATCTAATGAAGTTAATTGTGATGGGATACTTATATACTTCCCCATTACCCCCTTTTATGGTTGCCAGGATAGTGCAAACGATGTCTAATGCTAATAACCCCAAGGCGAGAATACCCGCCAGGATCATAAAAACTACATGCGTTCCAAATCCCTTATGTCCGTGGTTATAGACGGATAGATTGTGTTCATTTATTTCCAGTACATCAACAAAACCAACAAAGTCAAATGCAAAAACCAGGAATAATACAGCGCCTATCACGGCGAGGACGATCCCGTAAAGTAAAATGCTTATTTGAAAGTTTAAGGCTTGTTTCCCATTGTAATCCACAAAGGGTTTCTCGTTCTTATTTCCTAGCCAAAGTATCAAGGGTAGGAGGAAGTTTCCAAAAGGAATAAAGTACTTGCTCAGGGTAGAAGCATGGATGATCCCCGATAGATTTCTTTCGTGTTTGGAAATTGTCTCTGTCATGGCATATTAGTTTCTTATGCAAATATATATCTAAAAGAAGGTATTATGCAAAACCTAGTACTAATATTTAACATAATATTAACAAATTAATATTCCGTAATAAATCCATATTTTTACAATCAAACAAAGTCGATATGTCCTCTAAAGCCCGTAAATTCAACATGTTTACATTCTTTAAGTTGCCTGCTGCATGGTGGGCAGGCGTTAGACTCCGGCATCTTGATTCAGAAAAAGCTGTGGTGACTGTTACACATTCCTGGCGAAATCAGAATCCGTTTAAATCTATGTATTGGGCCGTACAGGGGATGGCTGCTGAATTAACTACGGGTGCTTTGTTCATAGATCAGATAAAGAAAAGTGGGCGTCAAATCTCCATGTTGGTGGCTAATAACAATGCAAACTTTACCAAAAAAGCAACAGGGAAGATCACGTTTACTTGTACAGATGGCGGAAAGATCCAGGAAGCCATAGAACGCACTATTGAAACAGGGGAGGGGCAAACAATCTGGATGAAATCTGTTGGTGTAAATGAAGAAGGTGTGGTCGTTTCTACTTTTAACTTTGAGTGGACGATCCGTATGAAGAGGTAGATATTACTTTCTTTTTCTCTGGCTGTAACAAAATACCCTTGTTTTAAACTAATGGGTAAACCTTAATATTATTTTCATGAGCGCACACGATATAGATTACCAAATTTTCGGAGAGGAGATGCAGTATGTTGAGATAGAACTGGACCCGCAGGAAGCTGTTGTAGCAGAAGCCGGCAGTTTTATGATGATGGATACAGGTATTAAGATGGATACCATTTTTGGGGATGGGTCTAATCAAACCTCAGGTGTTCTCGGGAAGATCTTTTCTGCAGGGAAACGGGTGCTTACGGGTGAGAGCTTGTTTATGACCGCCTTCCTGAATGTGGAAAACGGTAAAAAGAAGGTTAGTTTTGCTTCGCCTTATCCGGGAAAGATCGTTGCCATAGATCTCTCTAAATACGGAGGCAAATTCATCTGTCAAAAAGACGCATTTCTCTGTGCAGCTAAAGGCGTTACTGTAGGGATTGAATTTTCAAAAAGGCTGGGAAGAGGGCTTTTTGGAGGAGAGGGCTTTATTATGCAAAAACTCGAAGGTAACGGAATGGCCTTTGTGCATGCAGGTGGAACTTTGGCTAGAAAAGAACTGGCAGCAGGTGAAGTAATAAAGGTAGATACAGGGTGTATAGTTGGATTTACACAGCAGGTGGATTATGATATTGAATTTGTAGGAGGAATAAAGAATACCGTATTTGGAGGAGAGGGCTTGTTTTTTGCTACCCTCAGAGGGCCCGGTGCTGTATATGTTCAATCCCTCCCATTTAGTAGGTTAGCCGGAAAAGTTTGGGCTGCAGCGCCCAAAGGTGGAGGAAAAGACAGAGGTGAAGGAAGCATATTAGGTACCATTGGGGATATTCTCGATGGCGACAACCGATTATGAGCTAATAATGTGTCCGTATCCAAGTCAGGGTGCGTTCGATTGAACTTTTAATCGAATCTGTAGGTTGCCGATAATGATTATTCATCATACTAAAGATGAGTACCCTGTTTTTTTTGGTTCGCAAATATCCGCTGACGTTATAGTTATTCCCCAATGTTCCCGTTTTAGCATAAACAAAGGGTCCGTCCTCTGAGCCATACAAGTCATCTATTGTTCCCGAAACTCCGCCTGCCGGAAAATAGCCGAATAACTGATCTTCCGGATATTCCTCATATAATTTATGAAGCAATCCGACGATCCATTTTGGGGTGAAGAGGTTATACCTGGAAAGGCCGGATCCGTCTACCCATCGAGGCGAATTGGGCAGATCTGCCAACATTTGCAGGATACTATTTTTGGCTACTGAAAATGATAAAGTATCGGAAACCCCCTGAGATGCCAGGATCATGAGCTGTTCTGCCAGGAAGTTATCACTGTCTACCATCATCTTAATACACAGGCTATCCCTGGAATATCCAGGAATGAGCTGCATTTCACCGGGATATGCCTCAGGTCTTACAATGACGTGCCTGTCTAATAGGGAAGCTAATACTGCTGCTGTGACTTTTGTGGTTTGTGTGAAGGGGATATGGATAGTATCTGAAAATAAAGATGGCAACGTAAACAAATTGCGATCTTCCAACCTACCAGATCTCCCAGGTGTTGGGAGCATGCTGTCTTTAAAAATGACAGGGGTTACTCTCAGGCTGTCTTGTAATTCAAATTGAGCTATATTTCCATAAATAGGTAAGACACTTCGCTCTGCCGAAAACCCATACGGGAAATCCTCCCAGGCCCATCCGGGACCAAAATGATCATCCTCGTAATTTCCTGTGTACCATATGAGATGTCGGAATCCCGACAAATAATTAATGAGTGTACTGTCCTGAAATACTGTGTGAAATGCACTGGGATCCCCTGTGCCTGAAAACATCAATGTATCTCCGGAGGCTGCCGCTCTCAGGGCAGGAACTTTCTCAGGGATAAGTTTTAGCGCTGCATAGAGGGTAGCTATTTTTGTGTTACTGGCTGGGGTAAAGTACTTGTCTGCATTGAGTGAATACATTACCTGACCGCTCTCCGCATCTATTATATACGTACCGGTAAAATGATGGTTATGCAGGGGAATTTGCAACTCATTATCGATGAATTTACGCAATTTTGCCGGTCGGACAGAGGCACAAGAACTTATTAATGAGGTAGTTATAAGAATAGCACTCCAAAATATAAGGTCGGAACGGACACGATTCATGTGTAGATGCGCTTTGTCGAATAAAATATGAAATTATCTATTTTTTAACTATACTACTGATGTTTTGTATACCTTTTTTTAGTTATTTTTATGGGGCAGTGTAACCTTAAACCAACAATATATGTCAAGAGCTATGTTGGACTACACAAAGATGGTCCTCCAAAAAGTGAGTTTTGATATAAAGCTATTTCATAAGGAACTCAAGAAAGCTGTTGAACGCTTACTACCTTATGAGCTAGAGGAACTGAAACGCTGGTTACTGCAATTTCTGGAAGATAAACCAGAGTTAAAGCCCAGCTTAATTTATTTGAACGTATAAAAAAAAGCCACGGTTACGTGGCTTTTTTATTTCTGAGTATTCTCGATCTAGGCCGAACGTAGCGGGCTAACGATCTCCACATCTTCAAAAGCAATGGCTCCTTTGATCACACTGGTGATCACTTCATGAAGCGCATCGATGATTTGTATCTTTAGCTCATTCTTATGATAGATCAAGCTAACTTCTCTTGCCGGAGGCGGATTTTCGAAAGACTTAATACGATGGCGCTGACCCTCCTTAACATGCAAGGAGTTGAGGTAGGGTAGAAGCGTCATACCCATTCCTTCATCTGACAGGCTAAGCAGTGTTTCAAAACTTCCGCTGTAAAGATCAAAAGGTTCTCCCGTTTTGAGTCGCTTTGTTTTACACAAATTGATCACACCGTCACGGAAACAATGCCCATCTTCCAGAAGAAGCATGTCATTAATATCCAGGTCTTCACGTTGAAGTTTCAGCTTATTTGAAAGTCGATGATCTTCCGGAACATAGCCTACGAACGGCTCAAAGTAAAGTGCTCGTTCTTTAATGTATTCTACTTCCAGAGGTGTTGCGGCAATCCCTGCATCAATATTACCTTCTTGCAAGTTACGGATCAAGGTTTCCGTTGGTTGCTCGCGTATTTCTAAATTCACTCGGGGGTACTTGTTGATAAACGTCTTTAAGAACATAGGAAGGATGGTAGGCATGACTGTTGGGATGATCCCAATTTTAAAATCCCCACCAATAAATCCTTTTTCCTGAGCTACGATATCCTTGATCCTATTGGCTTCGTTTATGATATGGCGCGCCTGCTCGATAACCCGCTTACCTGCATCTGTCAGCGCAATGGGTTTCTTGGAGCGATCAAAGATCAAGATGTCTAGCTCATCTTCCAATTTCTGGACTTGCATGCTTAGAGTAGGTTGGGTTACAAAACTTTTTTCTGCCGCCAGAGTGAAGTTTCGATATTCCGCAACTGCCATCACATATCGCAATTGAGTTATAGTCATAATTAATCGTTTATCAGATAGTGATAATGGGCACTATCATTAATTCTTATACAAACATAGAGTAAATGTATGGAATAATAAAGAAATATTATAGCTATATAAGAAAAGTTTATGATGCTTTCAGGGGATTATTTATCAATGCTGTAAAATAGAAGTTATTTACCTGATAAACAGCAAATTAGTGAATGCTAAAGCCTATTCTTTTTCCTTGGCATAATCTATTGCTTCCTCATTATCCTGGACGATAAGGCACAGTAGTCCCGCGATGAACATAGATATTCCCCCAAGTACCAGGGCATAGACAGAGACATTGCCGAAAAGGCTTTTCAGTAAAAATCCAAGGATGCCGGCGGCTACGATCTGGGGGATTACGATGAAGAAATTAAAGACTCCCATATAATATCCCATCTTATCTGCTGGCAGAATACTAGACAGCATGGCGTAAGGCATGGAAAGAATACTGGCCCAGGCGATGCCTACACCAACCATCGAGACCAGCAAGAGACTAGGATCTTGAACGAAGTAAATTGAAAGCAGGCCTATTCCACCACAGAACAGGGCAAGGAGATGCGTTATTCTTCGACTTACACGTTTGGCGACTATTGGAAGTAGAAAAGCTACCAAAGCCGCTATCCCATTATAAACTGCAAAACAAATGCCTACCCAATCTGCTCCTTCATTATAAAGTTCCGAAGTGGGATCTGAAGTATTATACACATGGCTCGTTACCGCGGATGTGGTATAGATCCACATAGCAAATAAGGCAAACCAGGAAAAAAACTGTACAAAGGATAATTGCACCATGGTTTTGGGCATTTGAAATATGCCCATAAAAGATTCTGCCAAGCCGGTGAATACTCCTTTTGAGGCATTTTCTTCCTTAAGTTTTTCTAAATCATCCGGTGGATATTCTTTTGTTTTGAGCACCGTCCACATGACTGCGAGAAAATACGCAATACCGCCCAGGTTTGTTCGTTGGGAAGCATATCGCCCACGAAAGCCCTGAAAGGTTCCATACTAATATTTATGGAGGCATCCATCAGCCAGAGCATGATCACGGCCATCCACAAGGCTGTAGAATTAGGCATGGCAAATAAAGCGATCGTTGCCAGGATGGCACCTACCGCAAAAAAAGGCCGCCTTCGGCCCCATTTGGCGTGCCAGGTGCGATCGCTGTAATAGCCTATGATAGGTTGAACCAGCAATCCAGTCACTGGTGCCGCAAGCCATAATATGGGCAATTCATCTTTGGAGGCGCCGAGTGTTTCAAAAATCCGACTCACATTGGCATTCTGAAGGGCAAATCCAAATTGGATCCCCAAAAAACCAAAACTCATATTCCAGATTTGCCAAAAACTTAGTCTTGGTTTCGCTGAACCAATAGATATCTGCGACATAGTACGGTTTGGTAGTTATCGCCCTAAAATACAGTTTTTTTGAGGACTATGGATAGCAAGCAGACCTATCAGCTATTTCTACAATCTCTGCTGCATTCTCTATAATAGGCGCAACAGGGTATCTTGTAAAGTTTGGTGTGTACAACAGAATGAAAATTGAGTCATATACATTAAAATCTACCTGAGCTTAGGCCAAAGACTCCCATGTGCGCTCCAGAAGTTCTTTGGTGGCTTTGATACCTTCGGCTTCGCTTAGTCGACTTCCTTCATATTCGATCCCGATGTAGCCTTCATATCCATGGTCC
>CAMYJF010000051.1 GCA_947258555.1 uncultured Eudoraea sp. | reverse complement strand
CTATATCCATCAAAGCTGAGGAAGAACCTTAAGCTATAAATTTTTAACCTTGATATTTCTGTAGGAAACAATATCTCCATGATCCTGCAAGCCGATCTTACCTGTTTGTGTTTTCGCAAATCCCGACCAATCGGCAAATTTGGATTTGGCTATCATGCCTTCCCAGACTTCACCAGATGGTTCAAATTCTACGATCAAGACATCGTTCAATACGACAGAGCCTTTGTTAGTATTATAATCAACGGTCAATACACAGCTATTCCATTTTCCTGCTGGTTTAGTAACATCTTCACTGGGAGCTACCATGTCATATAAAGCGCCCGCCGTATGTGTTCCGCCGCCGGCGTTGGCATCCGGATGTCCGGCATTGTCCAATACCTGGATCTCCGGACCCGTCTGATAGGCTTCCGAAAATTGTTCATCTTCGACAACAGCCCAAAAGATACCGCTGTTTCCAGCTTCTGATACTTTCCATTCCAGCGACAGCACAAAACTGTTGAATTCGTCTTTTGTGACAATGTTATAGCTCTCACCTTCTGGTTTGTTATCCGGTGGGTAGAATACCATGGCTCCATCTTCGATCTTCCAATTATCCGATACGCCTTCTTTTAAATATCCTTTCCAGGAATCGAAATTCGTACCATCAAAAAGGACGGTCCATTCGTTCATTGTTCTTGTATCCGATGTATCTTCTGTTTCCTCCATTTCGGTTGATTCTTTAGTTTCTTTTTCTTTTTCTTTTTCCTTGCACTGAACAAAAAGTACAAGTAGTAGCAAGCCTGCTATTTTTCGAATCATTTGTATGATTTAAAGTCCTAATATTCTTTTTAATTTTTCCTGATCAATATCGCCTCCGGCAAAATCATCAAAGGTCTTTTGGGTGGCTTCAATAATATGATCCTGGATGAACTTTGCCCCTTCGCGAGCTCCCTGTTCCGGGCTTTTTATGCAGCATTCCCATTCCATTACTGCCCAAACATCACAGCCATATTGGGTGAGCTTGGAAAAGATCGTTTTAAAGTCGACTTGCCCATCTCCCGGGGAGCGGTATCTTCCTGCCCGATCGCCCCAATCGTTATAGCCCCCAAAAGCGCCTTTCTTCCCAGTGGGGTTAAACTCTGAGTCCTTGACATGAAACGATTTTATAAACTCGTGGTAATGATCTATATAGGTTATATAGTCTAATTGCTGAAGTACAAAATGGCTGGGGTCATAGAGAATATTTACCCGTTTATGATTGCCCGTTGCTTCCAAAAATCGTTCAAAGGTATCCCCATCATGAAGATCCTCGCCGGGGTGGATCTCGTAACATACATCCACTCCTTCTTTGTCATAGTGATCCAGGATGGGTTTCCATCTTTTAGCCAACTCTTCAAAGCCTAATTCTAAAAGTCCAGGTGGCCTTTGGGGCCAGGGATGCCATGTGTGCCACAATAAGGCTCCTGAAAATGTAGCGTGTGCGTTTAATCCTAATCGCCTGCTGGCCGTTGCTGCCTTCTTAACAACATCTACGGCCCATTCTGTCCGGGCTTTAGGATTGTTCTTTACCGCGTCTGGCGCAAAATTGTCGAACATCAGATCATAAGCCGGGTGAACGGCAACTAATTGGCCCTGAAGGTGGGTAGATAATTCCGTTATCTCCAGGCCATAACTATTGATCTTTCCTTTGAGTTCATCACAATAATCCTGGCTCTCAGCTGCCTTGTCAATGTCGATCAGGAAAGATTCCCATGTTGGGATCTGAATGCCCTTATATCCCAGGTCTGAAGCCCATTTACACATTCCGTCCAGGGTATTGAACGGCGCTTTCTCATCTACAAATTGGGCTAGAAAAACAGCCGGGCCTTTTATTGTTTTCATAAATATCTTGGCTTCCTGGTGTAAGTTATAAATATAAGGAATACCACAAAAAAGCGTTACTATTAATGCAACTCAATTAAATTGGGTAAACAAACCTAATAACCAGTACTATTATCAATGGAAAATAGATCTGCCAGAAATATGTGGGGCGATTATCTGGATAAGCACCTGGAGCATGCTTTTGTAGAGGAACCCAGGGTTACGCATTTCTGTGATAATGAGAAAGATGCCAATACCTGTTTGAAGCTGGTACTTGCCGGTAAAAAAAGGGCAACAAGCCATTCTTTACTTGGCCTTCAGTATCGGGAAGAAGTACTACCCAAGATTGGGGATTTCACCATAATTACGAATTGGGAAGGGAAAGCGAAATGTATTATTCGAACCACATCTGTAAGAATTAAGCCGTTTTTTAGCATTACCGATGAATACGCTCGTATTGAAGGAGAAGGAGACGGCTCTCTTGAAAATTGGAAAAAGACCCATTGGGACTATTACCAGCGTGAATTAGAGTCCTTTGGTCGTGTTCCGAATGACAGTATGATAGTCGTTTGCGAGGAATTCGAGAAAGTATATCCGGTCTAATCTTCCAGATCTACCCAAACATTACCCCCCTTGTGTGAAGCAACCGTAGCCTCCACAAAATTCAATCCACGCACGCCATCTTCCATAGAAGGATATTCAGCAGGATCATAAGATTGACCCCTAATAGCTTTGGCTGCACCCAGATAGATATTCGCCATAGAGTCAAAGATACCCTCGGGATGGCCCGGTGGTAATTTGGTGCCTGCCAGGGAAAGCTCAGAATTGTATTCATGCCCCGGCTTGTAGATCTGAGTGGGTTCCGTATCACTCAATTTGTACAGGAAGTTGGGTTTTTCCTGTTCCCAACGAAAGGCTGCTTTTTCTCCATATATAGCTATTGCCAGCCCATTTTCTTCTCCGGTAGCGACCTGACTCGCCCGGATCACCCCTTTGACATGCGTATCGAATCGCACCAGCACATTGCCATCAACATCCATCACATTATCCTCGTATAAATAATTAAAATCAGCTAATAGTGATTTCACTTTTAAGCCGGTCGTATATTCGATCAAATTGAATGCATGTGTGCCAATATCGCCCATACAGCAGCTAATCCCGGCTTTTTCGGGATCGAGTCGCCATACCGAAGCCCTTTGCTCCGCGTCGTGAATAACCGGGTTGATCCATCCCTGGAAATAACGCGCATCAACTTTGTGGATCTTGCCCAGGGCTCCGGCCTTGATCATTTCCCTCATTTGGCGAACCATGGGATAACCGGTATAGGTATGTGTCAAGGCAAATACTTTTCCCGAAGCTTTGTGAACTGCCTGCAATTCGTGGGCCTCTTCAAGCGTCATTGTCATGGGTTTTTCGCAAATCACATGAAAGCCATTTTCGAGTAATTTTTTGGCCATGGGATAGTGCAAAAAATTTGGCGTAAGCACCGAACATACCTGGATACGTTGATCTTCAGGTAATTTCAACTCCTCTTCAATAAAAGTGTCAAAGTCTTTATAAACTCTGTCTCTTGCTACGTCGATCTCATCTGCAAACTCAAGGCTACCTTCGTAATCTATACTGAAGACACCTCCTACAATTTGATAGTTGTCATTGATAAAAGAAGCGATGCGATGAAGAATTCCTATTAAGGAATCACCACCACCTCCAATGAGTCCAAGTCTTATTTTTTTTGGCATAGCTGGGTCTATTTTTTATATTCTATTTTCTCATTCTTGAACAGCAAAGCAAACAGCACCGCCACGGCAAATGCGAAAACACCAGGGATACGCCAGACATTCTTCCATTCATGACTGTTTTCTGTCAAGGCATAGATATCCGTGATCTGTCCGGCAACCCAAAAACCGATGAGCATCCCCAAGCCATATGTAGCGAGCGTTATTAATCCCTGTGCAGCACTTTTGTATTTATCTCCGGCTTTGCTGTCCGTATATATTTGGCCGGAAACGAAGAAGAAATCATAGCAGATCCCGTGAAGTGCAATACCCATTAAGAGCATGAATGCCAGTTCGCCAGCATTACCATAGGCAAAAAGCAAGTATCTAAGTGACCAGGCTAGCATGCCAAGAATCATGGTATTTTTAAAACCAAATCGAGTAAAGAACCAAGGCAATAAGAGCATAAAGACCACTTCCGAAGCTTGTCCGATCGTCATCTTCCCTGCTACATTAGACACTCCTAATTCACCAAGGAATTGACCGGCGTGCTGATAGTAGAAAGACAGAGGAATACATATTAAAATGGAAGCAATAAAGAAGACCAGGAAGTTCCGGTCTTTCAATAATTTTAGCGCATCCAGTCCGAGAATGTCAGCTAGGGACATATCCTTTTGACCTTTTAATTTTGGCGGTGTTTTGGGTAAGGTGAAGCTAAAAATTCCGAGGATACCAGATGCTACAGCCGTCATTAAGAAGGTGTTTTTCAGCATGCCTCCTGACACATTTGCTTCACTATCCCATTGAAAAATATAGCTTATCACCAGCCCGGCTACGATCCATCCTACAGTACCAAAAACCCGTACTCTGGGAAAATTTTTCGATGGGTCTTCCATTTGGTTAAAAGCTACAGAATTCACTAGTGCCAATGTTGGCATATAAACGATCATATAACCGAGGACATAAGGAAAAAAGGTCCCGAAATCATTTGCATTGGCTAATTGATACATCATGAAAGCACCGGCCAGGTGTAAAACCCCAAGGATCCGTTCCGCATTGAAATACCTATCGGCGATAAGACCAATAATAAAGGGAGCTAGTATTGCTCCCCAGGATTGAGTTGAATATGCCATTGCTATTTCAGCTCCCGAAGATTTTAGGGTATTCGGAAGGTAGATCCCCATGGTTACAAACCAGCCACCCCAAATGAAGAATTCTAAGAACATCATTAGAGAAAGTTGGATACTGGTTCCGGTTTTCATAAATAGCTGGTTTGTTATCGTTTGTAAAAGATATAATCCAGTGCAAAAGGTTCAATCCCATTTTCCCTGAAATCAGCCATCATTTGAGCCCGGTGATGTGTTGAGTGATTCACAATCTGAAAGAGCATATCCTGGATGGTATTGGTAAATAAGCGCCCTTCAATATTTTCATAATCCAAGCGTAGTTCAAAATCATCTGTATTGGTGATGATCTCAAAGGAACTGCGCTGGTTGTCATAGTGAATATCTGCCCAGCTGCTCATATCGTGCTCTTCCCAAACATCGTATTGGGGTTCCGACTTACTTATCCTGGCATTCCAAATGTGATGTGCATTCAGGACATGGTTGAAGAGTTTCTGACTTTTTTCCGGTATTGTTCCCTTCTCTTTGGCAAATTCGATGATCGTCTTATTGCAAAAGAAATTATAGTCAAACAACTCATTCAAGAGAATGGTTACCCCGTTCATGTCTAATTGAGCTTTTTAGCTGCATTAATAAGTAAATCGCGAGTAGCAATAATGCCTTCTTCTTCACTTAATTCTGATCCTTCATACTCAACTCCTATATAGCCGGAATAACCTGCATCTTTGACGATTTGCAACATACGGACATAGTCAATATTGGATTCATTTCCTTCTGCATCGAATACATGAGATTTTGCGCTAACCGCCTTGGCATGTGCCATGAGTTCAGTAACTCCCTGGTATTTGTCGTACTCTTCAGCACAACCGGCGCTAGAATCAGTTGGATCGTTTCTGCGGATACAGAAATTCCCGAAATCAGGAAGGGTGCCGCAATTTTCTTTATTTATGGATCGCATTACACTTGCCAACATAGAGGCATTTGAAGAGAGTCCACCGTGATTTTCTACGATGACCTCGATGTTCTTTTCGGCGCCGTACTCTGCTAGCCTGCCCAAACCGTCTATACTATTATTCATCCACGTATCAGGGTCTTCACTTCCTGAAAGATTAACCCGTACGGCATGGCATCCCATAGCTGCAGCTGCATCTATCCATTTCTTATGATTTTCAATGGCCTCGTTCCGCTCTTCTTCTTCATCAGCGGCTAAATCGCCTTCACCATCTATCATGATCAATACATTCTTCAGGCCGTGTTTCTCTGCTTCTTCGTTGCATTTTGCAACAAAATTGGCCATTGCTTCCTCACTGTAGCCAGCTGCATCCAGTTCTTCAGAGTATAGCTGACTCACATATTCCAATCCCGCAAATCCCCATCCTTTTGCTCTTTCGGCAAAGGTATAAGGGTCTTCTCCACCCCTGATCATCCTGTGCATTGACCATTGGGCCAGCGATAATTCAAAGAATGGTGAGACCTCATCTGTCTCTGCCACCACTTCTTCAGCTTCCTTTTCTGTTTCCTTCTTTTGCTTACAACCGTACATTCCTATTAGTGTCAAACACATTACAGCGATAAAACTCTGGGTAAAAATACTTCTTCGTTTCATTGGTTTTGATTTAAATTGAGTGGGTGATCTGGAGATTCTGTATCCGGGGATTACCTCCGACTAAATGTAGAAAATTAATTTTATATTTAGTACTTCTAAATTTTTGAGAACACCTCCATGAGCAAATTTTATTACAATGAAGAACAGGCATCGTACGATGCCATAGTTATTGGTAGTGGAATTAGTGGTGGCTGGGCGGCCAAAGAATTATGCGAAAATGGGGTGAAAACTCTTATGCTCGAGCGGGGTCGAATGGTCAACCACATCACTGATTATCCAACTGCCAATCTGGACGATTGGGATTTTCCCAATAACGGAGAGCTGTCCAGGGAAGAAATGGCAAAACAAGAGAAACAAGCGCGCACCGGATACACGGTACGTGCCCAGAGCAATTTTTGGTTTGTCAACGACCTGGAGCACCCTTATAATGAAACCAAGCGTTTTGATTGGATGCGAGGCTATCACGTAGGTGGCAGGTCTCTCTTGTGGGGGCGTCATAGTTATCGCTTCAGCGAAATGGATTTTACAGCCAACCGTGATGACGGTCATGGTGTTGATTGGCCAGTGCGATACAGGGATATTGCCCCTTGGTATGACAAGGTAGAATCTTATATAGGAGTAACAGGTGAAAACCTGGGCCTATCCCAGCTACCCGATGGAAAATTCGAACCTGCCATGGAGCTCAATTGCCTTGAACAGCATGTGCGCGAACAACTGGAAGAGCATTTTGATGATCGTCATATGACACCAGGTCGGGTGGCACATATAAATAGTGATAAAAAATTTGAAGGTAGAAACCGTTGTCAATACAGGGATCGCTGTATCAGAGGTTGCCCGTTTGGCGCCTACTTTAGCAGCAATTCTTCTACATTACCAGCGGCAGAGCGAACCGGAAATCTAACCTTGCGGCCTGATGCCATTGTACATGAGATCCTATACGATCCGGATACAAAGAAGGCAAGCGGGGTCAAAGTAATAGACCGTATTACCAAAGAAAATTATGAATTTAAGGCGAAGGTGATCTTCCTCTGTGCTTCGTCTATTGCTTCAACCTCGATATTAATGCAATCAAAATCGGATCGCTTCCCAAATGGGATGGGAAATGATTCGGATCAACTGGGCCGTAATATAATGGACCACCATATGGATGCTGGTGCCAGCGGGAAATTCGACGGATTTGAAGACAAGTACTATAAAGGTAGAAAGCCTGTTGGAATTTATCTGCCCAGATTCAGGAATCTAGGAGGCAGTTCAAATACTAAGACATTTAAACGTGGTTATGGATACCAGGGTGGAGCAAGTAGAGGAAACTGGGAAGAAACTATTTCCGAACTGTCTCATGGAAAAGCATTGAAAGAGGCCATTCTCAAGCCTGGAGGTTGGTCGTTTGGGATGAGCGGTTTTGGCGAAGTGCTACCTTACGAAGACAACAGAATGACCCTGGATTATAATAAATTAGACAAATGGGGATTGCCTACTGTGACCTTTGATGCTGAATTAAAGGAGAACGAGTTGAATATGCGTAAGGATATTATAGAGCAAGCCGTTGACATGCTTACCAAAGCTGGACTTCGGGATGTTACCCCTCAAGATGATCCATACGCCCTTGGGTTAGGAATACATGAAATGGGAACTGCGAGGATGGGCCGTAATCCACGGACTTCGGTCCTCAATGGGTATAATCAAATACATGCAGTCAAGAATGTTTATGTAACAGACGGTGCCTTCATGACCTCTGCTTCCTGTGTAAACCCGTCGCTTACATATATGGCTTTCTCGGCACGAGCAGCTAATCACGCGGCAGAACAACTTAAAAAAGGACTACTCTGATGGATAGAAGAAAAGCACTTAAAAATATGGGTGTTGCCTTAGGGTATACGGTAGCAACCCCGACCTTGTTAAGTATCATGCAATCATGCAAAAGGGAACCCTCCTTTGATTGGCAACCTGATTTTTTCTCCCAGGAAGAAGGGCGTGCACTTACCCAACTTGTAGATATTATTTTACCCGAAACTGACACCCCATCTGCTTCCGATGTACAGGTCCATCTGTTCATAGATCGTTTCGCATCAGAAGTGATGGCAAGTGAACAACAATCCTTCTGGAAAATGGTCACTAAGGTATTTATGGATAAAGCCATTACCTCAGCAAATAAAGAAACTAATGAGGAACTTAGCGGTGAGGAATTAGAAGCTGTGCTGGCAAGATCACTTGCTTACACCCCGGAGGAAAAAGAAGAATACGATACCCTTATTGAAAACTATATGGTGAATTTGCAGGAAGGTAATATGGGCTCTTTAGGTGATGATGCAGCTACTTACGCTTTTGCCACTAATCTCAGGGGAATCACTATTTGGGGTTATAAAACTTCGGAATATGTAGGCGAGAAAGTACTACCCTACTTACCTGTTCCTGGAGGGTATGAAGCTTGCGGAGATATTAATGAACTCACCGGAGGCAAGGTCTGGTCGCCAAACAGATGAAAAGAAGGCATTTTATAAAACGCTCAGGCATGGTCACCGGAGCCCTAAGTTTGGGCACCGTGACCGTAAGTAATGCCCAATCAAGTACACCCAATAAAAATTCATTCAACTTAAAATATGCCCCTCATTTAGGTATGTTCCGGCATTCGGCCGGGGAAGACCCCATTGATCAGCTGAATTTTATGGCCGATATGGGTTTTACTGCATTTGAAGACAATGAAATGAGGAACAGGCCAATTGAACTGCAAGAGAGAATGGCCAACACTATGGTCGATCGTGGTCTGGAGATGGGTGTATTTGTCGCCCATACTATATTTTGGTCTGAGCCTAATCTGGCCTCAGGCAATACCGATAGACGAGAAGAATTTCTGTCAGAAATTGAACGGTCTGTGGAGGTAGCGAAGCGTGTCAACGCTAAATGGATGACGGTTGTTCCGGGACATTTGGACCTGAAATTATCCATGGGGTATCAAATGTCAAATGTAGTTGAAAGCTTAAAACGAGCCTCAGAGATCCTGGAACCTCATGGGCTTACTATGGTTCTTGAACCCCTAAATTTTAGAGATCATCCGGGTTTATTTCTTACCACTTCCCCTCAGGCCTATGAGATCTGCAAAGCTGTGAATTCTCCTTCCTGCAAGATCCTTTTCGACATTTATCACCAGCAGATCCAGGAAGGCAATCTTATCCCGAATATTTCGGCTTGCTGGGATGAGATCGCTTACTTCCAGATTGGGGATAATCCGGGTAGAAAAGAACCCACAACCGGAGAGATCAATTATAAAAATGTCTTCAAATTTATCCATGAGAAGGGCTTTAAAGGTATTCTTGGGATGGAGCATGGAAATTCTATGCCTGACACGGCCGGGGAAGATGCGGTAATTGCAGCGTATAAAGCAGTAGATGCCTTTAAATAACTGATTATCAGTTTCGCGCTAACATTAGCTATTTTTGTTAATTGTTAGTAAAAAATCACGAGTTTTTGCTTTTTTGGTAAACCAAATGCCGTTTACCTACGTATATAGGTGTAGATCAAAAACTTGATTTCCAAAGATGGACTACTATTTTATATTCATACTGATCTACTTAGCGGCTTTCCTGTTCTCATACAGCGTCTTGAAGCCCATGTTTAAGAAATAATAGACGACACCCCCTATTATTCCCCCGCACTATGGCATCGCCATGGGGCTATTCTTTTTGTTTTTTACCGAAAAATTTATTGAATAAAATACCCCGGAGTCTGAGATCTGCTATCTGTGGGGTAGAGATCTCTTCCCCGAGGTATCCCTGTTTGAATAAACACTAGTAAACTATGATCCACACATTAGGCAATCATCATCTGCCTCTCCTTCCTTTGCCTGTGCGATCAATGCCTTCATTTCATCTGGCGACATGGGTTCTACATCTGTTTCTTGCGCTTTTACAGGTGACGTCTTAACCTGCATAGTTTTAGCAGTCTTGGGATCGCTTGCTTTTACTTCAGCTTCCGCTGCCACACTTACCGGCACTTCCTTTTTCTTGGTATTATCCAGGGTGAATTTAATCGCATCTACAGCGGCTTTAGTACGTAAATAGTACATACCCGTCTTTAAGCCGCTCTTCCACGCATAGAAATGCATGGAGGTCAGTTTAGCGAAATTTGCATTCTCCATAAATAAGTTCAGCGACTGGCTTTGGTCTATAAAATACCCCCGCTGCCTGGACATATCGATAATGTCTTTCATGCTCAATTCCCAAACAGTTTGGTAGAGTTCCTTTATTTCATCCGGAATCTCATCAATGTGCTGAATAGAACCGTTTGCCCTCATTAATTCCTGTTTCAAGCCTTCATTCCAAAGCCCCAGATTTACCAGGTCTTCCAATAAATGCTTGTTTACTACGATGAATTCTCCTGAGAGTACCCGGCGCGTATAAATATTTGAAGTATAAGGTTCAAAGCATTCATTATTCCCAAGGATCTGAGAGGTTGATGCCGTTGGCATAGGTGCCACCAAGAGGGAATTTCTCACTCCGTGTTTCTTAATATTGGTGCGTAGTTTGCCCCAATCCCATCGCCCG
The DNA here is from genome assembly GCA_947258555.1 of uncultured Eudoraea sp. GTDB lineage: Bacteria > Bacteroidota > Bacteroidia > Flavobacteriales > Flavobacteriaceae > HDS-28. The sequence goes on along the minus strand of CAMYJF010000051.1, from coordinate 2,034 downwards.
GAAAGTTCCTCATCCTTTATCCCCCAAAGGTTATGCTGAAATTCTCCCTTGGATATAGGAGATCCTTTGAAAGTAGAATAGGCTCCATCTTCTTTTGCTTCTTCCATGGAAGCTGTGACTGCAGCAAAATACAAGGTTTCAAAAATTTCCTGGTTTAGTTTCTTAGCTTCATCACTTGTGAAAGGTAGGCGCAACATAATAAATGTGTCGGCCAATCCCTGAACTCCGAGTCCGATCGGACGGTGTCGCATATTTGAATTTTCCGCTTCCTTGATCGGGTAATAATTGCGATCGATCACCCGATTTAGATTTTTAGTTACCCGTTTGGTTACCTTAAACAATTCCCGGTGATCAAATTCCCCATTCTTGACGAACATTGGCAAGGCAATGGATGCCAGGTTGCAAACAGCTACTTCATCCTTATCTGTATATTCAAGGATCTCTGTACAGAGATTGGAAGAACGTATCGTTCCCAAATTTTGCTGATTGCTTTTCCGGTTAGCCGCATCTTTATACAACATATAGGGCGTACCTGTTTCAATCTGAGATTCGAGGATCTTTTCCCATAATTCTCGAGCTTTGATCGTTTTTCGACCTTTGCCTTCTTTCTCATATTTGGTATACAAGCTGTCAAAGTCCTCGCTATGGGTTTCGAATAATCCTGGACATTCATTGGGGCACATAAGTGTCCATTCTGCATCTGCTTCAACGCGTTTCATGAAAAGATCCGGGATCCACATGGCATAAAAAAGATCACGTGCCCTCATTTCTTCTTTCCCATGGTTCTTTTTCAGATCCAGAAAATCGTAAATATCTGCGTGCCATGGTTCAACATAAATGGCAAAACTTCCTTTACGTTTACCACCTCCCTGATCTACGTAACGAGCTGTGTCATTAAAGACCCGAAGCATTGGTACAATTCCATTAGAGGTGCCATTCGTACCAGCTATGTATGAACCGGTTGCACGTATGTTATGAATAGACAAGCCTATCCCTCCTGCCGATTGAGAGATCTTTGCCGTTTGCTTCAGTGTGTCATAGATCCCCTCTATACTATCATCCCGCATTGCCAGTAGGAAGCAAGACGACATTTGCGGTTTAGGTGTTCCCGAATTGAACAAGGTGGGCGTAGCATGGGTGAAGTACTTTTTAGACATGAGCTCATAGGTCTCAACAGCACTTTGCAGATCGTTGAGGTGAATACCTATAGATACGCGCATCAACATATGCTGAGGTCGCTCTGCGATCTTTCCATTTAGTTTTAAAAGGTATGATCGTTCCAGTGTTTTGAATCCAAAGTAGTCGTATCCGAAATCCCGGTTGTAGATGATAGTTGAATCCAGCATCTCTGCATTTTCAGAGATCACCTTATAAACCTCATCCGAAAGAAGAGGAGCTTCTTTGCCTGTGCGTGGATTTACGTACTCATAGAGGTCCTTCATCGTTTCTGAAAAGGACTTTTTTGTATTCTTATGTAAGTTGGAAACGGAAATACGTGCAGCAAGTTTCGCATAATCCGGGTGTGCTGTGGTCAAAGTAGCGGCGATCTCCGCTGCCAGATTATCCAGTTCAGATGTGGTTACACCGTCGTACAATCCTTCAATGACGCGCATGGCCACTTTGGTTGGATCGACCAAGGTATTGAGGCCATAACAGAGTTTGCGTACACGTGCCGTGATCTTATCGAACATCACGGGTTCTTTTCTTCCGTCTCGTTTAATTACATACATAAGGGCTCATTTCTATTTTAAATTAATCAATACTTCAAATGGCCGAACTTTGCCTGGAAGTCGACTGCATTCTGGGGGTAAACCCGATTTGTTTGGGGTGTTGGTCTTTCTTTTCTAAAAATCGGCATCGAAACTGATCTTTTGAGAATCAGCATCTTTCTCCTTATTCAGGACACCGGCTTTTTGATATTCAGAAACTCTTTTTTCAAAGAAGTTCGTCTTTCCTTGCAAAGAGATCATATCCATAAAATCGAATGGATTTGTGGCGTTGTACACCTTTTCGCATTCCAGTTCCACCAGCAGG
>CAMYJF010000050.1 GCA_947258555.1 uncultured Eudoraea sp. | reverse complement strand
TGTAAGGACATATTATTGGTTAAGGGAAAGTAACTCCTCGGATTCCTGTTCTTCTTCCGGTTCCGGAAATGCGATACAATCTAATTGAAATTTCTTCGGATCTATAAAATCAAAATACTCGGGTCTTAAAGCTTCGGCCAGGGGTTCTGCTGCCGGCAATTCCTCCCTGAGTGGATCTACCTGGCGACCGTTTCTCCAGAAGCGATAGCATACATGCGGACCAGCGGTATTACCTGTCATGCCTATCCAACCTATTACATCTCCTTGCTTGACGATATCCCCGCGTATTACATTCTGTTTACGCATGTGCAAATACTGAGTGCTATAAGTGCCATTGTGACGGATCTTTACATAGCGACCATTGCCTCTTCTACGCGTAGATTCGGTTACAACTCCATCTGCAGTGGCCAAAATTGGTGTGCCAACGGGGGCTGCATAGTCTGTTCCTTTGTGCGGGCGGACGCGGTAGCCATAATAGCGAATGCGCCGTTTTAAATTATAGCGGGAGGATATTCTGCTGAACTTTACCGGCGCGCGTAAAAAAGTGCGTCGCAGATTGTTTGCCTCATCATCAAAATAGTCAATGATATTTTTCAGGCTATCCGATTCATAGGCGAAAGCATATAGGGGTTGACCGTTGTGTTCAAAATAGGCCGACTCTATCGGTTCTGATCCGGCATAAAGAGAATCGTTAATATATTTCTCCTTAAAGATCACCTTAAACTTATCTCCTTTTTGAAGTCGGAAGAAATCGATGGTCCAGGCGTAGATCTCAGATAATTCGTGTGTGATATAATAGTCTATCCCTTCTTTCAGGATAGCGTCTGACAAAGAAGTTTCAATAACGCCAGAAGCCTCTCGTTCTACGTATTTTACTTCCTTCTGATCTTTATAAGCTACTGCAGAGTCCCGAAGATCTACAACCGTAAAATTGATGCGATCGTTTTCATAAATAAACACCTCAGCTTTAGGTAGGGAATCTTTGCTTTTGAGGATGACATAGGGCTTCCCTACGCGGATCTTGCGCACATCGAAGGTGTCCTTGTAATTCTCTGTTATCGTTAATATTTTTGGATATTCCGCGTGGTTTTTGAGCATGAGCTCCCCAAAACTGTCGCCGTATCTGATAGTATCTGAAACTACTTCATAGTCGTCCAGATTAAAGCCGTATTGTTCGTTGATGATCTCTTCAGGAAGGGTTTGGGATGTAAGTTCCGCTGGTAGCGGTTTGTCTTCCTTACAACCGATCAGAAGAAGAATGAAACAAACGAAACCCCGATTTATTCGCATGGTTATTCTCTTACTTTGTCGGGGTCAAAGATATAGCCTCCCCTTTGTTTTCCCCAATTATTTAACTTGGATTTTCAAAACAGGTGTAGAATAGGTAGTAATAATGCGGTAACTATGCCTGTTAAAGGGGTTTGTTGACAGACCCTAAGAAGGTTCTAATCCATAATGATCTTGAACTGATTTTTGAGGCCATTAAACCCATCGAGGTCGGCTTTTATGGAACCAATACGAAGGTCGGCCTTGATCCTGATCGGTATCTTATTGTGGTCATTGGATACCCACAAAGACAAGCTTTCTTCCTCTTTAAATACCCGTCCGTATTGCACAAAGGGTCGGAATTTTAAACATTCCACTTTTCCGAATTTCGATCTGATGATCTCCTTCCCCAAATATTTGAGTTTGAATGGAAATACACCGTCGTCATCAAAAAGCACATTGAGGGTCAGCACTTCTCCTATCACCAGATTCTTTGAATCATAATTGCTACGCAGAAAATAAAAGGCAGAGATCAGGTCTTGTATACCATTGTCTACCTCAAATCTGAATTTTTTCTTTTGCTTTTTATCATGCAAGACAGCCAGGTCTTTCTCGTGATGGAAATTGATCTCTGTATCGCGCGTATAGCCGCCTTCATCTATTTTTCGAATGAAACGGTAGGGCTTTTGGTCTCTTTTATCGAAGTAGCTTTCGTAGCGGTCATTGACCTTAAAGAATAAACTGGCAAAACCTGTTGTTTTTCCGATACCCACTACGTGATGCACCGGGATATCGTCAATCTTATCTTCTTTTAAATGGAGGGTAGCATAACTGGCATTGAGGAAACCATAATGAATGCGGAATTTCAACCATTCGCCAGTCTTATATGCAGTCCTCACCCCTTGTGCCGAAAGGCTCAGGCTGCCAAACAATAAGATTATAACGTACAGTTTTTTCATAGTCAAATTTGGGTTAAAGTTACCAATATGGGGTAAACTTTTTTTCACTGTCTCTTATTAAAACAATTATTGTTCCAAACTATTGTATAAAAAAGCCCCGACATAGCTGTCAGGGCTTTCCTAAATAACCAACCAAACTTTAAATTATGAAAAACCAATACTTAAAGTACTAAGGGAACCACCCCTTATGCATTCTAAAAATACGACCAACTTATTATGCAGCCATACTTTTAACGTTATTTAACGAGCGAATTAACATTCGTTAAGGATAGGCAGTAAGAAATTGACAAATCCTTAAGATTCCTCTTGCTAAAGTGTCCCCCGATTGGCTTGTTCCCGTTCTATGGATTCAAACAAAGCTTTGAAGTTTCCTTTTCCAAAACTTTTGGCGCCTTTGCGCTGAATGATCTCTACGAACATGGTAGGTCTGTCTAGTATCGGCTTGGTAAATATTTGCAATAAATAGCCTTCATCATCCCGGTCTATCAAGATGCCCAATTCTTTTAATGGCTCCAGGGCCTCATCTATTTCACCTACTCTGTCCAGAACCTCATCGTAGTACACAGCGGGTACGGTCAGAAATTCAATCCCCCGATCCCTGAGTGCAGTAACTGTCTCTATGATGTTATCAGTAGCCATGGCCATATGCTGTACCCCGGCTCCATTATAGAATTCAATATATTCTTCTATCTGCGATTTCTTCCGGCCATCAGCAGGTTCATTGATCGGAAATTTGATCCGGCCATTCCCATTGCTCATCACCTTACTCATCAGTGCTGTATATTCTGTAGAGATATCCTTGTCATCAAAAGAGATCAACTGTGCAAAACCCATAACATTCGCATAGAATTCACACCATTTATCCATCTCATTCCAACCCACATTTCCCACCATGTGGTCAATATATTTAAGCCCAACATCAGGAGCTTTATAATGCGGATCCCATTTTTGGAAACCGGGTAGAAATATGCCGTTGTAATTAGATCGCTCTACAAAAATATGTACCGTTTCCCCATATGTGTGGATCCCGGATAGCACTACTTCCCCATGGTCATCCTTCACGGTCTTTGGTTCCATATAGGATTCGGCACCCCGACTAACGGTTTCTTTGTAACTTTTTGTTGCATCATCCACCCAAAGGGCAATGGCTTTAACCCCATCCCCATGGGCATCAATATGCTTGTTAATTTCACCGCCCGACTGTAGCGGGGATGTAAGTATTAATCGAATTTTTTCCTGTTGCACTACATAGGAAACCCTGTCTTTCACACCTGTTTCCAGACCGGAATAGGCTAGGGGTTGAAATCCCCAGGCCGACATATAATAATGTGCTGCCTGTTTGGCATTCCCAACATAGAGTTCTACATAATCTGTTCCCAATAAGGGAAGAAAATCTTCAGCCTCAGGGTTTTCCTTCGGCAAGTGTAACGAAGTGGTATCTAAAATTGACATGATCTGAATTTTGAAAATGAATACGTATTAAAATAGAAATCCCAAGCCGAACATATCGGCGGATCTCACATTTACCACATAGCTCTTAAGTGAGCTTTTATATCTGGGTCTGAAAAAGTCATCAGTTCATTTTCTAGTGCAAATATCGGAAAAAACGGCCAAAAAATGCTAGTTGAGAGGGTTAAAACCAATAGCCGATGCTAAAGAAGAAATTCCCGTCACTGTTTTGCGGGGTCCAGGTATAGAAGACTTCAAGCGGACCCATGAAGGTCTCAAGTCCATAGCCCAGTCCATAGCCGGTATAATCCGGTTCGGTAAACCACTCTCCTATCCGGAAAAGGTCGTCTTCCACATTGGCAAAATTACCAGCCAGTATAAGATGATTTTTAGGGGCGATCTCAAGATCAAATCGGGCTATTGCCTTTACAAAGCTATTGCCAGGCAAGCTCAGAAAATCATAGCCGTAGAAAGGGATAAAATTATTGATGAGTTTGGCTCCATAGCCCCCAAGGATGAAGTCAAAGCTGGATACCTCAGAAGATCCCAATTTAAAGCCTCCTTCGGTTTCCAATACGAAGGTCAGATTCTCTAAAATAGGAAAGGCGGCCCCTATTTGCGCTTTACCAATTGAGAATTCCCTGAAGTTTTCATTGAAATCCGAGGAGAACAAATACAAATGGAAATCGCCGTTAAAGCGCAAGCCCCTGCTGGGGTAATATTTGTCATCATAGGTGTCTAAGACCAGCTGACCGAAGGTGCTGTAGTAATGGCTTCTTTCAAATACTGCCGGATCTGTTTGTTGAGGGTCATTCAAGATACTCCCCATATCATTGATGGTCTCACTGCCGTATTTCAGGTATTTGTGCTCAATGCCGAGTCGCAAAGCAAATTCCTCCCGGAAATCTGTCTGCAGGTAAAATTGATTGGTCACATCGTCTACATCCAGGGTAATGGTATTAATATTTGGATCCTCCAGCACACTAAAATTGCTCTGAATGACATCCAGGTCTATATCCTTGCTAAAATCATTTAACCGGCTGTTAACGCCTATGCTCCAATACCTGCCCTTATCTACATAGTACTCCATATTGTAGCGTACATTATCTCCAAGGATGAAATCAAAGGAAGCCGTATCATCGTCGGCCAGGAATTGTTTCTTTGTCAGATTGATCATAGCGGCGCTCTGGTACAATGTCTTCCCCCAGGCCATTGGATGAAAGCTGATACCTGATGGCTTTAAAATTCCCGGTAGCTGCCAAATTCCCCATACCTTGCTGGAACTCATCAAAGCCAATCATCTCTCCAAGGTCGAACCGCAATTTCCCTTTAATAAATCCCCGGCTGTACCCCAGGTCTCCCTCAATGATGAGCCTGTTAATTACCAAGGAATCGCTGACGGAAACCGGAATGTGCGTCTTGGGAATATTTCCTTGCGCCCCTGCCAGCTGTTTTAGTGCTTCTGATTGGATCTGGGCTGCTTCCAGGCCTTTATTGATGATCGTTTCCTTGAGATCAAAATCGATCACTGTAAAATCATCCATATTCGGTTTGATATAAATATCCGTCATGGCCGTTTTCGTGCTCATATCCTTAACCGTCCTGAAATTATTGATCTGTAATAAGATATCTGAAGCAGATTCCAGGGATTCCCGCGCACGAAGGCCGTGTTGCACATCCACCCCGATCATGATATCGGCTCCCATGGCACGAACTTCTTCCACAGGGTAATTATTCAAAACACCCCCGTCTATCAAAATTTGTCCATCGACTTCCGAGGGTTCAAACAAAGAAGGAAAGGTGCCACTTGCCATAATGGCCTCAGGCAGAAATCCCTTGTCTAGCAAGATCTCTTCTCCTGTTTCTATGTTTGTGGCAATGCATAAGAAGGGAATAGGGAGCTCACTGAAGTCCGCTATATCCTTCACATGGTATAATAGTTTTACAAGCTCATTGTAGATCATTTGCCCGCCGGAAAGTGCTTGGGGAAAGGCTATTTTAAAGTTGTTAAAAGGGATGGTCAGAGCGTAGCGTTCGGTATCATCTTTCTCGTAAAAAGACTTGGCGCCTCTGGGAAAATCGTCCTGGATCAATTCCGGGAAATTGGTTTCCGTGAACATGGAGTCCAGCTCCACAGCCGAATACCCCGAGGCATAGAGGGCTCCAATGATAGCCCCCATGCTGGTGCCTCCTATATAATCAATTTTGATCCCGGCTGCGTCGATTACCTTAAGGGCGCCTATATGAGCCAGGCCTTTGGCGCCACCGCCGCTTGCAAGGAGTAAGAGGATCCCTTTTTTCATACTTCAAGATAGACCTTTAATGAAAACTCTCATAAATTTTTCTCGCTTTAGAAAGGCCCACAATTTTTGTCAATTCTTCCAGGCTAACTTCCTTTATTCTTTTGACCGATTTAAACTCTTTTAATAAGAGTTGTGCAGTCTTTTCGCCAACACCCTCAATGTTTTCCAACTCAGATTGTATTGCCGCCTTGCTCCTTTTATTTCTGTGATGGGTAATCCCAAAACGGTGTGCTTCATTCCTGAGTTGTTGAATGATCTTTAGCGTTTCTGACTTCTTATCAAGGTACAATGGTATGGGATCATCAGGGAAATAGATCTCTTCCAGCCGTTTTGCGATCCCAATGATAGCGATCTTTCCACGCAGACCCAGGTGTTCCAGACTTTTTAAGGCAGAAGACAACTGACCCTTTCCTCCATCTATGACGATCAATTGGGGTAAAGGTTGCATCTCATCCTGTAATCTTTTATACCTGCGCAATACCACTTCTTCCATGGAAGCAAAATCGTCCGCTCCTGTAACAGTCTTAATATTAAAATGCCGATACTCCTTTTTGGCCGGTTTGCCATTCTTGAATACGACACATGCGGCTACCGGATCGCTTCCCTGAATGTTAGAATTATCAAAGCATTCTATATGCCTGGGTTCTGCAGACAAGCGGAGGTCTTTCTGCATTTGTGCCATTATCCGGTTCGCATGCCTGTCCGGATCCGTGATCTTGCTTTGCTTAAAACGCTCCTGCCTGAAGAATTTGGCATTCCGCTCAGACAAGTCGACGATCTTTTTCTTATCCCCCAATTTGGGTACTACTACTTTGATCCCTTCCGGCAACTTCAGTGGAATAGTTGTGTATATAGTTTTGGACTGTGAATTAAAGCGGTCGCGGATCTCTAATATGGCTAGTGCCAGCAGATCCTTATCGGGCTCTTCCAGTTTTTTCTTGATCTCCATAGTGTGAGACCTAATGATAGACCCGTGGGCCAGTTGCAGGAAATTAATGTAGGCAAAGGCCTCATCGGACACAATACTGAAAACATCTACATTGCTGATCTTTGGATTTACCACAGTAGATTTTGCCTGGTAATTTTCCAATACCTCGATCTTATTCTTGATCAGCTGGGCTTCTTCAAATCGCATTTCACTTGCCCGCCTTTTCATTTCCTTTTTAAAAAACCGCAAGGAGGAATTAAAATTCCCTTTAATAATATCCCGGATATCATCTATCTGTTTGTCGTATTCTTCTTCTGTCTGTAACTCTTCACACGGTCCCTTACAATTTCCCAGGTGAAACTCCAGGCAGCGCTTGTACTTGCCTGCCTTTATCTTTTCTTCAGACAGATCATAGGTGCAGGTACGCAAGGGATAGACACTTCGGATCAAGTCTAAAAGTGTACGAACCGTTCGCATACTCGTATACGGACCAAAATACTCGGAGCCGTCCTTGATTATATTCCGTGTGGGAAAAATGCGCGGGAAGCGTTCTTTTTTCACACAGATCCAGGGATAGGATTTATCGTCCCTTAACAAGACATTATACCTGGGTTGATATTCCTTGATCAAATTGTTCTCCAACAGCAGGGCATCCGATTCTGTGGGCACAACAATATGATCCATGGTCCGGATCTTCTTGACCAAAACACGTGTCTTCCCTATTTCATGTTTTTTGGTAAAATAAGAGGACACCCGTTTCTTCAGATTTTTCGCCTTTCCTACATAGATCAGCTTTTTATCTACATCATAGAAGCGATAGACCCCCGGATCATTGGGCAGTGTACTAAGTTGTATTTCTAAAGATAGATTGGCCATGAAAGTAAGTTAGGGCAGCACCCATCTTTCAAAAATAGGGCAGTTCACCGATTCTTTCTTCCTTCTCGCAAAATTTCATCAATTCCTGAAAGGATATTGCGCGATCCCAGGCTACAATTGTGTGAAAACCATGGAATATTTACTTGGTAAATTTGTTGAAAGGAAGGAGTAGTTGCAGGCATTTATCAGAATATTCTTAGTATAAATAAGGTATAATTCTAAAATACAATGCTTTATAAGCATATATGCCAATATAATTGAGAAAAAGGTCGCTTTAAATGTTAAAAAAAAGTGCATTTCATCGATAAAAAAGTATCGTTCATGGGTTGTTGTTTCAAAAATAATAGTATATTAGGGCCATCAAAATCAAAACAAAATGGATAACTATCTCATCACTGTGGGGATGTATTTGATTCTGATGTTATTCTTTAAAATTTATTTTGCAGTTGCTGCGAAGGAATGATCAAAGCATAGAGAATAATCAAAAAATCCCCCGACTAAGTATGGTTTAATCGAACTGTATGAATAAAGAACAAATACGATTAAACTACCGCAAATTAAGACACGCATTGAGCGCTGATGCGATTCCGGAAAAAAGTATGCGCATCGCGAACAATGTTGTAGCCCTCCCTATTTGGAGGGCTACTTATTTCCATATCTTTCTGTCTATCCCTACGCAAAAGGAAGTAGATACCAGTTTTATTATTCCCCTTCTTCAGGGCAGGGACAAACAACTGGTTGTTCCCAAAGTAAGTGGTAATAATTCCATGGCCCATTTTCTGCTTACAGATGCCACAAGCCTGAAACCTAATCAATGGGATATTCCCGAACCCACAGATGGCATAGAAGTGCCTGTAGAGAAGATCGATGTGGTTTTTATCCCCTTACTCGCTTTTGACCTGGAGGGACATAGAGTGGGATATGGAAAAGGGTTTTATGATAAATTTCTCCGCGAATGCAGGTCTGATGTGATCAAAATAGGTTTATCATTTTTTGAAGCGGAAGCCAAAATAGATGATGTGCGGCCAGAAGATATTGCCCTGGATTATTGCATTACCCCTATCAGTACTTATAAATTCTGATCGCCTTCCGGAACTTCCACTTCCTTCTTTCCAAAAGCCTTTTTATTGAAGACCAATAAAATACCTACACCTGTACTTATGGCCGTATCGGCCAGGTTAAAAACAGGCTCAAAAAAGCGAAAATTACCCCCACCAACAAAGGGTACCCATTCGGGCCAGGTGGCATCAATAAGCGGGAAGTACAGCATGTCTACGACTTTTCCATAAAACAAACCCCCATAATTGTCATCTGCCATAAAGGTGGCGATCTGATTCGAGCTATCATTAAAGATCAAGCCGTAAAAGAGCGAATCAATAATATTTCCCAGGGCCCCGGCAAAGATAAGAGACACGGCCAGGATGAGGGTTCGCGACCCTGCCTTGCGAAGTATATCCCTTAGCCAATAGCCAATACCACAAATAGCAAGCAATCGGAATAGGGTTAGGATAAGCTTCCCATTTTCATCAGAAATGGGAAAAATGTCGCTGAGCTTTGCTCCCCAAGCAGCGCCTTCGTTCTCAATGAATAGTATCTTGAACCAGTTGAATACCTCGACACTTTCGCCCAGGTAAAAATTTGTCTTGATATAGATCTTGGAGATCTGGTCCACAACCAGAACCAGAACGATCAGTAAAATAGCATGCCTTTTGCTCATAAATGCTGCGCTAGCGGCCGTAAAAATAGGACAATTCTGCGACTTGCTTCAGGTTTTATACAAGAGTTAACACCTGCTTAATTGGCTTGCACTACCTCTATATCGCCGGAAATTGTTTGAAGGGTTACCTGCCCATTCCCGTCAGCGATCGTATCGCCATGTACAGCTCCAAATTTAGAGTCAACCTTCAAGGCTGCGCCCTTAGAGGTAAATCGGATATCCCCGCTTTGTGTGACCACTTCCAATTCTTCTGCCTCGGCTTGCAGGTCGCAGCTACCATCGTCTAAAACCACTTTTCCTTTCGTATAAATACCCCTTGCCGAGACCCTGGTATGCGTGCCAAAGATCATGAAATTCGTATAGGCCGGAATGGCAATATCCAGGGAAACAGACACCACTTTGTGCGCGCTTAATTTATCATTCGGATGCTTGAAATTAGGCCTGAAACCCGGAGTAATGATCAAGGTATTCCCATCTTCCTCCATGCTGATCACCAGGTCTTCGCTGTATTCCCCATCCAGTTTGGCTTCTACAACAACCTGATCCGAATCTGAGTTGCGCAGTCGCAGTTCAAAACAGGCTTCCGAATCAACATGCACCCAAGTGGTACGCGGATTTACCAGGGATTTAACTATCCGTTTTTGGGCATAGGCGCCCACGGCCAGTAAACTGCATATTACAAGAAGTAATAAGGATCTCATCGGGTACAAAAAACGCCCTTGCGGGCGTTCTTTTTATTTCTGCATGTTTTTCGCTTCAATACTCAGCGTAGCGTGCGGCACCAGTTTGAGTCGCTCTTTATTGATCAACTTCCCTGTTACCCGGCAAATTCCATACGTCTTATTCTCGATCCGTAAGATCGCATTTTTAAGATCGCGTATAAATTTTTCCTGACGGATCGCCAGCTGCGTATTCGCTTCTTTACTCATGGTCTCCGATCCCTCCTCAAACGCTTTAAATGTTGGAGCAGTATCATCGGTTCCATTATTCCCGTCGTTCATATAGGACGAACGCAGGAGATCTAATTGTGATTGTGCTTTCTCAATCTTCTTTTCTATCAGCCTCTTAAATGTGGCCAATTCTCTATCGGTATATCTTTCTTTTTTTCTTCCCATTTTGCTAGTGCTTTTGAATAAACAATTTTGTGTTTACCTCATCAAAGGCAATTTCTGCGCCTTTTTCCAACACATCTTCAAAATCCAGTTCAGTGGTCAATGTCTCGGTCTTAATGTATTCTAAATTACTTTCTACCGCCTTTTCGACTAAACCGTCTTTTAATATTTTGACCCGTATCTTATCTGTCACCTCAAAACCTGAGTCTTTACGCATGTTCTGGATACGGTTTACCAATTCTCTTGCGATCCCTTCTTGTTTCAGGTCTTCGGTGATCGTAATGTCCAAAGCAACCGTCAACGGACCAGAGCTTGCTACCAGCCAACCCTCGATGTCTTGGGAGCTGATCTCAATATCGGATAACTGTAATATAATATTTTTATTATCTAAGTCAAGTTTTATTTCGCCTATACGCTCTATTTCCTGGATATCGTCCTGATCCATTGCGCTGACGGCCTGTGCGATCTGCTTCATATCTGCCCCGTATTTAGGCCCTAAAACCTTAAAATTAGGCTTGATCTTCTTCACTAATATGCCAGAAGCATCATCGACCAGATCAATGTCTTTTACATTGACCTCCGACTTGATCAAGGGGGCAATTGCTTCGATCTCCGCCCTGTCTGCCTCATCCAGCACCGGGATCATGATCTTCTGCAAGGGCTGACGCACTTTAATCTTTTCTTTCTGCCTGATAGACAATACTAATGAGCTGATCGACTGCGCTTTTTGCATCTTGTGTTCCAGTACCGCATTGATCATGCCAGTATCGGCTGTTGGAAAAGAAGTCAAATGCACACTTTCTTCTCCTTTCTTAACCGTGCCTGCCAACAGATCCCTGTATAATTCATCTGCATAGAAAGGGGCAATAGGTGCCGACAATTGGGCTACCGTTGAAAGGCATTGGTATAAGGTCTGATAAGCCGAGATCTTATCTTGCTGATAATCCCCCTTCCAGAAACGCCTTCTGCTCAAACGCACATACCAATTGCTTAAATTTTCCTGAACGAAATATGAGATCGCACGGGATGCCCGTGTCGCATCATAAGCTGTATAGGCATCGTCTACCTTCTGGATAAGCGTATGCAATTCAGAGAGGATCCATTGATCCAGTTCCGGTCGCTCTGCCAGGGTTAGATTGTCCTCTTCATAGCTAAATCCATCAATATTTGCATAGAGGGCAAAGAAGGCGTAGGTATTATATAAAGTGCCAAAGAATTTTCGTTTCACCTCTTCGATCCCCTCAGCATCAAATTTTAAGTTATCCCAGGGATTCGCATTATTGATCAGGTACCAACGCGTGGCATCCGGGCCATATTGGTCCAGCGTCATAAATGGATCCACGGCATTCCCGAGGCGTTTCGACATCTTCTTGCCTTCCCTGTCTAGAATGAGTCCGTTTGATACTACATTCTTGAAGGCCACAGAATCAAAGACCATAGCAGCTATGGCGTGAAGTGTATAGAACCAACCCCGGGTCTGGTCTACCCCTTCCGCAATAAAATCGGCGGGGAATTCCTGTCCGGAATCAATGTATTCTTTATTCTCAAAGGGATAATGCCATTGGGCATAGGGCATGGAGCCACTGTCGAACCACACATCGATCAGGTCGGCTTCCCGTTTCATCGGTTTTCCCGATGGAGATACCAGGGTGATTTCATCTACGATATTCTTATGCAGGTCGATCTTCGCATAGTTCTCTTCGCTCATATCGCCCACGACAAAATCGGCAAATACGTCTTTCTCCATCACCCCGGCCGATACGGCTTTCGCCATTTCTTCCTTGAGCTGCTCGACAGAACCAATGATCATTTCTTCCGATTTATCCTCGGTACGCCAGATCGGCAAGGGAATACCCCAGAATCGAGATCGGGATAAATTCCAGTCGTTCGCATTGGCCAGCCAATTTCCAAATCTCTTTTCACCTGTAGCTTTTGGCTTCCAGTTGATAGTCTCGTTGAGCTGGAACATTTTGTCCTTTTCAGCGGTCACTTTAATAAACCAGCTGTCTAAAGGATAATATAAAATAGGTTTATCTGTACGCCAGCAATTGGGATAGCTGTGCACATATTTCTCTACTCTAAAAGCACGGTTGTCTTCCTTGAGTTTTATAGCAATTTCAACATCTATCGATTTCTCGGGTGCTTCCCCCTCATCGTAGTATTCGTTCTTAACGTATTTTCCACCCCACTCCTTGAGTTCGGGTCGGAATTTACCGTGCAGGTCTACCAGGGGAACAGGATTCCCTTGCTCATCGAGTACGAGCAGTGGGGGTACTTGCGGACTCACTTGCTTGGCCACCATAGCATCATCGGCTCCAAATGTAGGCGCTGTATGAACGATCCCGGTTCCTTCTTCCGTAGTGACAAAGTCACCCGGGATCACCCGAAAAGCGTTTTTTACATTTTCGTAAGGTTGCACGTAATCGATCAGTTGTTCATAGCGGATCTCTAAAAGATCGGCCCCTTTGAAGGTCTTGATGATCTTATATGGGATCTTTTTATCGCCTTCGGTAAAAGACAGCTCCCCTTCGGCCTCCTCATACTTCCCACTAAATTGTTTCCCAACCAATTCTTTGGCCAGGATTACGTGCATAGGCTCAAACGTATATTGGTTAAAGGATTGCACTAAGGCATATTCGATCTTCTTTCCTACGGTCAGTGCCGTATTACTTGGTAAGGTCCAGGGTGTCGTTGTCCAGGCCAGGAAAAAGACATCGCCAGCTATCTCTTTCAGGAAATCGGGGCAGGTATCTTTTATAACTTTAAACTGGGCAGTGGCCGAGGTGTCTGACACATCCTGGTAGGTGCCGGGCATGTTTAATTCGTGTGAACTTAAGCCGGTGCCCGCTTTAGGAGAATAAGGCTGAATGGTATAGCCTTTATATAACAAACCTTTGTCATAGATCTCCTTCAAGAGCCACCAGACTGTCTCCATATACTTGGGCTCATAGGTGATATATGGATCCTCCATATCTACCCAAAAACCAATGCGCTCCGTCATATCATTCCATACATCCGTATAGCGCATGACTGCTTTTTTACAAGCAGCATTGTATTCTTCAATGGTGATCTTCTTCCCAATATCGTCTTTGGTGATCCCCAATTCTTTTTCCACACCCAATTCTATAGGCAGGCCATGGGTATCCCATCCGGCTTTTCGTTTTACCCGAAAGCCCTTCATGGTTTTAAAGCGAGGAAAGATGTCTTTAATGGTCCGGGCCATCACATGGTGGATACCGGGCATTCCATTGGCAGAAGGCGGTCCTTCGTAAAAAACATAGTCGGGCTTGCCTTCCCTGCTTTGCATACTTTTCTCAAAGATCTGCGCAGCATTCCAGAATTGGAGAACACGTTCTCCTATCCCCGGAAGATCAAGGCCTTTATATTCTTTAAAACGTTTGGTATTTCCCACCGACTCATTCGAATTAAGAGCGCAAAATTAGTGAATTTCAAAGGGATGGGAAAGGGTATATTTCATCCATTTTTATCAACATGCTGATCTTTTTTGTAAGTCTGACCGTATCTTTATAGAAGTCTAAGTAAACACTAAACAATTTTTATTATGAAAAAAGTTCTCATGGGGGTCATTTTACTATCGGCCCTAAGTATGTCTTTCGTATCCTGTAAAGGCTGCGCAGATAAAGCTGCAGATGCCACTGAAGAAGCAGGTGCTGCAATGGAAGAAGCCGGTGAAGCTGCCGGTGAAGCAGTAGAAAGCGCTGGCGAAGCTGCTGGTGACGCTGTTGAAGCTGCCGGAGAAGCCGCTGCAGGTGCAGTAGATGCTGCTCAGGAAGCTGGCGAAGCTGCAGTTGATGCTGCAGGAGAGGCTGCTGACGCCGCCAAGGAAGCCGGTGAAGATGCTATGAACAAAGTGAAAGAGGCTGCCGACGACGTTAAAGAAGCTGTGAAAGACAGTATCGGATAACGCAACTCACAACACGAGTTCCCCGATCCCGCTCTAACCAGGCGGGATCTTTTTTTGCCTAAAATTTAAGGTGTAATCCCAGGATTAAATTTAGGCCGCTGGCCGCGATCCCGGAAGAATAGGATCGATATCGTTGGTCCGTAATATTTTCCAAAGTGCCGCTGATCCGGGCAGTTGGACTCACTTGCCATTGCGATCTTAGATTCAAGGTATACCAGGAAGGAGAATAGGGATTTCCATCGGCATCTAGGGCATATAAATAAGGTTTTCGCTGTTCGGTTAAGGCCAGGTCATTATTGGCTATCTCCCCATTGTAGTTCAGGAAAAAATCGGCCTGGATCCCTTGTCTTTTCCATACCAAATGCAAGTCGCCAAACGTAGGTGCCGCATGCCTTGCCGCACTGTCTAGTCCACTATCATCCTCTTCTACACCATCGGTAAATGTGAGATTTCCTTTTAGCGAAAGGGTTTGAGACAAAACCGCATCCAGCCCTAATTCAAATCCGTAGACATAGGCCCGGGCAGCATTTTGTATGGCCTGTACATTGCTGAGTTCCCCGTTATAGATTATCTGATCTTGCCCATTAAACGTAAAATCGCGTCGCACGAGTGCATCTACTAAATACGTATAAAAAGCAGCGCCTTTAAGCACCACTTTATCATTAAAATTTTTCATGATCCCCAACTCGGCATTATAGGCATACTCCGGCAAGAGATCGGGATTGGGTACTACGACTGAACCAGGCTCAGAATCGAATATTTTTCCCACATCATCTATATTCGGAGATCGGAATCCTGTGCTTCCATTCATAGTGATCTGCCAATCTGCTTTTGGGAACCAGCTCATACCAATACTTCCCGTAAGTGCACCATTCTCCAGGCGGGTATCCGTAAAAGGAAAAGGGTAGAAAGTCGTATCAAAATCCGCCAGGAGCCAGACATGGCTGTAGCGCAAGCCGCCCAATAGGCTCAGGTTGGGTTTTACTTTGTATTCCCCATTGACATAGCCGGCAATAGATTGCCAGCTGGACCCATCCGGGTAGCGGGTTGGCGCATTAGCCAAGCCGCCTGTTTCTATATTCAGGCTGCTTCCTTCAGAACCCACTTTATTATAAATGTATTCGGTGCCGTAATACAGGCTCAGGTTCCCCAATTTTTTATTCTCAAAATCAATATTCGCAGAAATTACATCTACCTGCTCTGCGGTACGATTTAAGATAGGATCCTGGAAATCCCTGTCATTCCTGCTCTCTTCAAATTGCTGGTAAGCAAGGGTGACTTTAATGCCATCATAAAATTTGCTCCTCCCTTTTTTATACAATTGAAAATTGCTCATAAACCATTTCTGAGGTCCGTAGTACCATTCTGCAGAGCGCAAGCCATCTCCGGCATCATTAGGCCTGATCAAGCGATCATAACGGGAATAGCTAGACGTTTTGGAAAAATAAAATCCCAGATCGTAGCGCCAATTGCTATTGGGTTTATAGGCGATCTTCTGCATCAGATTGAGCTGATCATAGGCAGTGGGTCGCTGTTTTTGCGGATTCGCATTGGCCACCAGCTGATCCGTACCATTGGTTCGTAGCACATAGGAGTTCCGTAAATAATCGTCCGGACCGTGACTTCCCATTCGCAGGTTGCCAAAATTATTGAAGGAGGCCGAGGTTAAAAAAGCCCATTTTTTCTTCCCCACATTCACATCGAAATGTACGGTCTGTTCCCCATTCCCGGAAGCAAAACGGTAGTGTGCATTTCCCTGGAGCATCAGGCTATCCTGAGCGGCAAACTGGGCCGGTCGGGTAATGAAATTCATCACCCCTCCTATCGCATCACTCCCGTAGATCACAGAACCCGGACCAAAGATCACTTCGGTGCTGGCAATGGAATAAGGGTCTATGGAGATCACATTCTGCAGGTTCCCGCCGCGGAAAATGGCATTATTCATCCGCACCCCATCCACGGAAAGCAGTAATCTGTTCGTGGCAAAACCCCGGATCATGGGGCTACCGCCCCCTAGCTGACTCTTTTGCACAAATACCTGTCCGCTGTTTAGCAAGAGATCTGCCGATGTCTGCGGATTGGTAAAGGCAATATCCCGTGCCGTGATAGAGGCCACTTTCTGGGGTATGTCCTTTTTCTGTTGTTCCCATTTGGAAATACTCATGACTACCTCATCGAGTTGTTGCGGATCCAGTATCAGATAGACAGTGCCATTGCGTTTTAAGATCTGGTTCTTGGTGGTTTCCCATAGCTGGTAGCCCATCAGGTTAAAGATGATCTTCTCGTTTCTATCAAAAACATCGAGTAGCACCTTACCATCAAAATCAGCGATGGAGGCGGTTGTTCATGTCAGCTAAAAACTTCGTGCAATACGGCAAGCGACTTCGGTTGGTTAAAACCCTGCAAATGTACTTCAAAATAGGAAAGCACATGACCCAAAAGATCGCGACGTTCCTGCTTGCTTAGTTGTACGGTTTTTAGGGCCTCAAAATGTGTGCCCAAGAGGGTTTTGAAATGCACTAATTCTTGCCCCTGTATCACCGGGTGGATGCCCGCTTCCTTTTCGAACACCCCTTCTACCAAGTTAAAATAGGGTTCTTTTATCCCCGATGTGTCCGGAAAGAAGCCCAGGTATTTGGTAAGTTGCATCAGAAAAACCAGGTGAAAATTCACCACCTCTTCATGCGCATCCAGCCACTGAAGCGAGGTAGATAAGTAGTCAAATAGCGGCTCATTCTTCTCCTCTTCGCGAATCGACTTCGTCAAAACTTCTGCCAGAAACATGACAATAGCTTGTTTGGTCCAGTGCGTAGGCAGATTGGTATAGGGTAAGCTTATCCCCGCCTCCCGTATGTAATGCATATTGGCGTTTTCCCGATGGCTAACGACCATTTCCAATTGGGTCAGCGGCTGAAAGTAAGCGGATTTTAATTTTCCCCTTCTAGATTTCAAGACGCCTTTGACCATGTAGGTTTTGAGTCCGGCCGCACGGGTAAAGATCCGAACGATCAGGCTGTTGTCTCCATATTTTAAAGACGAGAGTACGATCCCAAGTGTAGTCAGGGTCATTGGATGGGTTTGTACAAAGATAACCCGGTAGTGTCGCATTAGCGTCTACTACCGGGTAAGTATTATGATTTATATGATAGGTTTAAATAGCTCCCTGGGCCAGCATGGCATCGGCTACTTTGACAAAGCCGGCAATATTGGCGCCTTTTACATAGTTACAATAACCGTCTTCGTCTTTCCCGTATTTAATACAGGAGTCGTGAATGTCGGTCATAATTGCTTTGAGTCGTTCGTCCACTTCTTCTCTCGTCCAGCTGATGCGGAGGGAGTTTTGAGACATCTCTAAGCCAGAAGTGGCTACACCCCCGGCATTGGATGCCTTTCCAGGTGCGAATAAAATTTTAGCTTCATGGAATTCATGAATGGCTTCCGGCGTAGAAGGCATATTGGCGCCTTCGGCTACACAGATACATCCATTTTTGATCAATTCTTTTGCTGAATCTCCACCGAGTTCATTTTGAGTGGCACATGGGAGTGCAATATCACAAGGCACATTCCAGGGTATCTCACCGGCGTGATAAGTGGCGTTCGGATATTTTTCAACGTATTCAGACATCCGGCCTCGCCTGTTGTTCTTGAGATCCATTACCCATTCCAGTTTCTCGGTATCAATGCCATCCCGATCATGCACATAGCCACCGGAATCAGAAAGAGTCACTACTTTGCCGCCAAGATGTAATACTTTTTCAGCAGCGAATTGGGCCACATTTCCGGAACCGGAGATCACCACATTCTTTCCTTTGATCTCCTTGCCCTGTGTTTTAAGCATGCTTTGCGCAAAATATACAGTGCCATAGCCGGTAGCTTCCGGACGGATACGCGATCCTCCCCAGCTCAGGCCTTTCCCGGTTAGTACACCGGTAAATTCGTTGCGCATTTTTTTGTACATCCCAAAGAGGAAACCGATCTCCCGCGATCCTACTCCTATATCCCCGGCAGGAACGTCTGTATTCGGACCGATATGTCGACATAATTCACTCATAAAGGAATGGCAAAAGCGCATGACTTCATCGTCGGATTTGCCTTTAGGATCAAAATCAGAGCCTCCTTTTCCACCACCCATAGGAAGCGTTGTCAGACTATTTTTAAAGACTTGTTCAAAGGCCAGGAATTTCAAGATACTGGCATTCACCGAGGGGTGAAAGCGCAAGCCTCCTTTATACGGACCGATCGCAGAATTCATCTGGATCCTATAACCGCGGTTCACATGTATCTCCCCATCGTCATCTACCCAGGCCACCCGAAAAGAAATGAGTCGCTCCGGCTCCACCATGCGAAGCAGGATATTCTTTCCGAAGTAAATGTCATTTTGAGTGATGTAAGGGATAACGGTTTCGGCTACTTCCTGGACCGCTTGAAGGAATTCTGGTTCGTGGCTGTTTCGCGAGCGAACCTCGTCCATAAAAGCTTTGATTTTGTCTTCCATCAAAGGTGTGTTATAAAGGAGTTAGTTAATGAATTCTGAATTTGAGAACAAAATAATGGTATTTCCATAAAATGAACTAGCTTTTTTTCAGATTTCACTAAAATCAACCCAATGCCTGCTCCAGGTCGGCGATCAGGTCACGGGCATCTTCGATACCAACACTAAGCCGGATCAGAGAATCTACGACTCCGCTTTTTTCCCGCTCTTCTTTGGGGATACTGGCATGGGTCATGCTTGCCGGGTGGCCTGCAAGGCTTTCCACCCCGCCTAAAGATTCGGCCAGGATAAAGAGTTCCAGTTTCTCAACGATCTTAACAGCATCTTCATAGGTTCCGCCTTTAGGGATAAAAGAGATCATCCCTCCAAAATCTGTCATTTGGGATCTGGCTATGTCGTGATTAGGATGGTCAGAAAAGCCGGGCCAATACACCTTTTCGATCTTGGGATGATTCACCAGGTATTCGGCAATACTCCTTCCGTTCTCACAATGCCGCTGCATGCGCACGTGCAGTGTCTTTATACCACGCAGCACCAGGAAGCTGTCCATAGGGCCGCAAACGGCCCCGCTGGCATTCTGGATAAAGAATAATTTGTCTGCCAGTTCTTTGTCTTTTACGATCAGCGCACCCAAAATAACATCGGAGTGGCCGCCCAGATATTTAGTGGCAGAATGCATGACAATATCCGCGCCCATATCCAGAGGGCGCTGCAGATAAGGGGTAGCAAAGGTATTGTCTACTGCCAGCAAAAGCGAATGCGTTCTGGACAGCTCGGCCACTGCTTTCAGATCAATTACATTCATCATCGGATTCGTCGGTGTCTCTACCCAGATCAGTTTTGTCTTTTCATTGATCTTCTCCTCAATGTGGGCAATGTCTTCCATACCTACAAAGTGAAAAATGATGCCGTATTTCTCAAAGATCTGCCGGAATAAACGGTAGGAGCCTCCATAGAGATCATTCGTAGAAATCACTTCATCACCCGGACTCAATAGCTTGATCACGGCATCCATTGCCGAGAGTCCGCTTGCAAAGGCCAATCCGTACTGGCCATTCTCAATGCTGGCTAAAGACTTTTCCAGCGCATATCGGGTCGGATTCCCGGAGCGGGAATACTCATAGCCCTTATGTCCGCCCGGCGTAGTCTGCGCATAGGTAGAGGTTTGATAAATAGGCGGCATCACAGCGCCATAGGCTGCATCCGGTTCTTGTCCGCCGTGGATCGTTTTGCTGTTAAAATGGAGATCGTTCTTACTCATAGGAAAAATACTTGGCGCAAAAGTAACGGGAAGTTTTGGAGTACACAATGAAGCCCTATTTTTGTACAAACCCAAGCATGAACAAAATTTTACTTTTTCTAGCTGTGCTCCTGCTGGTCATTGGATGCCGGGATGAACAATCCCTCGGCATGCTGCCTATGACGTATACACAGGAAAATCCCAAGGTACAGCTGCAACTCCCCCAGGCCGATACGACCCTACAGCTCGGTCGCTCTGTCAATCAAGCCTTAGAGGAAGAAGTGATCGCCCTTCTCGCTTTTGATGAGGCATTGGATATTTCAGATGTTACCATGGCTGTCGATTCTTTCACAGCCGGCTATGAAGAACTCACCGAGAATTTTCCCGGAACGCCGGAATGGGAAGCTAATGTAACGGCCAATATCAGTTATGAAGATGCCCATATGCTATCGATAAAAATGGAATCCTATCTCTTTACGGGTGGCGCACATGGCTACGAAGAAGTGCGATTTTTAAATTTCGACAAACGTCGGGGTCGGGAGATCGAAGGCATCAATATGTTTACCAACTTTGGGCCTATTCTCAGCCTGGCCGAAACGGCTTTC
Source organism: uncultured Eudoraea sp. (assembly GCA_947258555.1). Lineage (GTDB taxonomy): Bacteria > Bacteroidota > Bacteroidia > Flavobacteriales > Flavobacteriaceae > HDS-28. Next base: position 3,548 of record CAMYJF010000050.1, on the reverse strand, counting down.
AGGCAAATGCATAACATTTCGGAAGAAGCCAGTATAAACAGTACGGGTTTTATGTTTGAGGGCGAAGTCTTTTACCTGCCGGATACGATCGGATTCGACACCCATGGGATGGTCCTGCTGTACAACCAATACGAAGTAGCTAGTTATGCCGATGGACCTATTCGCATCTCCCTGCCCTGGGTAGAAGTACAGCCTTTACTCAGAAATAAATATCGGCCTTAGACGGCTTTTGGATGGTGGACAGCTTTTAGCAAGGCCAGTACCGCCCCCAGGTGGATGCCTTCGTGAAATCCGTTAAAAATGATGGCTTCTTCGATCGTATGTAAGGTCACTTTAGCACTGGTCTCATAGGGCGAATATTTTTTGAACTTCCCGGCCTTATAATCGGCCTGGGCTTGCTCTACCGTGCTGAACAAAAGCCCCTTCATCGCTTCGATCTCAGCATCCGTTGGAACCTCCTCCGGAACCGTTCCCTTTTTGAATTTATTGGCCACCTCTATATTCATCGTATACGGCAAACCGCTCAAGCCATACAGCAGGCCTTGCTGTACAGTTACCGTATGGCCGATGTTCCACCAAATGTTATTCTTAAAACCGGATGGGATGGAACAAAGCACATCTTTCGGGGTTTCTTTTAGTACGGAATACAGGAGTTTCCGGTTCTGTAGGGAGATCTCAAAATGCTTGTCCATAGTAACGAATTTAGTCCGACTAAAATAGCATTTTTTTAGCCCGAATTAGGCATCTTTGTAGAACAAAGCCAGCACAATGACCAAGACCATTTTCCACCTCGGTAGCTGTAGTACCTGTCAGCGTATTTTAAAAGAACTCGAGCCTCTCGATGGGGTGCAGTTGCAGGAGATCAAATCCCAATCGATTAGCGAAGTGCAGTTAGAGGAATTAATGTCACTTGCCGGGTCTTATGAGGCTCTATTTTCCCGGAGAGCCATATTATTCCGACAACGTGGCTTGCATGAAAAGACTTTATCAGAGACCGATTATAAGAAGCTCATCCTGGAGCATTATACCTTTCTCAAACGGCCGGTAGCCGTGATAGACGGGGCCATATTTGTTGGTAATTCCAAAAAAGTAGTAGCTGCGGCCAAAGAAGCTTTACATCCGTGAGCAAACGCAACCTCGCCATCCTTGCAGGCATTGGCGCCGCAACGATTTACGGCATCAACCATACCCTGGCCAAAGGCGTGATGCCTATGTATATAAAACCCTTTGGGTTTATCATGTTGCGGGTCGTTGGGGCTGCTGCCTTATTCTGGGCGATCAGCTTTTTTGGTCCGCGTGAAAAAGTAGAGAGAGAAGACTGGGGCCGACTCCTTTTTTGTGCGGTCTGCGGGATGGCAGTGAACATGCTAGCTTTTTTTAAAGGCCTGGAATTGTCTACCCCTATCAACAGTTCTGTAATGGTCACTATGACGCCTATCATTGTAGTGATCTTGTCGGCCATACTGATAAAAGAGAAAGTGGGTTGGACTAAGGCGATCGGGATAGCGATCGGACTCGCAGGTGCACTTATACTTGTTTTATACGGACAGGAGATCCGTCAGGATGCGCCAAACATTCCCTTTGGAAATACACTATTTATTGTAAACGCTTTATTCTTTGCCTTATACCTTATTCTGATTAAAAAATTGGTGGACAAGTACCATCCTTTTACCCTGATGAAGTGGTTGTTCCTGGCGGGTATCTTTATCAATGCGCCAGTGGCTTTAGGTGAATTTTTAGAAGTGGAATGGACGAACCTGCCTATCGATGTCATGGCCAAGATGGCCTATGTTGTCATAGGCACTACCTTTTTAGCCTACCTCTTTAACCTCTTTGCCCTCACCCAACTCAAAGCTTCTGCAGTGAGTTCTTTTGTCTATCTCCAGCCTGTGGTAGGAATACTATTTGCTGTGCTGACGGGAAAGGATGCGCTTACCACTGTAAAGATCGGGGCGGCATCATTGGTCTTGCTGGGAGTCTACCTGGTGAGTAAAAGGCCTACTCCAGGTTCTGAGGCCGCTTAGCAAACTTTCGGGTGTCTTCTTTGGACAGCCATTTGAAATCCTCGGCCTTTTCGATCTTGTCGAAATAAGCTAACAAGTCTGGCGTTAGCGGAATCAATTTTCGGGTTTCCAGGCTGATCCATCCGCCCATCAGCTCACAATGCGCCAGATGTATCCCTTCCTGGGTATAGAAATTGTGGTGGAATTCAAAGAACATCCCGTCTTCAGACAGTCCCTTTATTTCAAAAGACACTTTGATAGGCTTCCCTGGGAAAATTTCTTTGAAGTAATAGAGGTGCTCATGGAAGACTACCGGACCAAATTGGCGCTCCTGCATGATCTCATGGGTAAATCCCATTTCCACTAAATAATTTAACCGGGTGTGGGACATATAATTGATGTAGCTGCTGTTGGCCAGATGGCGGTTAGCATCCAGGTCGGACCATCGGACTTCAAACTCTTTAAAATATTTCATAGTTGTTATGCGTGCATAATAAAATTAAAAATAGCATACCTTTGCGACCCTGACAAGCAGGGCATAGAAAAATCCTTATTTTTAACCTTTTCCAAAACATATGAGCAAAGCACCTTTTATAAAAGATCTGAGTCTGCCGGCCATTGCCGCACCTATGTTTCTTATCTCCGGACCCCAGCTGGTCATTGAATCCTGCAAGCAGGGAATTGTAGGCACCTTTCCGGCACTGAACCAACGCACTACTGAAGGATTTGAAGAATGGCTGGTAGAGATCAAGTCGGCCCTAGCAACCTTCGAAGAAGAAACTGGCAAGAAAGCTGCGCCTTTTGGGGTAAACCTGATTGTGCATCCGACAAACCCAAGATTGGAAGCCGATCTGAAGATATGTATCAAACACCAGGTGCCATTGATCATCACTTCCCTAGGTGCTGTCTCTCAATTAGTAGATGCTGTTCATAGTTATGGCGGACTCGTATTCCACGATGTCATTAAAAAGCGTCATGCGCAGAAAGCAGCAGGTGCCGGGGTAGACGGACTCATATTAGTCGCCGCCGGAGCAGGCGGACATGCCGGGAATCTAAACCCGATGAGCCTGATAGCAGAAGTGAAAAAATTCTATGACAAGACCATCATCTTATCCGGATGTATATCTACGGGTCGCGATATTGCCTCTGCCTTGCAGATGGGTGCAGACCTGGCTTATATGGGTACTCGCTTTATCAATGTAGAAGAGAGCAAGGCGCCAGAAGAATACAAGCAAATGATCATCGATTCCGGGGCATCGGATATAGTGTATACAGCGGCTATCTCCGGGGTACACGCCAACTTTTTAGCAGGCAGCCTGCAGGCGGCGGGGATTACGGAAGAGGATCTGAAGAAAGAGCACAAAGTGGACTTCGGCAAGGAGCTCGACACCGAAGCCAAGGCCTGGAAGACCATCTGGAGCGCCGGTCAGGGGAGTACAACCGTAGAGGATGTCGTATCCACAGCCACCCTCGTAGACCGACTCAAATCAGAATTCAAAACAGCCATCGAAGAACAGGCTGCTGTCTTAGAACAATACCCAAAAT
>CAMYJF010000049.1 GCA_947258555.1 uncultured Eudoraea sp. | reverse complement strand
CGACAGCACTTCGACAAGCTCAGTGTAATAGCTCAGGGCAACGCCAAGAACCTGCCTGCCGGCAGGCAGGCTAAGAACTAAGAACTAAGAACTAAGAACTAAGAACCATGAACTAAGAACCATGAACTTAGAACCATCCATACAGAATTAAAGTCGATCTATACACATCCACCCATCCCTAAAAGTTCTATGTCGTTACTTTACCCTGATCTTATTCCCGGTTGCCGAAATAAAACCATGGCTGAAAACTAGATTTTAGCCCTAAATATTAGAATATTTGTTACATTTAAGTGTGAAAAACAAACCAATCGATATCAAGCAAAGGCTTGGACTGTTTTCGTGTGCCCTAATTTTTTTGATTTTTCTACTGCCCCTATCTCTTTTGGCACAGACACAATCCAATGTCGTAGATAGCCTCGATCAATTGCTGGCCGATCAGCCAGTAGATTCTATTCGTGTAGACTTATTAAATAATAAAACCGAGGCCCTCCGTAACAGCCATCCGGATAAAGCCATACAAGTGGCGGAAGAAGCCATTGTCCTTGCGGAAGCTATTGATTACAAGAAAGGCTTGGGTTATGCATATAAGAATAAAGGTATGGTGCCTTACGTAAAAGGGGATTATACCGAAGCTTTGGTTGACTGGAAAAAATCGCTGGCATTATTTGAGGAAATAAATTTTAAGTTAGGGATCAGCAATTTGCAAAACAATATCGGTTCTGTATATCAGACCAAAGGAGACGATCCAACAGCTTTGGAGTATTTTCTTGAATCGTATAAGAATGCGGAAGAAATCGATCATTCCCTGAGAATAGCTACTGCTCTGGTTAATATTGGCACGGTCTATTCCAACGAACCCTCTTCTTATGATCAGGCCCTGGAAGCTTATACCAAAGCACTCGATATGTTCCGCGATATGGAGTACGATTATGGTATCGCTGCTAGCGCTATAAACATTGGAGAAGTATATGTAAAAAAGGGAGAACCTGAGCTTTCCCTGGATTACCTGGAAGAATCTCTGGAGGTATTTAAAAAAATAGGTGAAGATTATTCCCTTAGCCTCAATTTACTGGGTACGGCATACAGTGATCTGGGAAATAAACAATTGGCAGAGGAATATTTTAAGCAGGCGATCGATATAGCAGGAATAAATGAATCCAAAATGCAAAAGGCCAGGGCCCATATCGCCCTTGCCGAACTGTCATTTGAGAGAAGAAGATTTAATCAGGCCATAAATAATTATGAAGCAGGCTTGGATCTGGCTCAGACTACCGGACTATACCGCGATCAGCGTGACACCTATGAAGGTCTTGCCAGAGTCTATTCAGCACTAGGCGATTTTCAAAAGGCTTTTGAATATCAAAGGGAATTTGCCCGGTTGCGGGACACGATAAGGGATGATCGTTACGAAGAGATCGTTGGGAATCTGCGATTTCAATTTGACTTAGAAAACAAGGAAAAGGAAATACAACTATTAAACGCCGAGAACGAACTGTCACAGGTACAAATAGACAGGGATGCCAAGGCCAAAATGTTCTTATATATCACCTTAGGCTTATTTCTAGCTATCATCGCAGGGGTGATCTACCAATTGCTGTATATTCGAAATTCCAATAAAAAACTGGCCTTTGAAAGAAATAAATCGGAACAGATCCTGCTTAACATTCTTCCTAAAGAAACTGCCGATGAACTCAAGGAACACGGGCAGATCAAAGCAAAACAGTTTGAATCCATTACCGTTCTGTTCACAGATTTCAAGGAATTCTCTTTGGCGGCAGAGGAAATGCCGGCAGATGCCTTGGTAAAAAGTGTGGATTTCTATTTTAAAGCCTTTGATGAGATAACCGAACGGCATAATCTGGAAAAAATAAAGACCATCGGGGATTCATATATGTGTGCGGGCGGACTTCCCACCAAAAACGACACCCATGCCCAAGATGCCTATAATGCGGCAGTAGAGATGCTCGATTTCGTTACAAAAGTATTGAACGATCCCCCTCAAGGGGTTCATCCCTTTGAAGTACGTATCGGCCTAAATACCGGACCTGTTGTGGCCGGCGTAGTGGGCATTAAGAAATTCGCTTATGATATCTGGGGAAGTACGGTGAACATTGCCTCCCGAATGGAATCGAGCTCCATTCCAGGGAAGATCAACGTCTCTGAAAACACCTATCAGTTATTGAAAGACAAGCATCAATTTACCTACCGAGGTGAGATCGAAGTAAAGAACAAACAGCTGTTAAAAATGTATTTTGCGGAAGAAGAGGCAGCGGTAGTAGTCTAAAATATATGAGTATAAACGTGAAAGTTCCGATACAACAGCAAAAGTTTTGTATATTTAGGGTTGATTATTGGAACTGCGGGCCCTAAATATCCTCCGCATCCTTATCTCCCCCGATCAGAATGACCCCCAAATAAGAGAATAATAAATAACTGGATACATGTCTTATCCCCCGGGATTTGTAGCCCTAAAATATGTAGGCATGAAAAAGAATTATCCCTGGTTACGTTTATCCCCATCATTTCTTACTTTACTATCGGCATGTAGCATGTTTTTGTTTCTGGTGTCTTTTGACGCATCAGCGCAGGACTATGATTATGTAACTAATGGAGAATCCACAGATTGGAACGATCCGGCTGCATGGGAATGTTTTCTGAGCCCAGGGCAATGTACTGCTAATCCGGTACCGGATAATGATGTGAAGAATAAATCGATCGCCATCAGGCATTCGATCACCTATGATGCAAATCCACCTATAATACTTGGAAATAATGCTGTGCTGGATATCAGTGATGATGCTGTACTTACACTTACCAGCAATCTGAATCTGAGCGCCAGCGGCAGCCTTATTATTGAAAATGGACAGATAGATATTGGCCCGGGCGTACTTAACAACCTAGGCCAAATTGATCTGACAAATGCCTATTTGATCAAGAACGGGAACATTGTAAATGAATCTCAAATAACTTTAACAAATTCGTGTATCACACTGAGTTCCGGAAATTTTAATAATAATGGTACAGTTAGTGGTACAGGCGGACTCAAAGTCCTGTCCGGCAACATCAACAATTTTGCCACCTGGAGTCCGGATATTCTCTACTATGCTGCCAATAACACTTCCGGCCTATCGGGAACTCCCAGTACGGAAGAGGAAGTAGATGAATTTTGTGAGTGTGTTCTTGTCAATTGTGACATTGAATACGCTTTCGACTTTGAATTCAAGACATACGATAAATTGAGTCCGGCTCTCAAAGCCATGGCTGGGACCTATTTTGATGTGGATGAAACGGGAGCACAATTATTTGAATACAACCCTGATATTTATACGATTGATGATAACGAGACGGTTGGTGATTTTAGTGATGACGAAGTGCTTGTGGAAATTATCGTAACCAATCTTGAATTATCAACATTACAAGCGGTATTAGAAAACCGGGTAATTGAGCCTTCCCGGATCACCAATAACGATATTACCACCCAGGGGCATCTGGCCCAGGGATCCTTAGCCGGAAACAGGGGATGGGACGTAAACGGGACAGGTATTGGAATTGCAGTGATATCAGACAGTTTTGGGACGCCTAATAGCGAATCTCCAAATGTTACTGTAGTTCAGGATCTTCCGGCAGGCGGCACCGACGAGGGTCGGGCCATGCTGGAAATTGTACATGATGTAGCCGAAGGGGCCGATCTGTTCTTCAGGACCGGTTTTATTTCTGAAAACGACTTTGCCGAAGCAGTAGATGAATTGGCAGCAATTGCTGAAGTAGACATTATTGTGGACGATCTTACATATCTCAAGGAACCTTATTTTAAGGACGGAGTCGTAGCCCAGGCTATTGAAAGGGCAGTCAATGTTTCGGATAAACTATACATCAGTGCAGCCGGGAACTTTGGTAGCCGCTCCTACGAAGCAGATTTTAGTGGTGTCCAAACTTCTTCGGATCCAAATATTTTTAGACATAATTTTCCCACGGCCAATGGTCTTCAGAAACTGGAGGATTTAGATGTCGGTTTTTATGTGATTGGACTCCAATGGGATGACGATTATTATTCACTGGGAGATTTGCAAGGTGCTCAGTGGGATCTGGACATCTACCTGACGGATGCCTTTGGGAACAAACAATTTGGTTTTAATTGGGATAATGGGGGGGCAGACCCCATAGAGCTGATGTATTTCAGGGTCCTAAACCAAACCACTACATACATTATGATCGAGCAGGAGGGTAGCAATGCACCCCGCCCTTTCAAGTACGTGGTTTTTCGTGCAGGAGATGATGGGAAATTTATTGCGGATCCCGCATTAAATGCTTCTACCATTGTTGGACATAATAATGCGGCCAGTAATATCGCAGTTGGCGCGGTTCGCTGGGACTTTACCCCCAATTGGAGCGGGATAGTAGCAGATATAGATGATAACCCCCCCTTTCTACCAAGAACCTTCACGGCCCAGGGATCCTCGTCCCGTGGTGGAACATTGCTTAGTGGGCAGACCGAAGCAAGAAAACAACCGGTCTTAATGGGCCCTACCGGAGTGGATACCTCTGTGGATCTTGGGGGTCCCAGCGGGGATGATTTTATAGTTTTAAATAAAGATGGTGCAACCTTGCAGCCGGATCTCGATGATAATCCCAATTTCTTTGGAACTTCTGCTGCTGCCCCCCATGTGGCTGCTGGCGCAGCGCTTATCATGCAGGGCATTCAGAAGTATCTCACAGATGAAACTGGTGCATTATTAGCTGGCCTTGACCCGGCGGATTACAATGCTCGGAAACTCCTTATCGATAATGCCGTTGCCCTGTTTGGCCAATCTGAATTGAATGGACAACCCGAATATGACACAACAAATGGTAATGGGTTTCTTTCGGTGGATGGTGCCCTGGGGTCTTTTGCCAATCCCGCGCCAGGCTTTGAGCGCTTCAATTATGATGATCTTGAAGCCGCCGCAGAACCGGATGAGTATATACCGGGCAGCGAACCTTTTTATCTGCTCATAGAGGGAACAGACTTTACATCTGAAACGGAAGTTCTTTTTAGAGGGGACCCGTTAACGCCGAATCCAGACCTGGCGAATCCGGATAATTTAGATCAGGAGGAATTCCTGGCAACACTTGACTCAAGTGATTTACAAACTTACTGGGTGCTGGATGACGAAACTATTGCCTTATACCTCGATGCTTTTTTAGGAGATCCCGCAATTATTATATCGACTCCAGTAAATGCAATAACCAATGGTGGTGATGGAGGTGACACAGACCCGCTGTCATTTTTCGATGGCTTTACTGAAACGGATGTGATCCTTAGACCGAATAATGTGACGCGTTTGTATGGTCAGCCCAATCCAGATTTTTCATATTCGCTGGTTGTAGAAGGGGCAGGGGGCGGTTTAATTGAGGTTACGGAAGAGAATGTAGGGCTATATTATCCAGACATTCCCAATATTCTGGAATTATTCTTTGATGATCCGGATGATCCTTCCGATCCCATTTATATTGAAAATATACTATATACCCTTGAAGATGATCAAGGTAATCCGATTGCCCTCGATGATCCACTGGTCGATGTGGATACCTATGACATAGATATAGATGAAGGATCTATTGTAATAGATCCGGGCCTTGATGAGGCATTTGTAATTGACTATGCAAGTGGGAAATTATTCGTAGATCCTATGCCGGTCACTATACAAGCAGTTTTTGCCAATGATGTCGATACCTTTCAATATGGAGATCCGATACCGGACATAGAGTATGTGTATACCTATGCGTATCCCGACGGAGAAGAAGTCCCTATTACCAATGCCGCCGAAACAGAATTCGAAGATAACCATACCAATAACTTTAATCTGGTCAATGGGTTTGGTGTTGTAAACAGCTTCAACGTGGTCAATGGCTTCAACTTGATTAATGGAGTGCCGGAGATCAATAATTTTAACCTGGTGAACCGGTCTTTCTTTGTATCGGAAACAACAGAGGAGGCCGCTCAATTAAGCGATTCCGAATCGAATAACTTCAACCTGGTCAACAATTTCAATATGGTCAATGGTGAGACTCCCGGTGATCCTGTGAAGGTAATTCCTATTTCTGATTTGCTGTTCACACAGGTATATGAAGATGAACTAGTTGACAATCAGGATATTCAAGGCATTGGAGATTTTTTCTACTACGAGCCAGTAGAGATTGATCCCTTGCAGGCGAATAACTTCAATGTGGTCAACAATTTAAATCTGGTCAATGATGAAGGTCTTATCAATGGTTTTTCAATGATAAATGCCTTGAACATGGTGAATGGTTTCAGCGTGATCAATGGGGATGTGGATATCAATAACTTTAATCTGGTCAATGGGTTTATTGGGGTCGAAGTTGAGAGCAACGGTTTTAACGTCATTAACGCCTTTAACCTGGCAAACAACTTCTCTTTAGTCAATGGTTTTAACGTCATTAATAATTTCAACCTGATTAACGGCTTCAACGCGGTGAACAGCGAACCTCCTTCCGGGTCAACCGTACCACCTACTGCGGTTGAGCAACCCCTATTTCTGTTAAATGATGTGGACAGTTATTTAAGCACGGTGAAAAATCAGGAAATAAAGCTTAAAGCCATTACGGTCTTAACCGGTTTGAACAAAGGACAACATGTTATAGTTCCTCCTGCTGCTTTGTTAGATAACCAGAATTATAAGGTATACACCGAGGTTTATCCGTATACCATCACCGCTGCGCCTCTGACCGTGACAACTTCAGACTTCCCGGCCGAAGGAGAAGATCCGGTTATTTATGGGGAATATGGAGGGGAAATACAGCCTGTCTTCCAGTTTGATATTGTCGAATATGCGGTGGATCAGCTTCCTAACGGAGACGCTGTTGAGACTGTATTGGAAGGCCTGTCCTTATATGCAGAATGTACAAATTGCCCAGAGGGCAAATATCCTGTAAATGCGAACGGTTATGATATCCTGGCCGACCTGTCTGGCTTAACATCGGAGGCTGTCGGGAATTATAACATTACGTTTACGGATGATCCTGGCCTGATCGGCAAGTTTGTAGTGAATCCGTATGCCCTGACCCTGAAAGTGGATGATGGAGCCACAATTACATACGGGGATGCCGGTCCTTTTGAATTTGATTACACCTTAAGTACAAGCGATCCGGCCTGGACAGAATTAGACCTTCCTTATGGAGAAACCCGGGCAGAAATTTTCGGAGCGTTGACTTTTAACCCAGCAACTGGGTGTGAGATTCCTGATCCACTTGAAGCTTCAGCTAATCCGGCGGCAACTCCAAACTATACTGTTACTTATGAAGCGGGAACGCTTGTGGTGAACCCGGCTCCTCTGGATTTACAGGTGGCAGATACATTTATTGGTTTAGGAGATGCAACGCCTACCAGTTTTGATCTAATTGTAACAAATGCGCCGCTACCTTGTTCGGACCCGGCTCCGGATGGTTTTGAGGGCTTTACATTTGAAATTTATCAGAATGGAGCACTTGTTACTGCTGATCCATTACCCACAGGTACCTATGAGGTCCGCATAAGTGAAAATTCTGCACTACCGATTGGTTATGAGAATTATGAATTAGGAACTCTGCAACCGGGCGTGTTGATTGTCAACCCTGAGGTAGGTTGTAACGATCGTATCAAGCTGTCCGATATCTGTAAGTTCGATAATCCGGATGGTACTACTGTCACAGTTTGTTTTACCTATGAGAATAATACTCCTTATGATATTTATATACCCTATAATACCAGGGAGAATCAATTCAAAGGCAAGAGCAATATAATTGGGGGTGATACGCCACCTTCCCTGTTCGAGGCCAATACCACGGCTGAAATCTGCGTGATAACGAACGGGGATGATATTCAGTGGCAGGTGATCACACCGGGTTGTAATAGCGCTTCCAAGTCGGCCAATGGTTCTAACGCAGATCCATGTGCCACTTCAGCCAAAGCGGATATAACCGATTTTGATGAAAGTATCGTTGTGGATGAGGGAATTAGCGGAATTTATCCGAATCCGGTAGAATCGAGCATTGTATTCCCGTTCCACGGACAGCAAACATCCTTTAGCATTAAAGTCTTTAATGAAGTAGGAATGCTGGTCAAGCAAAAAGATTATCCATTGAATACGTATTATGATGTTACCATGGATATCTCTATGCTCAAATCAGGAATGCTGTACTTTATGATCGAAAAGAATGGCAAACGTGAAGTGCACAGAATATTGAAACGTTAGTGTTTATCTGACTACATTTAGTTGAAGAACGCGGGTTTTTATAACCCGCGTTTTTTATTATAGATATCAGGTAGGATATCGCCATTCTCCAAATATAGGTCATAACGTATGTTGATGGCTGTACCCAATGGTGCATAGTAATAGATGACCCATCCATCAGCTTCTTTAGTGCCAATACATCCGTTTGAATACGCCTTTTCCAGTGTTTTGGGGTTCGTAGTGGGGTGTATCATTTGTCCATTTCTAGTTCCATTGATCTCCGTTTCGATCCAGGGGATTTGTGGCATCATCGTCCGTTGATCATCATCCCTTTTTGTCGTATAGAAAGCTTGATGGGTGACAGGATTGTAGAAATCAGGATCTTTCGCATGTCGTACTATGCTGCCGGTTCCTGTTAGGGTTCGCAGATCTGTGAGTCGGTTCCCCATGGCCAGGTATTTTTTCTTGTTCTGGCCTACCCGGATCGGGAAAGTATGAAGTATAGAGTCTTTATGAAAGATCCGTAGTTTATATTCGGGAATGTTTATATCGAGTTTCAGATTTGCCAGGAACTGCCTAAGCTCCTCTGCCTCTTTTAACGAGGGTAGTTTTAACGAAGCTCCGGCACGTAACACATGTAGTTTCTTTTGGTCATAGACAAAAGAGTCCCTGGCTATCATTCGATAATAATCTGTATTTGCCAGGCTATCTATGATCCATGGATTGGCATGTACAAGGAGATGTTCGCTTAAAGAATAGGTCAGATCCCCTTGCCATTCAGTTACCAGGGAATCCATAAAGTCAAAATAGTCCTCTATAGTTACATCCCTAGGGGTAATAATAGATGCAGACACGACCGAATCTTGTTCAAAATCGCCATAAGTGGCCAAGGCTTGATCTTTTTCTTCTGTATCCTCAAAGCGCATTATTAAGAGGAAAATACTACCCAATAAGATCACTAGTATTCCAAGGCTCATAAGAACCAGTTTATTTAACAAAGATGGGCGTCTGGTCGGGAACATCTAAGGCAGAATTTATACTACAAAACTACTTGTGAGGCGTATGTCTTCCCATGATTAAAGTCATATTTACACCTACATGAAGCGCGTACCTTTATGTATGCTGGACGGAAATTGGGCAGTGGCATGACGTGGTTCAATGGCATATATAAAAACATTCGCAAATTCCTGATAGAGGTCGGGGATATAAGCTTTTTTGCCGGTCGGTATTTCCGGGAATTGGTGCACCCCCCTTATGAGTGGAAGGAACTTTTGCGACAATGTTATCAGGTTGGGAATCGCTCCCTTGTACTGGTTGTTGTGACAGGATTTATCATCGGACTGGTCCTCACCTTGCAGTCACGGCCTACCCTGATCGAATTCGGGGCCGAATCCTGGATGCCCAATATGGTAGGGATCTCCATTGTCAGGGAACTGGGACCGGTGATCACAGCCCTGGTCTGTGCAGGACGGATCGCCTCGGGTATTGGTGCTGAATTGGGATCCATGCGAGTAACGGAACAGATCGATGCCATGGAAGTTTCGGGTACCAACCCCTTTAAATATCTAGTGGTAACCCGGGTCCTGGCAACGACTTTGATGCTTCCCTTGTTAGTGATCCTGGCTGATGTGATGGCTTTGTACGGATCGGCGTTGATAGAATTTTTTAAGGGAGATGTTTCCTTCCGGCTCTATTTTAACAAGGTATTCGATGCCTTGGGATATGGCGATCTGATCCCGGCCACGATAAAATCTTTTTTCTTCGGTTTTGCGATCGGCCTGGTGGGGTGCTATAAAGGGTATTACAGTAAGAAAGGTACAGCAGGGGTGGGATTAGCTGCGAATTCGGCAGTGGTCTTTACTTCCATGCTTTTGTTCATACTTGATTTTATTGCCGTCTTTGTAGCGGATATCTTTTATGAACTATAAACCAAGAATCAAGAATCAAGAATCAAGAATCAAGAATCAAGAACCAAGAACCAAGAACCAAGAACCAAGAACTAAGAACTAAGAACTAAGAACTAGGAACCAAAAACAGAAATTTGGAAACTGTCATAGAAATACGAGATCTTAAAAAGAATTTTGGAGACAACCATGTATTGAACGGATTTAACCTGGTCCTTCACAAGGGGGAAAACCTGGTTGTCATGGGAAAATCCGGATCCGGGAAGTCGGTGATGATCAAATGCCTGGTAGGTCTTATCCATCCGGACAGCGGATACATATCTGTTTTGGGTAAGGAGATCAATTTGTTGGATCAGGAGGATCTGGATGACCTTCGCGTAGATATCGGATTCCTGTTCCAGGGGAGTGCCTTATATGATTCCATGACGGTACGCGAAAACCTGGAATTTCCCCTGCGCCGTCATAAAAAAAGGCTTGGAGTGGTGAAAGACACAACACCCTTGATCGTGGAGGCATTGGAAAATGTAGACCTGGCAGATGCCATCGATCTGATGCCCGAGGAGTTGTCAGGTGGGATGAAAAGACGTGTGGCATTGGCTCGTACCCTCATATTGAGGCCGAAGATCATTTTGTATGATGAGCCTACCAGCGGATTGGATCCCATTACCTCAAAAGGGATCATAGAATTAATGCGAAGTATCCAGAAGAAATATGGAACTTCCTCCCTTATCATTACCCATGATGTGGATTGTGCACGTGTAATTTCCGAGCGTATGATCCTGCTGGTTGATGGGATAAACTATGCCCAGGGATCTTATGAAGAGCTCAATCGGAATGAAGACCCGAAAGTTCAGGCTTTCTTTAAAAAATAGGCGATATGGAACGAACAGCAAAAGAAAATATCAGGCTTGCACTATTTGTGATACTGGGAACGCTATCGCTAGTGATAGGGGCGTATCTGATCGGAGATCGCCAAAATTTGTTTGGAGAAACCTTTGACCTTCACGCAATATTTAAGAATGTGAACGGGCTGCAAACCGGCAATAATGTTAGGTATTCCGGTATAAATGTAGGTACCGTCAGACGTATCGAGATGGAAAATGATACCACGATCCTTGTTATCATGAAAATGGATGGGAGTATGCTGGATCACATTAAGCAAAATGCGATTGCAACCATTGGCTCTGATGGCCTGGTCGGAAGTATGATCGTGAGTATTGTTCCGGGAGAAGGCAGCGCCGCACTGATCCGGGATGGCGAACAGATCAAAACCTATAGCCGTATTGAGGCAAAAGATATGCTCAGTACATTAAATGTCACGAATGAGAATGCCGCTTTACTCACCAAAGAACTACTCAAAACCACTGCCTCCATGAATGAAGGTACCGGTGTTCTGGGGAAACTACTGAATGATACGATAATGGCTAAAGACCTTAGCCGGACTGTTGGTAATCTACGCAGAGCAAGCAGCCAGGCAAGTGACATCCTCAATAAACTGAATACGGAAGTACAAAAGGTCGATTTGGAACAAAGCATCGCAGGAATTCTACTAACAGATAGTCTTAGTGCCCGGGATTTCAGGGGAGTGATTAGTGATATGGGGCGTGTAAGTACACGTATGGACACCCTTTCCCTTACACTGGATAGTCTGGTGCAAAAGATCAATAGGGCAGAGGGTACAGTAGATTATCTGATCACAGACACTACGCTGGTACGCCGTATTGAAAATACTATGATACATATCGAAGAAGGCACGTCGAAGTTTAATGAAAATATGGAAGCGTTAAAGCACAATTTCCTGACGCGGCGATATTTCAAAAAACTTGAGAAGGAAGAAGCAAAAAAGGCAAAGCAGGAAGAATAATCAAGCCGAGGTGTTCAAGCTAAAGGATATGTTTACAGACCGAATCGATGCGGGATTACAATTGGTCGAGGCATTGTCGAAATATAAAGGCGATGATGTCGTAGTTATCGCTATTCCGAGAGGGGGCCTCCCTTTAGGTGCTGTGGTGGCAAAAGCACTGGAATCTCCACTGGATGTGGCTTTGAGTAAGAAGATCGGTCACCCCCACCATAAGGAGTACGCTATTGGAGCTGTTAGTTTGGAGAATCGTGTACTTAGCGATGTGGCCGGTATATCGCATTCCTATTTGGAGGAGGAAACCAGGCGTATTCGGGAAAAATTACGCAAGCGTCAGGAGCAATATTATGAGAACCGTAGCCCCAGTTCTTTGAATAATAAAACAGTGATCCTTGTAGATGATGGTGTTGCCACCGGGAATACCATACTAGTAACAGCGGCATTAGTGCAACAACAACAACCCGCAAGAACCGTAGCCGCCATTCCCGTCGCGCCACCTTCAGCAGTTAAATTGATGGAAGATGCTCCGGACATCGATGAGGTGGTTTGCCTCTTACAACCACAAAATTTTTATTCAGTTGGCCACTTTTATGAACGCTTTGACCAGGTGAGCGATGCGGAAGCGATTGCCATTTTGAATACGCATACCTAGTTCTGTAAACCTATATGCAAGGTTGTTCCTAATTTCCCTATTTGATACCGAAGGTTACTTTGGCGTTAACACGATACTGATCGATCTTGTTATCCTTGATGGTCACCTGCATGTCTTGGACATAGACTGATTTAACTTCATCTACCGTTTTGGATACTTCTTTTACGATGTTTTGGATCGCATCTTCAAAACTTTCATCTGAATTCCCTAAAATCTCAATAACTTTCAATACGGACATGATACTTTTTGTTTGATTAATAAAAATTTAGTGTAGCCCATAACGCCATTCTATTCTATTACATTGGTTAGGATTTATGATTTAGTTTGCCGTCACAGGTTTTTCCGCTATACTTCCTTTTTTAACCTCCGCTTATCTCGAATTGCCCAATATATTCCCTTTACGCCTTCAACCCATTCATCAAACATATAGATCAATGCAATTTCCTCTACAGTTTCAATGACTCCTAAGATTATCATCAAATAGAATAACGGATAAACAGGTCCAAAGAACAATAACCAAAGAATGAATACGGATTGAACTATGGCGGATAATTTGGCTAAATAGGTGTGAAATGCAGTGGCTTTGCCATACTTCCTGAATGCTACGACTATTTGAATGATATAGGGAACAAAGGCGATCAGGATCAGTTGATAATTTTCATTGATAAACTCATTTTCAAAAACTAACAATCCGATTAGGGCAACAACCAATGTCATTTGATCGCCATAAGAATCTAATTGTGAACCGCGTGCACTGCTGATATTTAAGGAACGTGCCACAAAGCCATCTATCCCGTCTGTCAGGTAACTAATAAGCAGCATCCAGGTAAAGACTTCCCTGGCTTCCAGCCCAATGAGAACTAATAATATTGGCGCGGCGAGGATTCTGTAGAAAGAGATCCAATCGGCTATATTAAATGTTTTTAACCAAGACATAGTTCACTCATTGTTTACGCAGTTCCATATTTAAATACTACCCAAAGGAAAACTTACTATATACCAGGCAATTATACTATGATATAAATCAACTTAATGCGACATAGTTTGTCTGGAAAGATCTTCCTGTAGGGGTGCTGTGCCTTATTAGTTTATAAGCTGTGATCTAATGAGCAAGAACTCACTAACATTATGCATATCAATAGCACCTTCCAACACTCCGCCAACCCCGGTTACCGGAAAGAAACGCTGTCCTTCCTTATTCACCAGTTCAAAAAATTTCTGTAAAGCCTCATTTTTGGCGATCGTCCTGAAATTTGGCTTCATTATTTCCCTGACTTCCATGCTGCCGAATTTAACATGGCCTATGATATCCTTTTGATACAGGATCCCAACGATCTTCTCCTGATCAACCACTACAAAGTCTTTTTCTGTTCCTGCCAGGATAAGTTCAATAGCCTGTTCAATGGTATCCTCAGGTTTCAGGAGGGTAATTTTAGTCAGCATTGCATTTTCAATTAGGTAGCCTTCGATCATGGAAGTTTGTTTTACCATTTGATTTTCACCATAGGCACCTATAAAAATGAATAAAGCGATCAACACAAGGAAAGGATTATAAAGTAACCCAAGAACAAAAAAGATAACGGCAAATACTTGTCCGATCGAAGCCGCTATATCCGTAGCTTTAACCCGATCCATTCGATACGACAAGAGTGCTCTCAAAACCCTTCCGCCATCCATGGGAAAGGCAGGGATCATATTGAACAGCACGAGCATTACATTAGCAATTAAGAGGTAAAATAAGAGGGTTTGCAAACTGGGTGCCCTTAGTAGATTCTCTAAATTAGCCGCATCGAGGCTCATATATGTTTGTATCGGGACGACTAAATAAAGAAGGAGCGCAAGTACTACATTCACAGCAGGTCCGGCAAGGGCAACCAACAATTCCTGGCTTGGTTTTTCCGGCATTTTTTCAATTGAAGCCACACCACCAATTGGCAGCAGCGTAATTTTTTTGGTAGGAATATTAAATCTACGCGCAGTCAGGGAATGCCCCAATTCATGCAAAACAACACAGACAAATAAGAATAGGATAAGGGCGATGTTCAAGAGGGCAGTAGCCATAGTACCACCCCGGCGGACATCCAAAAAGACAACCCAAATAAGCAGTAGGATGAATGTCCAGTGAACTTCAATTTTTATTCCTGCAACTCGACCCAATTTCAAGGAACCCTTCATAATTAGGTTTTATGTGAATGTATAACTCACAGTCCAGACTGACTATGACAATTATCATTAACACACTAGCTGCTCACGGATCTCAGCAGTATCCAGGAATGTTGATCCGGGTAGGTCTTAGCGTATTTAACACCTGTCTTATTTGGGCTTGTTTCTACCTGACAATTATCATGGTTTTCCCTCTTGTAGTTCCCTACTTTTAAGAGATTAGGAATTCTGTAGTATGGGGAAGACGGCTATGAACTTAGAAGGGTATTCGAGGCTGGATACCCGGTCTCCTATCTGGGACCAGGTATACACAGTGGCTCCTTT
>CAMYJF010000048.1 GCA_947258555.1 uncultured Eudoraea sp. | reverse complement strand
AACTCGCCCAATTCAAGGCAGCTAAGGCCATGGAAGAAGCGGCTAAGAATGAAGGCGGAACAGCCGGTGCCGGTATGGGTATGGGTATGGGCTTTGTGCTCGCTCAGCAAATGGGTACTATGATGAATCCTCAGGCAACCCAGCAACCCTTTGGAGGTGCTCCTGTGGCTACGCCTGCACCGCCTCCAATCCCGGTTCAGGTCATGTATCATTACGCGGTTAATGGTCAGCAATCAGGCCCCGTTACTTTTGATAAGCTCAAAGAATTATTTGCGAATCGGACAGTAAATAGGGATACGCTTATATGGAAACAAGGCCTGGCCAATTGGTCGCCTCTTCAGGACGTAGAAGAACTTAAAGCATTTTTAGGTGGAGCCACCCCACCACCACTGCCCGAAAACTGAGAAGGCATTGGAAATACCCTGAATAATAACCCGGATAAGCTAGTCTATGGAAGATACCAAGCTCTCCGAAAAGAAGAAGGCTTGTGCCAATTGCGGCGCTGAATTGAAATACAAACCCGGATCACACCAGATCAAGTGTGAGTATTGCGGGTATGAAGAATTCATTGAGCAGGCCAAAAGCAGCTTCGAAGAGTTGGAATTGCAACACTATCTGGAAGTTGTGGGCGACCAGGCCTTTACTGAGACGATAGACCTTCTGCATTGTAAGAATTGCGGTGGGAACCAGCATGTAGAAGAGAGTTATAAATCGCTCCACTGCGTGTATTGCGGAGAACCCTTGATCCGTGAGGATGTAGAAAAGGAAGGCTGGATCCTTCCGGGGGCATTGATCCCCTTTCAGCTCGATCAGAAATCGGCAAGAAAGATCTTTAAAAGTTGGGTTGGGAAGATCTGGTTTGCGCCTAATAAACTAAAAAGAGCAGCCCTGGATCCGGAAGGACTCCATGGAGTGTATATCCCTTATTGGACGTTTGATTCTCAACTTAAAGCACGCTATGTGGGCCAACGCGGAGATTATTACTATGAGACGCAGCGGGTGAAAACCCCTCAAGGTGTTCAAATGAAGAAAGTCCGGAAGACACGTTGGCAACCAGCTTCTGGCGAAGTAGGCGGCTTTGTAGACGATATCCTGATCAATGCCTCTAAAAAGAAACAAGCTGAGATACCTTCGGGTATTTCCCGCTGGAATATAAAGGAACTCGTTCCCTATAACTCCAACTACCTATCGGGTTTTGTCACTGAAAAATATACCATACCGTTAAAGGAAGGGCATCACCGTTCTTTCCAACGTGCAAAGGAGATCGCACATAATTGGATAAGGAGAGACATCGGTGGGGATACACAGCGTATACACCAGGCAGATATCAAGCTTTCGGAAGAAACCTTCAAGCATATTCTTCTGCCTTTATATCTCAGTGCCTATCATTATAAAGGGAGGAATTATCACTTTTATATCAATGGACAAACCGGCGAGATACATGGGACCCATCCTATTTCCTTCTGGAAAATATTCTTCCTGGTCCTGGCCATTATCGTAGTCGTTGCACTAATAAGCTTTTTTGCATGAGCAGGAAATTAGTCATAGGGGATATTCATGGAGGGCTTCGTGCACTAAAGCAGGTATTGGAGCGTGCTGAGGTTACGGCTTCAGATACATTGATCTTCCTCGGGGATTATGTAGATGGGTGGAGCGAGGCCGCTCAAACTATCAGCTTTTTGATCGAATTGGGTAAGAGAAACACCTGCATTTATATCCTGGGGAATCACGATCAGTTATGCAGAGACTGGCTCAGTTCGGGCGATGTACTATCGCTGTGGTCACGGCAGGGAGGCGCCGAAACAATGGCTTCTTACGGAGGGATCTCTGGTAAGGAGAAGAAAGAACACCTAACATTTTTTGAGGGACTCAAGCCCTATTATTTAGATAAGGAAAACAGACTATTCGTTCATGCGGGCTTTACTAACATGCACGGTGTGGCCTATGAATATTTCAGCAAGATGTTTTACTGGGATCGCACGCTGTGGGAAATGGCCTTGTCTCTGGATCCCGGTTTATCTGTGGAATCTGATCGTTATCCCAAGCGACTACAACTGTACAAGGAGATCTATATAGGACATACACCTGTTACTCGTATTGGCAAAACAGTACCTGTACAAGCAGCAAGTGTCTGGAATATTGATACCGGGGCCGCATTTAAAGGACCCCTGACGGCCATGGATATTGATAGCCGCAAGATCTGGCAGAGCGATCCCGTATATACGTTATATCCGGGAGAAAAGGGGCGCAATAAAAAACCGGCCTGAAAGCCGGTTTGTAATTTATAGTTTTCCGTGTTTATGATCGTCCTGCCATCGTGCGAGGTCTTTCCATTTTCCTTCTGCACACATACGTGCCTGCATCGGCCATGAGGCCGGATCATGTAGCCGATAGCGATTTCCGCCGGTCATTATAATTTCACGACAGCGCGCTACGTTCAGGTCAGCTAAACCGCCCCAGGTCGTAATCCCTTCATTATTAAACAAGCCTTCAATTTTAGGGCCAATACCTTCAATGACCTTCAGGTCATTAAGCTTTATAGATTTACCAATGGCCGCTTTTGCAGCATTTGCATCAAATTCATCTTCCTTCACAGGTGCTTCCGCTTGAGCATCGTCCCCTGCACTGGCAGTATTCAGTGAATCCCGGCACACAGCCAGGTCTGCTTCCAATTGTGCATTCTTATTTTGTAGTATTTGGAGATCGCCGGAGGTATCTACTCCTTTGGCAGAACTCTTTCCGATCAAGTAGCCCAAATAAGCGCAGATCGCACCCACCAGCAGTGGGATCACCCAGCACCAAATACAAATCGTTGAAAAATCCATTTTATATAGTTTATGTGGTTAGAGAATCAGTTTTTCAAGGCAACCTCTTCAGTTGCAGCTTGTGATGTATCGCCGGACTGACACGCGTCACAATACATAGCGAAAAAATAGGTGCCGGCTAAGATGGCGATCACAATGCCGATGAGGTTGGTTTTTTTCGCATTCATAGTTAATTCTTAAAGTGGTTAGCTTACAATGTATTAAAAAATTAACAATAATTGGTAAGGAAATTTCCTTCAAAATGCCCGAATAATGGGTCATCAAAGGCATTTAGCACTTAGAAATCACCATTTATACAGGATTTATGACCATCTATACGTAATGGGCTGTTTGATAAGTTTTTTTTATAGACATTAGATTTAATAAGTAAACAAGCCTTTCTTCTCCCAACTAAGTTCTGGCATTGAAGTCAGGTTTGATGTACTAATTACTTTGATTCATTTGGTTTAGTTTGGTTAGTTTAGAAATTCCCGTTGATGTGTCTGCAGCAACGGGCTTTTCTGATAACCAGAATGAATCGGTATCAAAACAAACAACCAATAAACAAAAATGACTTCACCCGATCACAATAGATTTCGTCTTGTATTGGCCAGGCCTATATCCTTCATCATTGATGGATCGTATGGGTTTCGGCATAGGACAACGTTATGCCGGGTGCAGGAAACTAAAAGAATGCAGTTCATCAAAGGTTGGGGGGCCTTAGTATGTTCTGCATAGCTAGTCATGGCAACATGACTAGTGCTTATAGACCCACCAACAACTAGTAACCGTGTTGCATGGTAGCCACAAATCTAGAAATCCTGTTGGTGGGTTTCTTTTATAGATCGAACTTAATGCCCTGGGCTAACGGGAGGTCTTCGGTGTAGTTGATAGTGTTCGTCTGGCGCCTCATGTAAATCTTCCAGGCATCCGAACCTGATTCCCTACCGCCTCCGGTTTCTTTCTCACCACCAAATGCACCACCTATCTCAGCACCTGAAGTACCGATATTAACGTTGGCAATTCCGCAATCGCTTCCGGCGGCTGACAAGAAGCGCTCAGCTTCACGAAGATTATTGGTCATAATAGCCGAAGAGAGGCCCTGAACCACATTATTTTGCATTTCAATCGCATTTTCCACCTTCCCTGAGTATTTAAGTAAGTACAAGATGGGCGCAAAGGTTTCATGCTGTACGATCTGAAATTCGTTCTGGGCTTCCACGATAGCCGGTTTTACATAACAACCGCTTTCATACCCTTCTCCGGAAAGGACGCCACCTTCGACAAGTATGTTCCCGCCTTGTTCTACTACATCCTCTAAGGCTTTCTGATACATGGCAACTGCATCTGTATCGATCAGCGGACCTACATGATTGTTCTCATCGAGCGGATTCCCAATGCGCAATTGGCTATAGGCGTCTGTCAAAACATTCTTTACCTCATCGTATTTAGAATCGTGAATTATCAGCCTGCGTGTAGAGGTACATCGCTGTCCGGCTGTTCCTACGGCACCAAAGACAGCACCAATTATCGTCATTTTTATGTCGGCATCCGGAGTTACAATGATGGCATTATTCCCTCCTAATTCCAACAAAGATTTTCCAAGTCGGGCCGCAACGGCTTGTGCTACGATCTTACCCATACGGATAGATCCCGTAGCGGAGATAAGGGGGATACGTTTATCATTAGTCATCATTTCTCCAACGCGATAGTCCCCATTGATCAAACAGGAAATTCCTTCAGGCATACCATTTTCTGCCAATACGCCGGAAATGATATGCTGGCAAGCAACACCACACAAAGGTGCTTTTTCAGAAGGTTTCCAGACACATACATCACCACAAACCCAGGCCAGGGCTGTATTCCAAGCCCAAACAGCAACCGGGAAGTTAAATGCAGAAATGATCCCAACAATGCCTAGCGGATGGTACTGTTCGTACATCCGGTGTCCGGGACGTTCGGAGTGCATGGTAAGTCCGTGCAATTGCCTGGACAAGCCAACGGCAAAATCACAAATGTCAATCATCTCCTGCACCTCTCCCAGGCCTTCCTGGTAGGATTTACCCATTTCATAGGACACCAATTTTCCCAGGGGTTCTTTTAGCTCCCGAAGCCGGTCGCCAAATTGCCGAACGATCTCACCTCTCTGGGGAGCAGGAATACTTCTCCAGTAAATAAAAGCCTCCTGGGCAGTCTGGATCACTTTTTCATACCCCTCAGGCGTAGTTATGCCCACCTTTCCGATCTCTTCTCCATCAACAGGTGAAATTGAGCTTATCATTTCCTCGGAATCAAAGAATCCATTTCCGGTATATGTTCCTTTATTTTCTTTTTTGAGTCCTAATTGTTCCAGGGCTTTATCCATCCCAAAGTCTACCACAGTCGTACCCATTCCGTTACTATTTAATTACAAGATTTTGTGCTGGCAAAGCTACAAATATTCAAGCGGATGAAATAGGGAAATACCGGGCTTTTCTCTTACACTAAATGAAGCAGGATCAAGGCGATCAATGCAGGCAGCCCTTGAACATAAAAGATCTTTTTGGAGACAGTGAAAGCCCCATAAATACCGGCGATTAGTACACAGCTCAGAAAGAAGATACTGATATAGGCTTTCCAATGCGGATCACTGATAAAGAATGTCCAGATCAAACCGGCTGCCAGGAATCCATTATAAAGTCCCTGGTTGGCAGCCATTGTTTTTGTAGGCTCGAATAAGGAATCGGGAAAATTCCTGAAAACTTTTTTCGCCTTAGTTGTCCAGACAAACATCTCCAGCCATAAGAAATACAAATGCAGAAGGGCCACAAGGCCTATGAGTATAGGTACAAGCCACTCCACCTAGTCGTAGGGATTGGCCACAAAGCGTTTATCGGCTTCCATGACGGTACCGCAATTTTTGCAAGTCCTCAACTCCTCAGAGCCATAGAATTTTTCAAAATGTTTCAAAAAATCTTTCTCAATATCGTGGAGTGTAAAATAGGCCTCGTATAATTTATGGTTGCAATTATCACAGAACCAAAGCAGCCCGTCATCTACTTCCATCTGATCCCGTTTTCTTTCTACCACTAATCCTATTGAGCCTTCATGTCTTACCGGAGAATGGGGTACACGTGCCGGGTGCAAGTACATATCACCAGGACCTAGTTTCATTGTCTTTTTCTGCCTGTCTTCCTGTATATGTACTTCTATCTCTCCTTCGAGCTGGTAAAATAATTCCTCGGTTTCATTATAGTGATAATCTTTGCGGGCATTGGGACCTGCTACCACCATAACAATATAATCTCCGGCATCTTTATATACATTTTTGTTCCCTACAGGGGGTTTAAGAGAATCTCTGTTCTCTTCTACCCATTTCAGTAAATTGAAAGGTTCACGGATTGGCATGACTACAAAATTTAAGTGAGTTCAATTATATCAAAGATAATCAATAAAGCAAGGAAAAGAGCCTATCTGTAGAACAACTGGGTGTAGTAAAAAGTGCCGTTATCGTCTACTTTTACACTTATGGCAGTGTGGGTGAAATCGTCTTCCAATGTACGCTTGTGATTCGGACTGTCTAGCCAATTCTGGAAAGCTTCAGCAGCAGTAGCATATCCTTTGGCTATGTTTTCTGCCACGAATTCGGCATTTGTCTCAGAAGAGATCTGTGAGGCGCGCAAGCTAAAATTATGGTGACTTAACGTACCGGTAGCAACCATGTAATCATTATGATCATTGGCATGCTCATAAGCAACCGGGCTAAAAGACAGATCGCCTTGACCCATGGCACTTCTGTGCGCATTGACAATGCCCAATAATTCGTGTTCTACCTCTACGGCGTTAATGGCTGAAGGTACATCTGTTGGCTCGATGGGATCGGTGCTACAGGAACTCGCCAAAAATACCATGATGAGGGATGCTAAAAGCAATCTCATTTTCATATAGTGTTCTTCTACTATATGGCAAGAATGGGGATGTGTTTTCGGTAGTGTTTAACTAACGTGGATGGTTAGCTTGAGTAATATTAAATAAAATAGGGTCAGACTTAGTTAAAATGAAATATTTTTCGATGAAATGCACAACTACTCGGAAATCCGGTTAAAGAAGGAAGGATACGTAAGTGTTTTCTTGAATCTTATTCGGTAGAAGGGGGTTCAGACTTTGTGGTAGCGTCTTTCACTTTTTCTGTGGCATCCTTCAAAACATTGTCAAAAACAAAACCCCCCAGTTCCCGTAAAGGGTTGTAAAAAATTGAGTGTTCCTTTTTTTCCTCGCTGATCAGGTTTAAGGAATTATTAGCCCGGTCAAAAAAGACGAGGAGTCCACCCAGGATCACAGCTACTTTTAAGGCGCCAAAGATACCTCCGGCGATCTTATTTACAAATCCAATAAGGGCCACATTGGCGATCTTGGTCAATAAGCGACCCGCAAGATGTACGATGAAGACAATAATGATAAAGGTGATGATCACAGCGGCCAAATGAATGTACTTTTCATTCCAATCCATATTGGCTGCCAGGTAGTCCCCAACAACATAAGAGAAGTGTATAGCGCCATATAAACCTGCCACTAATGCTACTATAGCCGCAAGTTCAACAAAGAGACCATTCTTCAGGCCCCGGAATAATCCGTATGCCAATAAGACACCAATTAAGACATCCAAAAAACCCATATACGCTGGTTTACACAAAGATAGCATATAAGATTCGTAACTTTGGCAAATCATTTTTTAACAATACATGTCAAGGGACAGCAAGCTAAAAGAACGTTGGGAAACACTGGTATTAAGGCTGACAGAGCAATTCTCTGACGGAGAGGATCTTGACCTGGATGGGGTGATCTATCTGATAGGCATTCAGGAATTAGGACAATTTCACAGGGAGTTTACCAAGGATGAAAAGCTGAACCTGATGCATATCGCCATTTGCCGATTGCTTGAACCCTATGGCTATTACGAATTCAGTTTTTTTGACGATGATGGCTGGCCCCATTATGAAATAAAAGATCAATTACCCGTTTTAAAAGCGGGTGAACAATCTGTACTGATGAAAGAAGCCATAGTCACTTATTTTATGGAAAAGGAATTTTTGGATTGATATATGAAACCACCTTATTACGCAGTCATTTTTTCAAATACACGCACTTCTGTCGACAAAGGTTATTCTGAAATGGCGGCAGAAATGGAAGCCCTGGCCAAACAGCAACCCGGTTACCTTGGCTTTGAAAGCGCCAGGGATGGCCTGGGGATTTCGGTTAGCTATTGGGAAAGCCTGAAAGCAATCGCAGCCTGGAAAGCTGTTTCCGAACATAAATTTGCGCAAAACGAAGGACGGCGAATCTGGTACTCCTGGTACAAGGTTCGCATATGTAAGGTGGAACGGGAATATGAATTTGGAGGCTAACACCTTATCTTTACGCCGCTATGAAAAACCCGCTTCCTTTCTCCAACCTTGAGCGATCAGAATCCCTATCGACCATAAAAAAGACAACATATGACCTCATTGTCATTGGAGGGGGTATCACCGGTGCCGGTATTTTGCTGGATGCCGCTTCCCGCGGGATGAGTGTACTACTCCTGGAAAAAGGAGATTTTGCCTCGGGGACAAGTAGTAAATCCACAAAACTCATCCACGGGGGATTACGCTACTTAAAACAGTTTGATTTTTGGCTTGTCCATGAAGTGGGTTCGGAACGGGCCATCGTGCACAAATTGGCGCCTCATCTCGTCTTACCGGAAAAAATGCTGCTGCCACTGATCGAAAATGGATCTTATGGAAAGTGGCTAACCTCGATCGGATTAAAAGTCTATGATATACTGGCACAAGTAAGCGGAGATGATGCAAGGCAAATGCTGGAGAAAGAGGAAGCGATGGCCATGGAACCCCTGCTTCCCAAAAAGATATTAAACGGGGCTGGCTATTATGCAGAGTATCGCACAGATGATGCCCGGCTCACCACAGAGGTACTAAAGACCAGCCTGCACTTTGGAGCTGAGGCGTTGAACTATGTCGAGGTAAAAGATTTTCTGTATAAAAAGAAGAAAGTGAACGGGGTGATCGTTTCAGATCATTTGTCCGGTGAAGAGATCAACATAGAGGCCAGGTATGTTATAAATGCAGCAGGCCCCTGGGTAGACACCTTGCGCTCTGTCAACAACTCTAAACAAGGAAAGCAATTGCATTTAACCAAGGGGGTGCACCTGGTATTTCCACATAAGAAATTACCAGTAAATCAAAGTATCTATTTTGATGTGCCCGATGGCCGGATGATGTTTGCCATCCCACGTGGTAAGACTACCTACGTAGGAACAACAGATACCAATTACAATGAAGACAAAGACGAGGTGACTACCAAGCTGGCCGATGCCATGTACTTGATCGCCGCCGTGAATAACATGTTTCCTTCGGTTGATTTGGGACTGGAAGACATTCAATCTTCATGGGCCGGACTCAGACCACTCATCCAGGAAGAGGGAAAATCAGCTTCAGAATTATCACGCAAGGATGAGATCTTTGTTTCCAATTCCGGCTTGATCAGCATTGCCGGCGGAAAACTTACAGGCTATAGAAAAATGGCTGAGCGTGCCGTAAATAAGGTAGTTGGTGAAATGCCCGATCCAGAAAAGGAGCTTTTTAAAAAATGCCATACAGATGCCATTCCCCTGATGGGCAGTGATTTCAAGAAATTCAAACATGTAAAGAAATACATGGCCACCGTTGAAGACAGGGCAAAGCAAGTGGGCCTGTCCGAGTATGACGCCTGGTACCTGGTTACGACCTATGGCAAGCAGACAGAAATTCTCCTGGATATCTTTGATGGGCTGGAAAATGGAGAACCTTCAGAGCGACTTATACGAGCTGAAGTACAGTTTACCATTCAATATGAGCGTGTAAGTACGCCCATGGATTTCTTTATTCGGAGAACGGGTCGACTCTATTTCAACATTGAACAAATGAAGGACAATCTATCCGTAGTCCTGGATGAGTTTCGTGAATTTGCAGGGGCGAGCGATAAGGATTTACAGCGCTGGAAAAAGAAGCTGAAACAAAAAATAGAGACGCATTCCATATTTACCCCGGACAGGGCCTAATCGAGTCGGTCTGTTAGGGCTTTGAAAGTCCTCCTGGCATTCTTGCCTTGATACAAAACACCATATACGGCATCAATAATAGGAGATTGCACTTTTTTTGTAAATGTACTTTTGAGTTCATAGGCCGTTTTAGTGGCATAATACCCTTCGGCTACCATATTCATCTCCATCATGGCACTTTTCACCGTATATCCCTTCCCGATCATATTGCCGAACATGCGATTCCGGCTAAAGGTTGAATAACCCGTTACTAACAGATCGCCCAGGTAGGCAGAATTATTGATATTCCGCTTCATCTTGTGTACTCTCCGGATATATCGCTTCATTTCACGGATGGCATTGCTCATCAGAACAGACTGAAAATTGTCGCCATAGCCCAGGCCATGTGCGATACCTGCTGCCAGGGCATAAATATTCTTGAGCATGGCTGCGTATTCCGTACCTATGATATCATCGGAAATTTTGGTTTTGATATAGTGACTCTGAAGTTTCGAGGCTACTTCTTTCGCTTTTTCCGTATCAAAACAGGCAATGGTTAGATAGGACAAGCGTTCAAGTGCTACTTCCTCGGCATGACAAGGTCCGGTGATCACACCTATTTGCTCATAATCAATGCCATATTCCTTGTGAAAATGTTCCCCTATGATCAAGCCGGTCTCTGGTACGATCCCTTTGATGGCAGAGAAAAGGATCTTGCCCTTTAAAGAGGCCGTTAATTTACCCAGTTCGGCATTCAGGAAGGCAGAGGGAATAGCGAAGATCAGGATGTCATTTTCTTCTACAGCACGGTTTATATCGTCCGTCAAGGTCAATCGATCTAAATGCAACTCAACTGAAGTCAGGTAATTAGGATTATGTCGCTCTTTTTCAATGTAGGAGATCGCATCGGTATTACGCATATACCAGGTGATATTATCCAGGTTTTCTGATAGCATTTTCACCAGGGCAGTACCCCAGCTTCCGCCTCCAAAAACCGCATATTTCCTGGCTGTATCCATCGTGTTTTGCGTCTTGACTGAAAGCAAACATACGGATAATTCAAGAATCCATTATACATTATAAGTTATTGAAAATAAGGAAGATACAAAATTGGCATGAAGCTTGTTTTATATAGGGTGAACCAAAAAAAGCAGTATTATGAAGGCAAAAAAATTACTCTTCGGACTTTTGATTGTCGGGACACTTAGCAGTTCATGCTATACAGAAGTGATCCTGACCGATGATTTTATAACTAGCTCAGCCTATAATACAGCTCGTGTATTGGAGACTTATGATCTCTGGTATGTAGATATCCATGCGACTAAAGGTCGTGGGGAAGTACCTTTTGTACAACGGGCCTTTACGCTCTCTTTCAGGAACGGTATTCTTTATGCCAATAACAACATAGTTGGAATTGGTAGTACCGGGAATGGAATGGGTATTCAAGTGGGGTATTATGACACCCTGCAAGGATCGGTTGAGATCGATCACGATATAGACGGACTCTGGTTATTGGATGTTTATGCAGTGAACGGGAATACGATTGAATTGTATGAACCGCGAACAGATACCTCTTATTATTTGGAAGGATATCAGCGAAATAACTTCGATTACGATCAGGTCTTTTATGAGAACATACACTACTTCCTTCAGGAGTATGAAGCCTGGGAAAAAACATTTACCAGTGTGGAAGGCGCACTCAATGAATTTGACGATGAGAATTTTCTACAATTCCTTAGCGGTGGATCCAGCGATACGTTCAGGTCTTCTGTCGATGAGACAGGAACTCCCACGAACCAACTTGTCTGGGATTACGAAGGAATTTACACAGTATACGATGTGCCCGGTGATGCCTCTTTAAAAACACTGACGCTCGATTACGATTATTTAGGGGACGATTATTTTGAACTCTATGTGATCGATGACGGCTCCATAGAATTATATCACCCGGATAGCGGTACGGTATATGAATTTGGTGGCCAGGGCTATTTGCAATTCCTGAAATCTAAATCAGGAAAAGCAACACAGGCACGCAAGCGTGTTAAAAGAACACTTCCGAAAATGCACGTAAAACGGCAGCGGAAATAACA
>CAMYJF010000047.1 GCA_947258555.1 uncultured Eudoraea sp. | reverse complement strand
TTTAATATCAACCAAAGTATCGTCAAGGATCTTTTTGGTTCCAGCCTCCATAACCAGCACTTTTCTCCAATCGCTTCCACCTTCGGAAATACTATATGCCAAAAGACTGCCATTATTAGTGAAATTAACACCTCCAAGTGAAATGGTCCCATCTTCCTTAAAAGTATTTGGATCTAAAAACACTTCTGCATTCTTAGGATCGTCTCCTGTTTTGTACCTGTAAATTACGTATTGGTTTTGTAAACCATCATTTTTGTAGAAATACGTGTAATCACCTTCTTTAAATGGCGAACCTACTTTTTCGTAGTTCCAAAGTTTTTCCAATCGTTCTTTAAGTTCTTCACGATATGGTATGTTATTTAAATAGCCAAAGGTTGCTTCGTTTTGTGTTTTCACCCATTCCCCAGTTTCATCGCTCATATCATCTTCTAACCAACGAAATGGATCTGGTACTTCCGTGCCAAAATATGTATCTACTGTGTCCACAGTTGCTGTTTCAGGATAAGTAAGTGTTATTGATTGTCTTTTATCCTTCTTGCAAGAAGCTCCAAACATTAATAACGCAAGGAGTGGAATTAATTTTCTCATTTTTTAAGTTTTAGCGAATGCTAAATGTACTAAGAAATCGTAGGAAATATGGTTAAAGCAAATGAGTGAAAACAAAAAACCCCTGCAGTACACATGAAGTAGAGCTTAGCTCACTCCACGGCTTGCTACAGGGGATTATTTTTTTAGGGCTGTTTCCTGACTGAATTTTGCTTTTACACAAAATAGAGCAGGACGTACATAGACCACAGCACGCAAAAAAAGCAGTAGCTGTATACAAAATAGGAAAATGTAGTTCTTCGTTTCATAGCATTGGGGTTTACAAAGAGATAACCCCGTATAAGGCTTTTGGCGTAGATCTGCTCTGCCAACAGCCCCTTTATTCGTTGTAAATGCACCAATCCCGACCACCCGCAGATATCCTCTGTGAACGTACTTTTCCCTAAAAGCGCTTTGCCCGAATTAGCGGTAGTTTACCGTGGTTTTTATGGGAGGTAGACAGCAAATTTTAGTGACATACAAGGGGGGAAGGGGGGTTGAAACAGCGGAAAATAAAAACCCCCTGACATTACGCCAGGGGGTTTTGTGTGCCCGTTAAGGCTACCCAATAAAAGGGCCTGTTACACTTTCGTTTGATACATTCTATACAATAGAAATAAGAATGTACAGGGACCATAGCAAGCAAAAACCGCTAAAGCCGTAAACGAAAATCGAGTATGTAGTCCTCTTTTTCATAAGATTTGGGTTTACAAAGAGATAACCTCATACTTGGGGTAAAGCGTGGAATCGCTCTGTCAACAGCCCCTTTTTTCGTTATAAATGCACCAATCCCGACCACCCGCAAATATCCTCTGTGAACGGTTCTCTATGCCTCTTCCCCTTGCCTGATTTTATGGCCCTTAATCGGGGAAATGCAGCCCTGTAGCACGTACTACAGGACAAATGCCAAAACCCAAATTCCAAGCGTAGGATTTGCTATTTTGTTAGAGCGACCTGGCTTAGGTGGATGTATTCTTGTTATTGTAACAATGAAGAAAAGCCGTAATTATTAGTTATGAGTAACTAATCACAGGACTATGAAACTTGAAAAGTTTCCTTGAGCCTTTCAGAAAGTTATCATGGCTCCTTATTTAATTTAATGGCATACATGCCTATCAGCATGCTAGCAGAACAATCACTATAGACAAATGTGGTGTTTCGAAAAAACTCTTCTGTTGAATTTTCAATATCTACCCAGTCGCCATCTGCCTTATATCTTTTATGTGAATTTTCTTCCCCAAGCTCTAGTCTTATCAGTTTAAATTTCTTTAAATGGTTGTCAGGATCTATAATTTCCATGGTCGCAGATAGGGAGCCGCTATGTACTCTTCGCTTTGTAGCACTTTGTGGAGGCCTTCTGGTTATGGTAACATCAAAACTGGCAGTGATTTCATTTACAGGAGATGTTTCAAAAGTAACAAGGATAGATCCACTAACCGGCCTATCCAGGGCTATACTCATGCTTGGAATATCTACCCGCCAGGTACCTAAAAGACAAGGATCAATGTCTGCAACTTCCGTTGAAGTCTTAGGGGCTAGGATTACATATTTATTGGAAGATAGATCGAAGCTTAGCAGTGCTAATACAATAATCAGGCGAAAAATGTACATAGTGTAAATTTTAAATTATACGACAAAGTGAAATTCCAGAAGGCCTAAGATAGCATAGTCCAAAAATGGAAACAGGCCTTGAACGACTTACTATACTACTAAAAATAATGTATTCAGGTGACAATTTTGTGTGATTGCACTTGATTGTTGTACAAATGGACCTTGGCTATTGCATTTGATGCCTTTTGCAGCGTGTTTATAAGCGTAAATTCCAAGCCTGCCTGGAGGCAGGCAGGCATCAAATACCAAATTCCAAAAGCGACCCAAAAAAGATTAGAATACTATATGCCACCTTTTCCGGGTTGTTATGCCCACTTTATTGTGCTATTTTTAAAAGGGACATTTCTATGTCTCGTCTAACCTTAAAGAGTACATTATGAAAAAAGTTGTTTTGGTCTTACTGGCTTCGCTATTTGTGAGTACGGCTTCTTTTAGCCAGGAGGAAACCACAGAAAATATTCAGTATTACCGGGTGCTTGCCATCAAGTTTAAATTTGGCAAGGCCGATGAAGGTATTAAGCGCGGTATGGACCTGTTTAAACAAGCCCTGACAGATATTGGGCGCGAGAATATGGTATTCCGGGGCGAATCGGGTCCGCACGACCTGCTGGTCTTTGACCCGGTTAGTAAGGAGAGTCCGTTTTCAGATGATTTCAGGGGAGACCATTTTAAAGCCATGATCGAAATTATGGGATCTCAGGAAGCTTTGATGGAAGAAATAGAGGCCTGGTCTGAACTTGTGGAAAGCCAGGAGATCTATTACTACAAGCAAATAGGCTAGCTGCCTTTAATAGATTTATTAGGGAATAAAGTGCGTGACCAGGTGCCTTAAGGACAAATCCTATGCCTGCCACCGTATCGTTACTATGGACGCTCTTAATCACTCAACTACACCAATGGGTCTTATTCCTGTTCCTTCCTTTTCCGTCAACGCATCCCCAAGTTCGGCACGTATGGCATCTCCAAGTAACTTGATCTTGGCCACAATTTCCGGGTGTTCGGCTGCTACATCGGTGGTTTCTCCAATGTCGGTCGAGAGGTTGTAGAGTTCTACATTCTCAATGGTGTTGGTTTCATAGTCCACTGGAATTCCGCCCGTGCCGCCCGGTTTTCCATTCAGGCTTCGGTAGCTGTGCGGGAAATACAGCTTCCATTTCCCATAGCGGATGCCGTGAAGTTCATTTACATGGTAATAGAAGTAATAGGCTTCCTGGGGAGATTGACTGGAAGTACCCGTCCAGATATCCCATACATTTTTCCCATCGATCTTATTGGCCGGCAAGGCTGCGCCAGTAATATGGGCCAGGGTCGGCATGATGTCTATGGCCATCATCGGAACATTTATGACCCTTCCGGGCTTTATTTTACCTGGGTAGCGGATGATACAAGGCTCTCTTTGTCCGCCTTCCAGCGCCGTGCCTTTACCTTCCCGTAACGGATAAGCGCTTCCGGCATGATCCCCATAGCTCAGCCAGGGTCCATTATCTGAGGTAAAAATGACAAGCGTATCCTCATCCAATTCATATTCTTTTAAGGCCGCCAGTACCTGCCCCACAGACCAGTCGACCTCCATGATCACATCGCCGTACAAACCCCTTTTTGATTTTCCCTTGAATTTATCCGAAACATAGAGCGGTACATGGGGTTGAGGATGAGCGATATATAAAAAGAAGGGATTGTCTTTGTTTTTCTTAATGAAGTCCACACTCCTTTCCGTGATCTGGCTTGTCAAATTACTTTGGTCGCTCAGGGTGTCTATGATGGTTTCATTCTCATATAAGGGAAGCGGGCCAAAATTAAATACAGGTCCTTGTTGGGGGTGGAGGGGCCACATATCGTTAGAATAGGGGATGCCGAAATACTCATCAAAACCCTGCTTGATGGGCATGAAGTCGGGGTGATCGCCCAAATGCCATTTCCCAAAGATCCCTGTTTTATAGTCGATCTCCTTCAGCATTTCGGCCAGGGTAGTCTCGGAGGGGTTTAATCCCTTCTTGCTGTCGGGCATAAAGGCACCGTGTACGCCGAGTCGGTTTGGATAACAACCCGTCAGGAGTCCGGCACGCGAGGCCGAGCAAACCGCCTGGGCTGCATAGAAATCCGTGAGTTTGATCCCCTCCGCGGCCATCTGGTCAAGATGAGGAGTTTCGATATCCGTAGCCCCAAAAGAACCTACATCCTGATAGCCCTGATCGTCGGTAAAAATGATGATGACATTGGGAGGGCGTTCTTCAATAACTTCATAGCGACCGCAGGCAAGCATGCCGGGTAGCAGCAGGAGTAAAAAGATCGATCTGTTCATCATGTCTTACATATACAGTAATATCCTTCAATACACCCTGAAGAGGCTAAAGCCCTGTTAGCAGCTGATGTCATCCACTGTTGAATTTAATAAAACTTAGTTTATGGTGACTTCTATTTCCACTAGCAGAGGTCGGTGATCAGATTCTATCGGTGCTTCTAACAATCTCACCTTCTTATATTTGAAGGTCACCTGGCTTGAATTTCTAAAGATCAGGTGATCCAATTCGGCTTTATGCGCACCCTGAAAACTTAGGCTATCGGCACCTTTATGGGCAAACGTATATCCCTGTTCGGCAAAATACTGCATCGTTGGAGAATCTGGTGTACAATTAAAATCCCCAACTATAATACTTGCTTTTCCCAAGGCATCTATATAGTTCGCCAGGGCTTTTGCCTGTTTCAGACGGCTAACCATTCCTTCTTCTCCTGCTATCCAATCAAAATGCACATTAGCAAATACCAGGCTATGGCCTTGTGATACTTCTACCTCGTGAACAAGGGATGAACGAGGCTCATATTTTCCATCGGGCAGGGGTACGACTTTTGATGAAACAAGGGGTAAGTCAGATAGGGTCGCCATTCCGTATTCCCCTTCCTGGTAATTCATAAACTTGCCAAAAGTGCCTGTTAAACCCGTTTGTTCTGCTAAATAGACTGTTTGATCGGTACTATCTGAACGACGGCAATATTTGTCCACTTCCTGTAAACCACACAGATCAGGACTTTGTGATCTGATTATCCCGGCAGGTCGGGAGAGATCCAAGATGGTATCAAGTCCAACACCATGGCGTATGTTGTAGGACATTATTTTAAAAGTAACGGTTTCTTTCTGTGAACACGCCAATAGACTTAGCAGGCCGGTACAAAGCAGGGATAGTAATAAGATAGATCTATACGCGCTCATAGAACCTGCCGTCTTAGATGGGTTATTATTTGGTCTCACTATAGGTATCCGTCCACATAGATCTCCAGATCTTCCATGTACCGTCTGCCTGCTTTTTGTAGAGGGTGGTGTTTATTCCCTTTTGCAGCATCCCGAAATCCAGGCTGTCTTTTTTATACGTCCAGTCCAAGTGGGATGTATGCGTAGACACGGCCAAGGTATCCAGTATGTTCAGACTGATTATCTCAGTCGTATAGTTGTTGATCAATGTTTGCGAGCCATCCCGGGGAAACCAAAAGTCTCGTATTGACTTCTTGCCTTCTATGGTTTTCATAGAATTGGGTTGGATCCGTGAATCCTCCACTAATAAGCCTATTATCTTTTCCTCGTCCCCACTCAACCAACCGCTTACGTAGTCTTCATGTAGCTGTCGTA
Source organism: uncultured Eudoraea sp. (assembly GCA_947258555.1). Lineage (GTDB taxonomy): Bacteria > Bacteroidota > Bacteroidia > Flavobacteriales > Flavobacteriaceae > HDS-28. Next base: position 15,489 of record CAMYJF010000047.1, on the reverse strand, counting down.
TCATTTGCTCATCCTGATCAGGCTGCTCGTTTTTACATCCATAAAAAGAGGTGATCAATAAAATTACTAGAGCAAATGCAATCGGACGGATCTTAGGTTCGGTCTCAAAGTATAAGAGCAAGCATGGGCTTATTGACTTGTATTTTTCCACATATTCATATCTTAAGAGCTCGTTATTCTTTATTCTTTGCTTTATTTTATTGTGATACGGATACATGAGCAATTCTTACTAAAAAAGTATGTTAATCATGGGTCAATTTTAAAAACCTTAAAGCATTTCCCAAACTTCGCCCATAGCCAGGGAGTACCACATAAATAGCAAAAACAGGACTATTTGCACAGCAAATGGAATTTTGAAATTAAATTTTTCCATTAAAAAGGTGTTAGTCCAGGGCAAGCATAGGAAGGCAAGAAAGAGATAAACTAAACCGGGAACCGGGTGTACTAAAACAAGATTCAAAACCCCAACAACCAGGAGTATTAAGAAGAAGAACCATAGAATCGTGCTGCGAAGTTGAAATTTGTTTTGTGCTGTAGTTTCCATTTGATTCAATTTTAATAAACAAGTTACACATATTTGCCTGCTTGCAGGCTTAGCAGGCCAAGCATGGAATTTATGGTCTTAGTTTTATGAATATCATTCTTAGTTCTCACCTATTGTCAGGTCGAGCGGAGTCGAGACCTACCCACCCCTTTTATTCCGCTCCAAGGAGGGGAAAGATTTTAGTACTTGATGAAAATTCAGCATAGTTTACTTTTTGTCAGGTCGAGCGGAGTCGAGACCTATTCAACGCGCTTATATCTCGACTCCGCTCGATATGACGCGCGATATGTCTTATTTATCTACAAGAGCCTACTCCACCCAATAATCTACACCGGTTACATCTTCTACAAAAGGCCCGACCAGGCTTACAATTTACCTGCTTTTAGTTGCTTATGGGCATAGTCAACCGCTCTGGCCGTCAATGCCATATAGGTAATGCTGGGGTTTTGGGTTCCTGAGCTGGTCATACAAGCGCCATCAGTTACAAATACATTAGGTACTTCATGCATTTGATTCCATTTATTCAAGACACTGGTTTCAGGGTCATGACCCATACGTGCGGTGCCCATTTCGTGAATACAAGCTCCCGGTGCGGTTACATTGTTGTAGGATTCAATATCCTCACATCCTGCAGCTTCAAGCATTTCTACAGCACAGTTTACAGCATCTTCCCTCATAGTTAATTCGTTCGCCCTTAACTCTGCATCAAATGTAATGGTTGGCATCCCATAGCGATCTCTTTTATCAAAATTCAGGAACATTTTGTTATCATGATGAGGCAATATTTCTCCAAAGGCGACAATATAAATATAGTAAGGCCCGGGTTTGAAAATCCCTTCTTTTAATTCTTTCCCAAAAGCACCAGCTGAATTATTATGGCCTCTTTTAATCCCGCCCTGATATCCAAAACCTCTTACATAGTCTTGACGTTTCGTATGCTCATCAATATTTCTAAACCTGGGGATATAAAAGCCTCCCGGTTTTCTGCCTTTATAATACTGGTCTTCAAAACCCGGAACCCTTGCCGCAACACCCATTCCGTAATGATGGTCCATTATATTATGACCTAATTCGCCACTGCTATTTCCTAATCCATTGGGAAAGCTTTCAGATCTGCTATTGAGGAGAATTGCGGCAGTGCCAATCGTACTGGCATTGCAGAATATAATACGAGCGAAAAATTGAATTTCCTCCCGGGTCTCCCCATCTATAACCTTTACTGAAGAGGCCTTTTTAGTGTCATTATCATAGACTATTTCAGACACGATACTATAAGGCCGTATCGTTAAGTTTCCGGTAGCTTCAGCTACCGGAAGGCTTGCGGAAACACTACTAAAATAAGCGCCATAGGGACATCCCCGCCAACAGCGGTTTCGGCTTTGACAAGGACCGCGCAACCCTTTATGGATTTCCGGGTCATATTCTGTAAGGTTTGCCACTCTTCCCGGGGTGACTACCCGTTCAGGATACATTTTTGCAACTTCTTCCCTAAAATATTGTTCCACACAGTTCAGGGGGAAGGGTTTTAAAAACTTACCATCCGGAACCTGACTCAGGCCTTCTGCCTGACCGCTTACCCCAACGAAAGTTTCTACCTTATCATACCAAGGCTCGATATCCTTGTAGCGAATGGGCCAATCTACCCCAATTCCTTCCTTTTTGTTAGCTTCAAAATCCAGATCACTCCAGCGGTAGCAATGCCTGCCCCACATAATAGACCGGCCACCCACGTGATGCCCGCGAATCCAGTCGAAACGTTTTACTTCATCATAAGAATACTCACTGTCCTTGTTGATCCAATGTTTATTATCCTGTTGCACCCACCAGTGAAGTCGGTTTTGCTTTTTAAAGTCCTTTTGTATTTCGTCATGAGGGACTTTATTCTGGCTTGGCAGGTCCCATATGTCGTCGTTGGCAGTGGGATACTCACCGTGTTTTACCATCCGACCCCTTTCCAGGACCAGTGTTTTATACCCTTTTGAACACAGTTCCATCGCGGCATAGCCACCGCTAATTCCTGAACCAATTACAATAGCGTCAAACGTATTATTGTTGTCATCTACATTCATATCGCCCATGCTTTACCATTGACCGATTCCAGGCTAATACAAGGCTCGTACGCTCCCGGAATTGGTAAATAATTCAAATAATTGGTGGCAATTTCCTCGGTAGATACATAGTAAGCTACCGCCTGCTGCTTGATATCCAGAAGTCCTGCTTTAGCCTTAGCATCGGCTTCTTTATCGGAATTTAGCAGTTGTCCAACGGCAGTTGCAAGCTCTTTGTTTTCTGTATATACTGACAAGGAATGAAACAGCTCCATAAAAACGTTTTGCTGTTCAGGCGAGTAAACACTACCTACTATAGTATCCATGATTTGATGTACACCTACATCTGTTGCAGACGGACTGTCTGTTTTGGGTAGCAATACGTTAAGTATTTCTTTGAGGAATGAGAACTCCTTTTCTTTAAAAAAGCTAAGGGTGTAATCTGAATCGCTTTCTTTTTTGACTCTTTTACAGGCGGTAAGTAAGGTGCCGGATAGGGGTATAGCCAGGGCAGACCCGGTGGCTATGGTGATTAACTTGACGAGTTCTCTTCTTTTCATAATATATATTTCAAGTTACTATAGTTCTCTAATGTCAGGTGGAGTGTTTATGCCGAGCTGGTACCTCGAACCTAGTCGAGACCCACCCCTTTTATTCCGCTTCGTCGCTAAAGCTATGAAGCGTCGGCGACCCTGCCAGGAGGGGAGAATTTGTGGTGAGGGTAAAATCCGCTCCCAGTAGGGCAAGTCTATACGTAAATGAAAACAGAATTTAATCATAATTTATCCATTGTCAGGTCGAGCGTTCACTCCCAGCTGTCAGGTCGAGCGGAGTCGAGACCTATTTCAAGTGGGCAGGGTGGGGCAGATAGATGGCCCTGTCTTCTTCAGATAAAAATGTCACAAAAAAACAATGGCTAAGCCCCTTATCTAAACCTTCCGGGCTGTTGTTGGTGCCCCATTCAAAATCGTGTATTTCAGGGATCCGTTCCGGCAAACCGGCAAATGCCTGTTCGATCTCTTTGATGTTATCATCTGTAGCAGAATCGGTAAAGTTAAACAGCACTACATGCCGCAATACTTTTGTGGTCTCTTTTACTTCTTTTTTTGCACCTTCTTGCTTCCTCTCAGCGGTTTTCTTTTCCTCCTGCATGCAGGATCCTAAAATTAAGAAGAAGGATAATAGTACTAGGTAAATTTGTTTCATGAGTGTGGTCATTAGTTTTCCAGTTCCCGCTCAATTATATCGAGCACTGTATTGGAATATTCTATAAAACCTTGTGCCTGGATGTTCGATACAGAAAGCCAATTTATGGTAGAACTGATCTTCCCTTCAAATTCCGTAGAGGTAAACAAGGCGCTGGAATCAAAATCTAATTTTGATTTCCCGATCTCAAACCTGTTTTCCCCACCCTTTTGCAGCAAGATATCGTCCAGGGCGCCGGAACTCCCGGTTTTAACCATAATGTTCCTGAACGAGTAATATTGATATAAGGGCGGGCGCAAATGGTTGATATTAAATTCCAAATAGATCATTTCTTCTTCTTTGGCCTGTGTTACAAGACTGGACCAATTGGAGAGATGGAGTCTTAGTGAATCATTGGATATCAAGGCGAGTTTACCACCATCCATCAATTGTGTAATGATCCCATTGATGGGGTCAAAAGTAAAATTAGGGAGCATGGTGGCAAAGAGACTGTCGATCTTCCCGTAATCCTTTTCTAGTTCGGGATTGTCAATGATTTTCAAGATCTCATGGCAAGAATTTGCAGCATCTTCTCTTTTAGCAATCTTGGTAAGTAACTGGTCCTTGTTTTGAAGGAATTCCGTGCGTAATTGTTTTAGCAATAGTTGTTCTTCCTTCGATTCCAAACGTTGCGTATTCCAATTGTCGACCTGCAACGCCAAAAGGATCCCGATCATGACAAGGAGGATCTCCCCAATGGCGTATTTAAAGTATTTACCAGTTTTTCCTGTCTCCATAAGGTCTTTTCTAATTTGTCTAAAAAATTTGATCATTACTTATCCAGACTTTCGTTTATCTGGTCCAGAATTAGATCAATATGTGTCCGTAACGGAACGGATTGAGCATTGGCAATATTCGAGAATAGTGCTATAAAGCTTATGTAATCTTCCAGGTCTTCAACCTGAAGTATTCTATTGACATTTTCCTGCATGTTAGTTCTTCCGATAAAGGCATCCAGGCGATCGCTGCCTTGCGGATAGATCAGATCCTGGATGCCCAGATCCTGTTCCACCTGCTGAAACAGATCTCGTATTTGAATATGTTTATTCAAAAATGGCATGTAAAAGTTGTCTCTATGGTTTAACAAGACCACTTCTTCTTCAACAAGTTCATCCACTCTTGTCGGCCATTTTGAAAGGAGGTTTTTTAGCGAATCGTTCTGAATTAAATTAATATCCTTGGAGGCAAAGAAGCTTTCTGAGTTAGCATTGAATGTCGGCGTATAAAGGGTTCGCTGTAAATGGAAGATCAAGCTATCATTCTCAATTTCCAATTTTTCATCCAGGGTATTTAAGATGACTTTGCAGGAGGAAATGATCCTATTTCTAATGGCGATCTTATCATTGAGCTGTCTGAGGTCGTCCTCAAACTCTTGTTTTAACTGGCCAAGAAGTACTTGCTCCTTGTCTTTTGTTTTTTGACCCTCATTCCAATTATTGATAGAAAGCGCGATCAGAATCCCGATGACCACCAGAAAGATCTCCCCGATGGCGTATTTCAAGTAGTTTGCCGTTTTACCTTCACTCATAAGCTTGTATCGTATTTGGCGAAAGATTTTAATCATTTGCTAGTTCCTTATCGATCAGACGTACTACTTCCGTCATATTTTCATTAAGATCAAACAAGTGCTGATTGTAAAAAAACTTGATTTCTAAGAAATTGAATAGATCCAGAAAGATCTTGTCGTCCGCAGCGCTTTTCAGGTCGGTATAGGTCCAATGTATCCTTTCAGAGGCATAGGTCCAGTGTATCCTATCCTCGCTAGGCTTCAACGTCTCATAGACGCTGGCCATACGGGCGTGACGTTCATCATAGATTTGCTGGATCATGGCGAAGAGCTCGCGGTTTTTTATCAGGCTGGATTTACCGTCTGCAACAAGTGAATTATAGGTAGCCCGAATAGGCCGGAATGAGATTCCCCTGTAAAAGATATATTTATAGTGTGTGGTATCAGGTTCAATAAAGAAACCGCTATACCTGTCAGGAGCGTAAATGGCTTCCCGAAATACGGGTGATAGACTATTGAATAAGCTGATTTCTTTAGAATTTTGGTGAATGATACTATCCAAAAGTACAAAGTCCTTTTTGAGATCATTTTTGATACCTTCTAAATAGACCTTGGCCAATTTGGCTTCTTTCCTTTCCTCATTCCAATTATTGATAGAAAGCGCGATCAATATCCCAATAACTACCAAGAGGATCTCCCCGATGGCATATTTCAAGTATTTCCCAGTTTTTCCTGTTTCCATTAAATCTTTTCTAATGTGTCTAAAAAATTTAATCATTTGCTCTTGTTATGTCTGGTCGAGCGGAGTCGAGACCTACTACCTGCGTCCTATTCTTAGCATGCGTCTCATTTCTGCACTGTGCTAATAGTTTTAATAGATCGTAATCTCCGTTTGCCAGGGCCAGCTTCTTTTTACTACTCCAATTTTTTATTCTTTTTTCGAAATATATCGCTTGATCAACATCATTAAATTCTTGATGAAACACCAATCGGACGGGTCTTCTTTTAAATGTAAAACAAGACTTGTTCATACCTCTTTGGTGCTCTTCGAATCGCCTCGAAATATTGTTTGTCATTCCTGTATATGTCAAGCCATCTGAACATTGAAGTATGTAAACATAATAGAGCTTCATTGGCACCTTATTATTAAAGAGGTCTCGACTCCGCTCGACCTGACAGCTTTTTATCAACTAGTATTAGGTCTCGACTCCGCTCGACCTGACAATTTAATATTATTGACACTAATAAGCCTGCATTGTATTACTTTAAAAACTTGAACATCAGGTTGTGCTATTCATTATTTAAATTGCTCCTTATCTGTTGTTTTAAGGCGATGGTTTTTTTCAAGGCATCTTTCTTTAAGGCGGCACCTTGATACCTGAAACCACCCCTGTGCTTTATAATGTTATGGTATTCCGAATCATTTAAAAGCGCATCGTAATCCACCGGTTTTGAATTCAGGCGGTCATTATACGGACTACCTTCCATATCATTGATCCGAAAATGCTTGTGGTAAATGGGTAGGAGAGAGCTGGGCCAGAATTGATCTTCCAGTCGTACCGTTTGGGAGATAAGAAAGCCATAGTCATTGTCGAACAATGTGATAATAGCGTTCCGTAAACTATCCGAGGTTATGATGTCGAATCCCTTGCTTTGAATGGAATGAAATGCTGTAGCAGAGAGGATAATATCCGGTGAGTACTGAGCACGGCCAAAATGATAATCCATGCTGTCATGATAGGGTAACCTGTTGTTCAGGATGGTAAGCACATGTTTTATGGAATTAATTGACTTGTATTCTTCAGCAATGTCCGACTCTAAATTCTTCTCATTAAACTCCAGATTTTCAAATAATTCTACAAGCAATCTTTTTTCGATTTTACGCTCAATACGATCCTGATTCCAGTTGTTAATCGAAAGCGCAATTAGAATACCTATGACTACCAGGAGGATCTCTCCAATGGCATATCGCATATATTGCATCGGTTTGTTATCATCTGCCATTTTCCTGCGTATTTTTCTAAAAAACGGGATCATATGTTTTCACTTTTATCCTCCAAGGAGGGGAAGGATTTCGTAATTGACGAAAGAATTTGATCATTTCTTGACACTATTGATAGGTCTCGACTCCGCCTCGACAGGCTCGGCATAAACGCTCGACCTGACAATCTAATATTATTGACACTAATATGCCTGCATTGTATTAATTTAAAAACTTGATCATGAGTCTTGCAGTTCTGTTTCAATAGCCTTGATCACGCTTTCTATTTCGGCAACTAATTCATCGAAGAAATCCAAATTATAGGTAGAAGCGTTCCTGATCCACTGCAAGTGGTTCATAAATTCATCATCTTCTAAAAGGGATTCATAATCATTAGGGATAGCGATAGACTTCCATTGGACGGGCTCTATCCGTTTAAGATACATAGGATATGTGAAATTGATATGATCTTCCCTGAAAAAGCCACCAATGTCTTTGCCATAGGAATAACTCTGGTTGTAAAGTTTAAGGATACTGTTTCTTAATTCAGAGCTAGAAATGATGTCGACCCCCCTTGCATTAAGATTCGATATGGCCCCGTTGTTTATATTAAAATGTTCATAATCATTCCAAATAGCAAAATGATAGCTCAGGGAATCGTGGTACGACTTCTTATTTTTTAAATGACTAATCAGGATCGTACACGAATTTCGCACCCCCTGGTAGATCCCAATTGTATTTTTAATGCCCTGAATATCCAAGGTTAATTCGGTTGAAAACTGTTGCAGAAGTTCTCTTTCAATAACTTTTGCTTTTTTTCCTTCATTCCAGGTATTGATCTGTAAGGCGATCAATATTCCAATAACGACTAAAAGGATCTCGCCAATCGCGTATTTCAAGTACTTTCCAGTTTTTCCTGTTTCCATTAGGTCTTTTCTAATGTGTCTAAAAAATTTGATCATGATTTTTGATTTGCACTTCGAGTGCACTGAACTTGTTTCAGTGTGTATCGAGAAGTGACTGAATTAAGGCATTTCTCGATACGTCCACCGAAGGTGGACACTCGAACTGCCCATGGTTTTTTTAAGAAAGAATTTGATCATTTACTAATTGCTGCTAAATGTTGCTTTTGTCCTGTCATTTGCCAATGACCCAATGAGATCGGGATGTTCCCTATGCTATTCAAGGTATCAAAAAAGTCTTTGGTTACGAAGGGTTCATTATTGAGCTCTTGAATTTGAGCATAATCCGCCAAAGCGCTTTCGAGCAAATATTTTCCAGTGATATAACTTGTCCCATAACCGGGTTGGCGTAAATACAAATGTTGCTCGAAAATAAGAAGCTCTTTTTCGGTTTTCATCCATCCGCGAGGGGTGTATTCACTGTGAATACCTCCTGCTTCTTCCATGGTCATTTCATTACTATGGGCATATAGGGAACCCAAACCTCTTGCAGCACGCTGAGCGATCATTATGTATACGATCTCTTTGCTTCTGGGGCTATCATCATACAAACCAGCTTGCATGAACATTTCTTCAACTGCGGTTGCTGTTCCTTCGTTCCTGGAATCGAAAATATTGTATAATAAAGGCCCTTTTCTTATGACACTTTTGTGGGGCTCCACCTCCATTCTTGCCAATTCAAACCAATGGTAAAAATGCGAATACAAGGGTCTTGGGTCATAATGTTCCCCAATTACAAAAAAGTTGCGCTTTTCTTTAGGCACAAATGCGCCCAGATGTTCCCTTAATGCGGGATCAAAATAAGGTTTCACAGTAACGATGTCTTGCTGGTCTAAAAAATCGATCAAACTTTTAGCAGCTTCATCTGCCATTTTATCATAGGCTTCCGGAGAATTGGCATCAACCAGTTCAGGAAGGCCTCTGTTTCGATGCTCTTCAAGCTTCAATGAAGTCCACGCGCGGGCTAATTCCCTTTTTAATATCATCACTTCGTCATCCCATGTCAATGGGACTAAATGTACGTTTTGCAAATACCAGGTGTAATTTTCTTTACCAATTCCTGATGGACCTGTTTTAGACGTCGACTGATCATGTAACCAGGAAACCAGGTCATCGGTGGCACCGATAGCTTCATTGATCACAGAGATCAACGCTGTATCATCTGCGACACCGGGTCTTGATCTCAGTGTGGCAAGAACATCGCTTTGGGTTTTAATGTCTCGTATTCCCGTAACCCAAAGATCCCGGGCATTGCCGGTTAAATTTTGTTTGGCTTGTCTGTAAAATGGAGGTATCACTTGCAGGTCACTGATGAATCGCGAACGTTCCGATTCAGATAATGGGAACTGATACGTCCATAGTTCAGTTGTGCCATGGTTTGTTGGACCTTCATGTGCGGGAACATCACTTTTATAGGTCCAAACTACGTTGTAAAATGCCGGATCGCGCACCCAGGGTTTCAATATGTTATGATTAAAATCATAGCCATTCATCTCTGCCCAAACGATCATCCAATCGACTTGATCCTCCACAGACCAATGCGTTGTGTCAATGGCTTTTAATTGGGATTGTAGTTCTTTGAATTCAGACCAGCGTTTGTCAAAGGTCGCTTTTGTATAATCTGGCGCACCCTCCAGTAGGGGGGGCTTTTCAAAGGACCGCCATTCATTGAATAAGAGGACCAGATCATCATAGCTGGCGGTTTGAAAAGAGGGGCTTGTTTCCTGCACCTCTGTTTTACCGGGGTCGTTGCAACCGCTCAGTATTAAACAGATAAAAAGAAAGCTTACTATATGTTTCATTGCTTGTTGTGATTACCCACCCCTAAATCCGCTTCGTCGCTAACCTACTTCGCCATAGTAGCATGGCTACGAAGGCCGAAAAGCTATGAAGCGTCGGCGACCCTCCATGGAGGAGAAAGATTTTCGTACTTGATTAAATATATTGGCATAGTTTAGTTATTGTCAGGTTGAGCGTTCACATCAAGCTGTCAGGTCGAGCGGAGTCGAGACCTACCCTTTGACTAAAGTATGAGAATTTAAGCATCTATTCTTGTTCCTCCGTTTCTTCCTTAGGCTCTTCCACTACCGGAAAGTAGTTTTTTGTGTTTTCCTCAATAGTCCTTTTAAGATTGAAGAGATTAGTTTCCTCCTGGCTTACAAAAGTACCGCTCATCAAAGCCATTAGCGATTTTGAGAACATACCATTCCCTACAGCCGTTGTGCTCGAACTTATTTTTGTTTTGCCCTCCATCTCAGACATACGGAGGATATAATCCATATTCATAAAATCATTCTCAAATGTCATGGTAATAGATTCATTGGGAACGATATCCGTTATGGTTTCCCGGATGACCATTTCCTGTCCGTCATCAATAAAATAAACATCTGATACAGCACCTACCGTACCTGGCGTGCCGCTCACATGCTCAATTTTCTGGAAACCATCCAGCCAGTCGGCCATTCTTTCTTCATCCTGACTCACAGCCCAGCTTTCAGCCAGGGGCTTGTTCACGGTAATCACGTTTTTATAGGCTACTTCCGATGAAAAGGCACCGATCAGGATAAATACAAGAACAAGAAGGGCGATAATTCCGAGTGCATATTTTAAAATTTTCATACCTAATTAATTTATGTGTTTCTATTTGTTTAGTAATTATTGGATAAGGGCTTGAAATCCACCATACACCATTCGCGAAGCATCAAATATCAATCTTGACGGATCGGTCAAATGCCCAACCAGCTCCGTCATTCTTGGGTCTGCCGGTACCTGCTTATTTGCATAGTCACGTACTTCCTTAGAAGGGAATACAACCAAGCCGAAGACAACGGCCTCATCGGCTGAAGCCGCAGTAGCTTCGATAAATGAACGTGTGCCTTCTAAATTCATATCCTCTCCCACAAATTCATAATAGGCGAGGGCACCGTGTTCTTTCCAAATGGAAGCTATCTTTTCGGCCACTTGCCGGTACTGATCTAAATGTTTTCGGGGAACAGGTAGGACGAATCCGTCTATATAACTAGTCATGTTTTCTCCTTGGTTTTTATGTTTTTTTACTCTTTTATTTCGATCTCTATCAATCGTAATATTTCATTTATTCGCTTTCGCAATCCCTGGGATTCATAACTGTTGGTAATATTCAAGGCATAGCCCATTGAAATTAGACCTTCGAGTTCCGCATTATTGAGCAGGCTTACGGATGTAGGCGCTATGCTTGAATTTACAAAATTTGGTTCCTTGCGGTCATATTCTTCCATCAAATATGAAGTTCGGGTGCTATCTGACCAAAAACTTTTGATGATGTTTCTGGCAGTGCCGGTTCTATTGAAAAAAGGAATAATGGAATTTGAAAAGTAATCCACATATATCTGTTCCACTTCGCGAAGTTGATGCACATCAGAAGCCCAATTCGTAAGGAGGGTTTTAAGTTCAATATTTTTTATGAGTTGAATTTTACCAGAGCCTACTAATTCGTTTTGAATGGGGTCAAAGGTTAAGGGCAACATCAAGGCACTTAATTTTGCCGTTAATAATGAGTCACTCGGTACCTCTTGAACAGCAAAATAGTGCAAACAGTCTTCTAAATCATTCATGACATCATTACGCAATGCTATTTTAGAATCCAGCTGATTTAGATTTGAATTGAACTCAGCCCTGAGTTGTTTCAAAATAGCTTGTTCCCTGGAGTCTTCTATACTTTGTTCCTGAAAATTGTTTATTTGTATGGCGATCAAGATCCCAATAACCACCAATAGAATTTCACCAATGGCGTATTTCAAATACTTTCCTGTTTTGCCTTCGGCTAGAAGATTTTGACGAGTCCGTCTGAAGAATTTTATCATGGAATAATGGTTGTTAAAATACAAATTCCCAGCACCAATTTCAATTCAATTATTTTTTTGGAACAAGCTTGATCGCCTTTGCTTTCACCGATTCGACTTTCTCCCTACTATAGAATAATGGAAAGAACTTGTCTTTTGCCCAGGTATCAAATAGATTTTCATAGAAAGGACTATCAGAATTTCCAGATTGCCCCGGAGAATTAGTAAACAAAGAGCTATCAAAATCCCCGGTATCGATTATCACCCTAAAAGAAGCGCCGCTGGATTGGTTGTCATTATTGCCTGTGCTTCCAACAGTAGTGCCATTGCCTCCCCTGGGATGTGGTCCTACTTCTAATTTCTCCCTTGTGATTGAATCCACTGCAGCACTCATTGGATGCCTAAGTTTGATATGCTTAAATTTTTCTTGTCCATAGTGCCACTTCGACATATCATTTCCCAACCTGACTTTTAACTTGTTCACGCTTTCCTTTAGTGCTTGTAAAATAAATGCGTCTCTACCCTTAATAGGATCGGTTCCAAATTTTCCATCAGGGAAAACCAACCAGTTGACGACTTTAGTTAATTGAAGATTACTAATAGCCCGGATTTCTTCCGGGATGACCAGAGATTCCATTTTCTCTTTTAACAGCCTTTCCCATGTGACATATATGGCAGCTTCTTTTGAGTCGGGGTTTAATTGATGATCTTCCCATTCTACAAGCATTAACCTGGCTTTTTCTGTGAGTTCATCCTTAGCGGTTAGATTTTTCAATAGGGGACAAATAAGTCTGGCAGCTAATGAAGTATAGTCAGTTACATATTCCGCCATATCCATTACCGTATGTTTCCTGCCATTTCTCAACATTTCATCTACTCGTAGACCTCTGTATGGATCTGACCAGGAAAATCCAATGGCATCCATATGAGGATAATCTATTGGCGTTACATTTTGATTTGCAGTTGAGAAAATGCCCGATTCAGGATTGTATACGTTCGGTTTCTTTTTGATCTCCAAATACTTTTCCCATTCGTAGGATCCATCGCCGGGAACAGGAACCATGCCGCTAAAATTTTTACGGACAGGAGCTATGCCTACTGCTTGCCATCCGATATTTCCCTCTTTATCGGCCCATATCATATTCTCACCAGGGATATTACTATAATTACATGCTTCTCTAAATTCTTCAAAAGTTTGAGATTGATTCATGCGCAAGCTTGCAAGATATGGGGAACCTCCTATTTCCAGCCAGCCACATCTCACAGCATACGCTTTGTGATTTTCGGGATCCTCATACACTATTGGACCATGTTTTGAATATTTTAATGGAACCTGTCTGGATCTCTGTCCTTTGACAGCTATTTCTTCATTTATGATTTCCATATCCAGCCAAGCATCTTGATACATGTATTGATTATGATTTTGCGGATTTGTATCATATACATAAAGATCTTCAGCATCAGTTCGGAAGACAGTCAGTCCCCAAACGCCTGTACCATTGTGGCCAATCGATATACCTGGAATCTCTGGTTCGCCTCCCCCTATTACATTCCATCCCGGACCTACCAGATGCGCCATATAACGAAGTGATGGTACAGCCTGTGTACGATGTGGATCGTTGGCCAACATAGGATATCCACTCGCTGTATGTTCGCCTGCTACTGTCCAATTATTACTCCCAAAATTGTCCAGATCATATTTTTTTTCAATTGCGCCAGATTCGGTATTCTGTTCGGCTAAATATCTATAGCTATCCAAATCATTCCTGACATTTGCGATTATATCTTCAGGCTGGAATCTAAGAGGTCTCCTATAGGCATTATAAAGCGCTAATATGTCATCGTACAACAGGGATTGATCTATTTTAGGGTCTATGGTTAGATCAGGATCTCCGGGGTGGAAATAGTTAATCTCCTTAACTTTCTCAACACCTACTTTGGAAACCTGTCGCGAGATTGTCAATTCCTGGCCAATATTCCCAAGCAGTCCCTGGTGTCTTGATATGACTACTTCCGGTGTCCAATGTTGCGGTTTTGTATCCAGTAATTTAAACTCTAATGGCAACTCATCCGGCTTGGAATTTATATAATCAATGTATGCATTCACACCTTTGACATAGGAAGTGATGATGGCCTTGCCATTTTCATGATAATGGCTCATCTCGTCATTTATATCTCCCCTGAACATAAATAATCGGGTCCCTATATCCCTCTTGAGCTCTCGTACCCCCAGAAGTTCTGCCACAGTACCAGTAGCTTGTCTCCGCCAGACTTCAAACTGAAACAACCTGTCTCTTGCTGCGTTCCATCCCTGTGCAAAAAAAAGATCTTCTTCAGTTTCAGCATATATATGGGGTATACCCCAGGCATCTACCAGAATTTCAACAGGTTTTTCTAAGCCCTTTACCGGATAGTCCTGTGCTCTAAGTATTACAATACAAAAAGCAAGAAGCAATGTATATGTGATCTTCATAAAAGGTTTATTTTTTCTACTTCCTTGATTTTAGGTGTAGTTGCTTTTAGAGATCTCCAAGGTAAGGAATATCCCAAAACGGCATATACTCCGTCCATCCCAGGAAAAAAGAAAAGAAGGTATGAATAAAGGGGGCTGACAGGAAACTCAGGAAAAGGTATATGATGGTTCTCTTGGTATTTAATTTCAGTAGGATCGGTGGCAAAAGTAGCGTCATTAACATAGGAATAGGGTAGTAGATCCACCATGGCAAGCCCCATTGTGCGCCATATTTGCCAAACAACATCCCCAGGACGACTAGTAAGAAGGAGAGAAGCAGCACAAGCCTGAATTGTTCTTTAAAACGTGTTTTGCCGATAACTATCCTAATTATAAATAAGAAGAGCAGGAGGGAAGCCAGGATCATTAATGGAAAATGCCAGGCGGTATTCGAACTTAGATAGACCAGAACTAAAGTCATGCTGACTAGGATGAGGGCCGCTATGTGGATTTGTCGTACGCCTCTTTGATCCAGGCTTTCAATTCGTCGTCAATATCATTGACATCATGTAATTGCACCCTGTGCGTGCACATCGAACCAAAGGGACCGGAATTTTCGAGTCGGCCTGTAATCGGTTTGTCCTTTAGTTTAAAACCCAGGTCAATTCTTGTCTTGGTTGCGGGTTTGATCAATACGAATTGCCGTTTTCGAATGATACTTACACTTGCCTTTTTGGGTGTAATTATCACATCACTACCGAGCGACTTAATAGCGTCGATCAATTTTTGATAAATAGGGTAGAGGGTTTCTTTGCCTTTGTACTGCTCAGACACCAGATCCACTTCAGGGGAATCCATGTCTTTGGCAAGCGAGACGATCGTATTGGCAAACCCATGGGTGACCTGATGCTCTGATTTTAGAAACTTAA
>CAMYJF010000046.1:1541-36671 GCA_947258555.1 uncultured Eudoraea sp. | reverse complement strand
TACTAAGATCCCTTTGGCGGGCTATGAATTTGTGAATATGTAATTTCGGAAAACAGGCAAAAAAAGAAGCACCGCCGAAGCGGTGCTAAAAAACAAACAACATAAATAAAACAACCTATTTTGGCATTACAACGTCTTCTATGATGTGGATTACTCCATTAGAAGCCATTACATCGGTCTGAGCGATTTTACTGTAATTCCCATTCTGATCTTTTAGATAGATACCATCTTCTTTCTTTTTGGCCATTAATGTGGCTCCATTAAGCGTGGTCAATGTGGCTGAGCCATTACCTGCAGTCAGGGCGTTTACAACATCTGTTGCTGTTAATTTACCTGCAACAACATGATAGGTAAGTATTCCTGCCAAGGCATCCTTATTTTCAGGCTGTAATAATGAACCCAGTGTGTCTGGATCGATTTTGGCAAATCCTGAGTTAAGTGGTGCGAATACGGTGAATGGTCCATCCCCTTGAAGAGCAGAAACCAAGTCTGCAGCTTGCAGGGCGGTAACCAGGGTTGAAAAGTCGTCTGTGGCAACTGCGATATCAACTATATCTTTCTTAGCCATTTGCGCAGTTGTTACTTGTGCGGCCAGAAACATGGCCAGGGACGTAAAAATTAAGAGTGCTTTTTTCATGATTTAAATTTTAGATTTACTTTTAGATGAATTACTCGTTTTATATTCTTTGTCTTAATTACACGGCCATATACCCTTTGGATGAGCTGGGCGAGATTTTATCATATCTTTAACATTGATCATGAGTAGCACACCAAAAGAAATCCCATTTATATCGGCCTTGAAAAAGGGTGATAAGCGTGCGCTCTATTCATTATATGATATGTATTCCGGTAGTATTTTTATACCTGGGCCTACCGGATTGCAAAGAATTTAAGCCTAAATCGTATTAGAAATAAAAAAAGGTTCATCCAAATCGAAGATTCGGGTGTATATAAGATGACCGAGGAACAGGAAGAGAAACCGGAATTGACCCGACTTAACGGACTGCTTACTCAGTTAGAACCCCATCATCAGGAAGCTGTGCGGTTAGTTTATTTCAGTGGATATACACATGCCGAAGCTCACAAGGTGATGAATGTACCCTTAGGAACGTTCAAGTCCTACATCCAACAGGCATTAAAACGCTTGCGTTCGGGGTATAATTTGCTACTTGTGCTGGGAGGGATTGTTTTAATTGCATTGATCTATGGATAGGAAAAAACTCATAGAGGAAGGGATTCTCACTCAGTATATATTGGGTGAATTGGATATGGAAACATCCCAAGCCATAGAACAGTTGCTACAGTCTGATAGCGAATTGAAGGAAAAGGCATTGGAGCTGGAAGATCAGTTTGAACAGATAGGATTTGAAAATGCGATAGCTCCTCCTGCCGAGGTTAAGAAAAAATTAATTGACGAAGTAGAAGCCGAAAGTGCTACAACAGGCTCCCCATCAAACGAACTCTCTGGAAGTGTGCCTTTCTGGAAGTCAGCTGCCTGGCGCATGGCGGCTGGGATAGCCCTCTTATTTGGGTTAACATCTTTATGGTTTTTGATGCAATGGCAGAATACCCGTACTGATCTGGAGACTTTACAAAGTCAATCACAAATGGTGACAGATCGGTTAAATAAGCTTGAGGAGGATATTGGCTTGGTGAATACAAAATATGCCCAGATCAATCATCCAGACGTGGTTCCTTTTGTCCTGACCGGCAATAACCAGCTACCCGAGGCTAAAGTTGTGGCATACATGAATCATAATGCCCGATCCGTGGTCGTAAACACGGTCTCCCTACCTGATCTGAGGAATACACAATCTTATCAATTGTGGGCCGATGTAGATGGGGAAATGATCGATATGGGTGTATTGGAGACAGGTCAGGAATTGATTCCTGTCAGGTATATAGAAAGGGCAGAATCCTTAAATATTACGATAGAACCCTTTGGAGGAAGCGAGCATCCTACCGTTTCTAACTTGATCTCTTACGTAACATTATAAAGTAATTGGTTTGCCAAACAGATCATAATCAGTAGCCTCTGTGATCTCTATGGCCGCAAAATCCCCGATCTTCAAATAGGTGTCCAGTGCAGAAATATGAACTTCATTATCCACCTCAGGTGAGTCGAATTCTGTTCGACCAATATATTCATCCCCTTCCTTTCTATCGATCATGCACCGAAAGACTTTCCCGATCTTCTCCTGGTTTAATTCCCAGGAGATGCGCGACTGGATCTCCATGATCGCATTGGCGCGTTCCAGCTTTATTTCTTCCGGAATATTGTCATCCAGCGAATAGGCATGGGTATCTTCTTCATGACTATAGGTGAAACAACCCAGTCGGTCGAAACGCATTTCCTGTACCCAGGTTTTTAGCAGCTCAAAATCGGCTTCGGTCTCCCCGGGGTAACCAACAATTAATGTAGTTCGCAGCGCGATACCGGGTACTCTTTCACGAAAGTCCCGTATCAAAGCATTGGTCTTTTCATAAGTCGTCCCTCTACGCATACTTTTAAGAATAGCATCCGATATATGCTGTAAGGGTATATCAATGTAGTTACAGATCTTTGGCTCCTCCCGTATCACATCCAGTACATCCAATGGGAAGCCCGTCGGAAAGGCATAATGCAGTCGGATCCACTCAATGCCTTCAACTTTGACCAGCTCTTTCAATAGTCTGGCCAACTCTCTTTTCTTATAAAGATCCAGTCCGTAATAGGTGAGATCCTGAGCGATCAGGATAAGTTCTTTCACGCCCTTGGCCGCCAATTTTTCAGACTCTTCAACCAGATCCTCGATAGGCTTACTTCGGTGCTTTCCACGCATTAACGGAATGGCACAAAAGGAGCATGGCCTGTCGCATCCTTCTGCAATTTTCAGATAGGCATAATTCTTGGGCGTGGCCGTTGTCCGCTCCCCGATCAATTCATGTTTATAGTCTGCCCCCAGTACTGCCAATAATTCAGGCAGGTCCCTTGTGCCAAAATAGGCATCTACATCCGGTATCTCTTTTTCAAGGTCGGGTTTGTAACGTTCACTCAAGCAGCCTGTGACAAATACCTGGTCTATTTCTCCCCTTTGTTTCATGCCGGCGTATTGCAAGATGGTGTTAACGCTTTCTTCCTTGGCATTGGCAATGAAACCGCAGGTATTGATCACGACAATATTACCTTCTTCCTCATGGACTACTTCCTTATCACTCGCTTTCAATTGCCCCATCAACACCTCAGAATCGTACAGATTCTTGGAGCAACCCAAGGTTACGACATTGATAATATTCTTTTTGACCGATTTAGTTCTCATCCTTTAATAAAGCGCAAAAGTACGATATGTTAATTACTAAAAATCATACACTATTGTTTTCCTAAAAACGTTTTAATCAAAGGGGCAATACCTAAGTAAGAACCAAATCATATGATATGAAGCACTTTGCCTCTTTTCTCTTAATCTTATTGCCTTTTTATTTACTGAGTTGCGCTACAGATGCGCCTCAGGACGATGAGCCTGCACCCGATCCGGATCCGGATCCACCAGCAGAGATCCCTCAGGATCGGTATTTTCCTTCTATTGGCAGCAATAGCTGGGAAACGATAGATCCCGAACTTTTAGAATGGGATCTGGCACAAAAAGATTCACTTTTAGCCTATTTGACCGACACCGGAACTAAGGGATTCATCCTTTTAAAAAACGGTCGGATCGCCATGGAGGAATATATGAATGACCATAGCGTGGATAGCGACTGGTATTGGGCCTCTGCGGGAAAGACACTGACTGCTTTTACGGTGGGACTTGCACAGCAACAAGGCCATTTGGATATTACCATTCGGTCTTCTGAATACCTGGGTGTTGGGTGGACATCCATCCCGGGCGATAGGGAATTCCTGATCAAGGTGCAAAACCAATTGAACATGACAAGCGGACTCCAACCCTTAAATTTTGATTGTATCACCCCTCAGTGCCTTACCTATGTAGCCGATTCCGGCACGCGTTGGGCCTATCATAATGGCCCATATACCTTATTACAACGTGTAGTAAGTACAGCCACTAACCAGGAGTATGATGCCTACTTCGATACGGAATTAAAGAATAAAATAGGCATGGACGGATTTTGGTCTACGACCAATGGACTGAACAGTGTCTATTTCAGCACGACCAGGAGTATGGCTCGCTTTGGCCTGCTCAATTTGAACAACGGAAGCTGGGACGATATTCCCATCCTTACGGATATGGGTTTTGAAGCCCAGATGCGCACACCTTCACAGGATATTAACCTGTCTTATGGCTATTTATGGTGGCTTAATGGACAAGATAGTTTTATGGCTCCGGGAACCCAGATCGTATTTAACGGGCCCCTTGTACCCAATGCGCCTTCCGATCTCTATGCGGGGTTGGGAAAAAATGACCAAAAATTATATATAGTCCCAAGTGAAGATTTGGTAATCGTCCGAATGGGAGAAGACAGCGGTGAGAACCTTTTGGGTCCAAGTAGTTTTGACAATGAACTATGGGGATACTTATCCGCAATGATGAACTTATAAGGATCATTTAAGTTTAGCGGACCAGAGGCTTATATTTTTGTCATTCATCCGAACAAATTCATCCTTGCCCTCTGCATCTGCCAATTCTCTGGATCGTTGAGCCGATTCTATGGCTTCTTCATATTTACCCAGGGATGCCAACAATAAGGATCGTACCCTGTGAAAGTAATAGGTGTCGCCTCCAATTGTGATAGCCCTGTCTACTAAAGACAAGCCTTCGCTGTGCTTAATATCCTCCTCCTGATAGTAACGGGCCACTTCGTACAAGGTTTGTGCATTAGGTTCATCACTTAATTTAGCCTGAATTTGGGCCTCCATCACTTCCTTGGTCTGCACTGTTACAGGTATGACAACCCGGGTGTTTTCCCATTGCCAGTACATTTGGGCGGAATCATGCGTAAGCTGATCAAAAGCGATCATGAAATTTTCCTGGGTATCTGCTATTTTCTGAGGTGTAATCCGTACGCTAAAAGCATCTTCGGCAGGATCATAGGCTGTCCTGCCATCTCCCCAGTGACTGGTATTCTTGTGAAAAACAACATCCCAGTGGCTCTCATAAGGAAAGGCATATAAGGCATAAGTGCCTGGTGCTAAGGAATTCCCCTTTACATCCAAAGTATCTGATGTGGTGAATTTAGTAGAGGCATTAGCTCCAACCCGCCATATCCGGCCCCAGGGAACCAAATCGCCGAATATTGTTCTACCGCGCATGGCAGGTCGTGAATATTCAATTTTAATCGTTGTCAGCCCTATATCCTGTTCTAATTTGGCAAGTGGACTCGCTTTGGGGTGTTGCAATTGACTATGGCCTGAAAAGAGGAAACTAAGTAAGCAAAGAAGAAGAATATGCCTCATGACATGCTGAAAAATGAATCTACAAATTCGTGCTTATCAAATACCTGAAGATCTTCAATACCTTCCCCTACTCCAATATAAGTTACCGGGATCTGGAACTGATCTGAAATACCCAGAACAACACCACCTTTTGCTGTGCCATCTAATTTGGTGACTACCAAAGATGTCACCTCAGTGGCTTTTGTAAACTGCCTGGCTTGCTCAAACGCATTCTGGCCTGTAGACCCATCTAGAATAAGTGTAACCTCATGAGGGGCACCCGGGATCACTTTGTCCATCACCCGTTTTACCTTGCTCAATTCGTTCATAAGATTGACCTTATTGTGAAGTCTACCAGCCGTATCGATCAGCACTACATCTACATCTTGTGCCTTCGCTGCGGTTAGCGTATCAAATGCCACAGAAGCCGGGTCACTGCCCATATCCTGTCTGATAATTGGTACATCTACCCTGTCTGCCCAAATCTGTAACTGATCTATGGCTGCAGCCCTGAAAGTATCCGCAGCACCGAGCATAACACTTAGTCCCTGGGATTTAAACTTATGGGCCAGTTTACCTATAGTAGTCGTCTTTCCAACCCCATTTACACCCACAACCATGATCACATAGGGCTTTTGGGATTCAAATGAATTTGATTCGGTATTTTCTTCATTTTCCCGAAGCAGGTTGGCGATCTCCTCTTTCAGAATAGTATTAAGCTCTTCAGTTCCCAGGTACTTATCCCTGGAAACACGCTCCTCAATTCGATCGATGATCTTTAGTGTAGTATCAACGCCTACATCAGAGGTAACAAGAACTTCTTCTAACTCATCCAGGACTTCGTCATCTACCTTCGACTTTCCAGCTACAGCTTTGCCGAGTTTTGACAAGAAAGACTGTTTGGATTTCTCCAGGCCTTTATCAAGGCTTTCCTTCTCTTTAGAAGTAAATATTTTTTTAAATAAACCCATGTGAAAGCGACTCTTGTCAAAGATAAGAAACAAAAAAGCCGACTACATTGTGGTCGGCTTTTCTATATCGTAATTCGTTCTTTATTTCTTAGCTAACCAATCATTAACCATTTCAGGAGGCATAACGGACTCTACAAAAGTGTAGGCTCCCGATTTAGGAGATTTGACCATTTTAATCGCTTTAGTTAGTCGTTTAGACGATGACTGTAATGATGCAACTGTTTTCTTTGCCATGATCTTTTATTTTATCTCTTTATGGATAGTCATTTTTTTAAGGATAGGGTTGTATTTTTTGATCTCCATCCTATCCGGAGTATTTTTCTTGTTCTTGGTCGTAATGTACCGTGAAGTTCCCGGCATTCCGGAA
The DNA here is from genome assembly GCA_947258555.1 of uncultured Eudoraea sp. Lineage (GTDB taxonomy): Bacteria > Bacteroidota > Bacteroidia > Flavobacteriales > Flavobacteriaceae > HDS-28. The sequence goes on along the minus strand of CAMYJF010000046.1, from coordinate 29,965 downwards.
TTCTTATGCTCAGTACATTCTAAAATAACCTGAACTCTGTTGCCTTTCTTAGCCATGAGAATACAATTACTTGATCAATCCTTGTGCTTTCGCTTCTTTTAATACGGCCGATATCCCTTTTTTATTAATGGATTTTAAGGCACGCGTAGAAACTTTTAGGGTTACCCAACGATTTTCTTCAGGAAGGTAAAACCGCTTTTTGGTCAGATTAACATCAAACCTTCTTCTGGTCTTATTGATCGAAAAGGAAACGTTGTTTCCAAACATCGCCCTTTTTCCGGTAAGTTCACATACTTTTCCCATATCGCTCGATATCTCTGATTTCTAACAGGCTGCAAATTTAGGAGATTTTTGTTGGACGCACAACAATTGTAACTACATTTTTACAACTGCATTCCTTAACATTTCCAGGGCTTTATGTACCGATTTTTGCACAATTCGTATTCTGTGGTTCCCCATCGTAAAGCGCTCTGCGATAACCCCTTCCGGGCTTGCCAGGGCAATATATACTGTGCCTATATCTGCATCTGAATCGCCTTTTGTGGGTCCGGCATTACCGGTAGTGGCGATGGCAAAGTCTGACTTCATCAGTTTTTTAACAGAAACAGCCATTTCCGTAGCGACCTCAGCACTCACAACAGAATGCTTCCCTATCAATTCCGGTGCTATCCCCAATACATTTTCTTTTACATCCGTGGCATAGCTCACTACACTGCCCAGGAAATAAGCAGATGCACCTGGAACTGTAGTGATGAGTTCTGCGATCTTCCCACCTGTAAAACTTTCTGCTGTAGCCAGGGTAAGGCCTTTGTCCGTTAGTAAATTTCCGATGATAACTTCAATTGTTTCCCCATCCTCCTCACCATATATTATATCTCCGATCAGCGGATACAAGCCTTTTACTGCTTTATCTACGGCTTCGCGGATCACAACCGGGTCGTCTCCTTTAGCAGTCAACCGCAATCGCACTTTACCCAGATTTGGTAAATAAGCGAGCTTTATGAATTCCGGCAAGGCATCTGCCCAAGCCTCAATTTTGTTGGCAATGCCGCTTTCTCCCAGACCATAGGTGATCAAGGTTTTGTGATATATATGCGGACGTTCAAAACGATCATTGATCAATGGTATCACTTCGTTTCCAAACAAGTTCTTCATTTCGAAAGGTACTCCTGGTAGAGAAACATAGACGACGCCTTCTTTTTCATTCCAGAGTCCGGGCGCTGTGCCATAAGGGTTGTGCAGGATTTTAGCCCTGGAAGGTACTAAAGCCTGCTTTCTGTTCATGTCAGAAATAGGGGTAGAAATGTATTTTTTAAAGAGCTCTTCCACATGGGCAAGAACCTGGGGATCTTTTACTAAATGATCATCCAAATAATCGCAAAGCGTTTGTTTGGTGATGTCATCTTTAGTTGGGCCAAGGCCTCCGGTAAGAATAACCACTTGTGCTCGGGTTCCGGCTTCCTCTAGCGCTTCCAGAATATGTTCCCGATCATCCTGAATTGAAGTGATCTGATAAACAGAAATCCCTGTTTTATTTAATTCACGGGCTATAAAGGCTGAATTTGAATCAACGATCTGCCCAATGAGGATCTCATCGCCAATGGTGATGATCTCGGCAAGCATCAGATCCCGAAATCGCTTTGAAGTTCAGAGATAACTTGTAGCACATCTTGTTTTAGCACAGGGAATTTTGTGTTTATTTCATCAAAACTTCCCTGGTTTTTACCAAGGGTTTCAATATCAAGGGCCAGGATACGAGCTTGCTCCATGCCCAGAATGTCTACATTCGGTTTTATTTTATGTGCTAATTGGTACGTTTGTTCATGATCCCTGTTATTTACTGCTTCTTCCAGATCTTTCAGGTCCTGGGGGATCTCTTCGAGAAAAACGGTGACGATAGATACGATGAAATCTTTATCCCCATCTGCCATCTCATTTATTTTATCCAGTGTATATATCATTATTTTACTTTTATGCTAAACATCTCATTACTTTCAAGATGCCCCGTGAGCGTATCATTGGGGGCTATCTTGCCAACACCGGCTGGTGTTCCGGTAAATAGTATATCTCCTTTTTTTAACGTAAAAAACTGAGAGACATAAGTTATTAGTTCATCTATTTTCCAAAGCATATGTCCGGTATTACCTTCCTGGACAAGCCTGTTATTAACACGTAACGAAAAATTTAGGTTATTCATATCTGAAAATCCACTTTTTGGCAACCATTTGCCAATGATAGCAGCGCCGTCAAAGCCCTTGGCCTTTTCCCAGGGCAGTCCTTTTGCTTTTAATTCCTCCTGCAAGTCGCGTGCCGTAAAATCAATTCCCAGCCCTACCTCATCATAGTAAGAACCGGCAAATTTCTGGTCGATATGTTTGCCCACTTTCCTGATCTTGATGAGTACTTCTACTTCATAGTGGACATTTGAGGTAAACTCAGGGATGTAGAAATCCTGTTCCTTAGGCAGAACTGCCGAATCCGGTTTAATAAAAACCACCGGATCCTTGGGTCGTTCATTGGCGAGCTCATCAATATGAGCTGCATAATTCCTGCCAATACAAATGATCTTCATGTATTATTGAATTAGGTATTTCAGGCTGATCGCCGGAATAAAACTTTTGTCATTCCCTCTGGACACCACTTTGAACGGACTCCAGGTGCCCATGCCGTAAATCATGGCCTTATAATTAAAATTGCCGCTGTATACACCCCCAAAGGTGGGTGCAAACCTATCCTCTACATATTTTTGCTTTGTGATCGGATCTTCTGTGGTCGACCTGTACCAGTTATAAGGGATAAATAGCCATTCCAGTCCAATGTATACCCCATCCCTGGGCACTACGATCTTGTATTCGGCAAGGTCTGCATTAATATGAGTATCGCCTTCCTGTGTATTTAAGATAACGTTTTCCCTTAACAAGTCTTCCCCCGGGGCTCCGGTATCCGGATCAATATTATAAACCCGCAGCCTGAATTTTGATTCAGATTTCAGGTTCCCGGATTGTTGCTGAAAGAATACCATCACCTTTTCAATGACTTTCTGTTTGGCACCTAAATTAGGGAAATACAAGGCGAGGACCCATGGTGTGGACGAGGAGGAGAAGCCACTGGTCAGGCTATAACTACTTATCGGGTTGAGCACTTCGGAATCGCCCCATACTTCTGAAAGTACAACTTCATCCAGTTCAAAACTCTCTTCGTCCAAATAGATGTTTGCAGTCTCTGATAAGATTTTTCCTTTCAACACTTTTTCTTCATAGCCCAAAGAGGAAATGTGTACTTCTTTTTCCAATAGTACTTCGGGAATATCGATAAAGAAATGCCCCGACTCATCTGTTGATGTACCTTTTAATGTATTTAAAAAACTGAGATTCACATAGGGAATAGGTTCTTTGGTATTAGCATCTAATATATAACCTTCCACCCGTATGGATTGCGCGTTAAGCGAAGAAGCCACTATAAGGCAAACAAAAAAGAAGACCCCTTTAAGGCACATCAATTGAGTTTTGAATTAAGTCCGCGTAATTTGATCTGTGTGAGCACTTTTTTTGTGTAGCGTGGGAATTCTGCATTGAGTATCCAACCAAAGTAACCCGGTTCTTTTTCCAGAATATCGACCACCCTTTTACCCTTGTGTTTTCCAAATGAGAAAACCTCTTCTCCATTTTCATCAAATAAGATAAAACCGGCGAAATCTGCCGTTCGCTTTCTTTGAGAAAATTCAGATAAGCTTTTCATTGAATTTTCTAATTCCGGATATCGGTCTAATTGAGCTTTTAATACTTCATAGGTCGCTGTCGTATCCGCTGAGGCGCTGTGCGCATTTGTCAGATCCTTGTCACAATAGAATTTAAAAGCAGCCTCCAGGGTTCGTTTTTCCATTTTATGAAAAATGGTTTGAACATCTACGGAATTCATGTGCTTCATATCAAAATCAATCTCTGCCCGAAGCATTTCCTCTGCCAGCAGCGGAATATCAAATCTATCCAGGTTAAAACCACCAAGGTCGCTATCCCGGATCATGGCGTAAATTTCTTTGGCGATCTGCTTGAAGGTAGGGGAATCAGCTACTTTTTCATTCGTGATACCATGTATGGCAATAGTTTCTTCCGGAATGGTCATCTCAGGGTTTACATACCAGCTGCGTTCTTCCTTACTTCCGTTAGGATGTATTTTGAGGATGGCGATCTCTACAATCCGATCCGAAACGACATTCGTACCGGTCGTTTCAAGATCAAAGAAACAAATAGGTTTAGAAAGGTTTAATTCCATAGCTAGGTAACTGAGTGGCGACTTTTTATATTTCTCTGTTGAGATCCCAGTTCTCCAGGATATCGGCAACGGTCTTAACAAATGCTCCCCCAAGAGCACCATTCACTATACGATGATCATAGCTATGGGATAAGAACATTTTATGTCGCACGCCTATATAATCTCCATCCGGGGTTTCTATCACAGCTGGCACTTTCCGTATAGCGCCCAAAGCCAGGATACCTACCTGAGGCTGGTTAATGATAGGGGTGCCCATAATACTGCCAAAAGAGCCTACATTGGTTACCGTGTACGTGCCATCCTGAATTTCTTCTGGTTTCAGTGCATTGTTACGTGAACGGTTGGCCAGATCATTGATCACTTTGGTCATCCCTACCAAATTCAGTAGGTCTGCATTTTTAATAACTGGCACGATCAAATTGCCATCTGCCAGGGCTACAGCCATCCCAATGTTTATATTTTTCTTGACGATCACGTTATCGCCATCGACAGAAATGTTCATCATGGGATGTTGTTTCAGTGCTCTGGCAACGGCTTCCATAAATATCGGGGTGAATGTCAGCTTCTCCCCTTCCCTTTTCTCAAAAGAAGCCTTTACCAACATGAGCAGAAGTAGTAATCGAGTGCGACATGTGCTCTGCGATCAATTTCCCCATACGGGTCATAGGGATTATTTCATCCTTTGCTCCGAGGATAGGAGAAGTAGGCAGCTGTGTTTTAGGTGCAGGAGGAGGTATCACTTCCGGAACTGGTTCTGGTGTGGGAGTAAGCGGTTGTGTCTGAACAGGAGCGGGTGCCGGTTCGGGTGTACTTTCTTTGACTGTTTTTGAGCGTCCATTGCTCAAATAGGCCATAATATCATTCTTAGTCACCCTTCCTTCTTTGCCCGATCCGATAATGGCATCAAGTTCAGTCATCGATATCCCTTCTTTTTGGGCAATATTTCGTACCAAAGGCGAATAAAACCTGGCCGTAGAACTTGAAGCGGCTGCAGGAATTGAGGCAGTGGTTTCCTTGGCCGCCACTACTGTTTTTTCTACTTCCTCGACTACTTTTTTAGTTTCCTCTTCCACAGCTGCCTCTACTTCAGGCTCAGGGGCGGATACAGGCTCCTCCCCTCCTTTAGTTTGTATTATGGCAACCGTCTGGCCCACCTTAATGACATCATCCACTTTGAATAACTTTTCCAGCAATACCCCTTCGACCTCGCTTGGAACTTCTGAATCTACTTTATCTGTGGCTATCTCAAAGACAGCCTCATCTAATTCAATAGTATCTCCAACTTCTATTAACCAGGCAGTGAGCGTCGCTTCGGCTATACTTTCGCCCATTTGGGGCAATTTCAATTCAAATTTTGACATATGATCAAAAAGTGGGTTTCTAAATACCTTGCAAAAGTACTAAAATTTAGTAGCCTTGACCTCCCAAAGAACTGCCCTTTTTACGAGTTTGCTTTTAACGAATTTTCGAAGGGGATCCTATTCAGAATGCTCCTGCCTAAAGTGACTTCATCTGCATATTCCAGTTCATCCCCAACAGGAACACCACGCGCCAGCGTAGATGTGGTGATGTCTTCATCCTGCAACTTTTTATACATGTAGAAATTTGTAGTATCCCCTTCCATGGTAGCGCTCAAAGCAAAGATCAATTCGCGGATGCTCCCGGTTCTCACTTTTTCCAGTAAGGAGTCTATCGTGAGATGCTGCGGGCCGATACCTTCTACAGGAGAGATCTTCCCTCCAAGGACATGATACAATCCTTTGAACTGGCCTGTGTTTTCTATGGCCATGACATCGCGAATATCCTCAACAACGCAGATTACGCTTATGTCGCGCGCGGGATTAGCACAAATTTCACAGAGTTCAACATCCGAAATATTATGACAATTCTTGCAAAACTTAATCTGACTTCGGAGTTCACTGAGCGCTTCAGAAAGCCTGGAGGTCTGGGCTTCCGGTTGCTTTAATAAATGTAATACGAGTCGCAGTGCAGAACGCTTACCTATTCCCGGTAATTGAGACATTTCATAGACTGCATTCTCCAGTAATTTGGACGAAAATTCCATAAAAGCAAAAGTACATCATAATTTAAGTTTTCGTACTTTGGGCGCAATTTTCTTCCTATGTCTGCAACCCTTATTCTCCTTATAATCGCGCTTTATTTTGGCGTTTTAATGTTGATATCCTATCTGACAGGGAAGAATGATTCTAATGTAGATTTCTTTCAGGCCGGGAAAAAATCACCCTGGTTCGTGGTCGCATTTGGTATGGTGGGGGCCTCCTTGTCCGGGGTTACTTTTATTTCCGTTCCGGGATGGGTAGAAGATTCACAGTTTAGCTATATGCAAGTGGTCCTGGGCTACCTCGTGGGCTATTTCGTAGTGGCTTATCTTTTGCTGCCCCTCTATTACCGACTTAATGTAACATCAATATATGAATACCTGAATACCCGCTTCGGCCCTACGAGTTATAAGGTGGGCGCTGTTTCCTTTTTTATCTCCAGGGTACTGGGAGCTGCCTTCAGGCTTTTTTTGGTAGCCATTGTCTTGCAGCAATTTGTATTTGATGCCTGGAACGTCCCCTTCGAGATTACGGTTATCCTTTCCATCCTTTTGATCTGGATCTATACTTATAGAGGTGGGATCAAGACCATTGTCTGGACAGACACCTTACAGACACTGTTTATGATCCTGGCCGTACTACTCTGCATCTTTTTTATCAATGACCGTTTGGATTGGACTTTTGGAGAGTTCCTTGCCTCGGAAGAGCTAAAATCCTATAGTAAGTTTTTAGTTACGGATAGCTTTCAAGCCAGGAATCATTTTATAAAATCATTTGTAGGCGGGATGTTCATTACCATTTGTATGACGGGTCTAGACCAGGATATGATGCAAAAAAACCTGACTTGCAAGAATATTGGGGATGCACAGAAAAATATGGTGACATTTAGTATCGTGCTCGTCATCGTTACCTTTTTATTTGTCTTGCTGGGCGCCTTGTTATTCATCTACGCCGCCAAGGAAAATATTGCCATTCCTCTAATGGATGGGTCGCCAAAATCTGATCTGTTATTCCCTGAGATCGCCTTAAATAGTGATCTGGGCATCTGGGTAGGGGTCACATTCTTACTCGGATTGATCGCGGCTGCCTATAGCAGTGCAGATAGTGCCTTAACGTCGCTCACAACTTCTTTTTGTGTTGATTTTCTTGGGATTGAAAAGAAACCAGCAGCTGATCAAAAGAAGATCCGCAAGAAAACCCATGTGTGGATGAGCGTTGTATTGGTAATAGTGGTGATAGTTTTTAAATATGTATTAAACAGTAATGTCATTGATGGATTGCTAACCGTCGCCACATATACGTATGGGCCTTTACTAGGCCTGTTTGCCTTTGGCATTTTTACGAATTACCAGATCAAAGATCGCTATGTCTGGATCGTTGCTGTCCTATGTGTGAGTATTATCTATATTCTCGGAAATATCCCGGCAGAATCACTTGGGGGATATCAGGTTGGCTATGAATTGTTACCGTTTAACGGACTTTTGACTTTCATAGGTTTGTGGATATTGAAGGAAAAGAAAACAATTACCAAATAATTTACTGAAAATACTGTTTTCTCAAATATCCATTTTAGAGGCTATCACTCATTCTTTCCTAATACAAATCTAAAGCAAGCATTGTCAAAGTACATCCAATTTCCACTTCTATATCATTAGCCCTGAGCAGTTTATAAAATTCAGGGTTTTCAGTACCCGGATTAAATATGACGCGATGTGGTTCCAGGGATAGAATCTGATCAAAATATTCGGCTTGATTTGGCCGTGAAATATATAAACTGATTGTATGGACGCTTTGTAATTTATTCAAATTGGTTATAACTTGTACCTCGTCTATATGACCTTCCTGAACCCCAAATGCACTGGTTTTAATTTGCTTTGATTGTAATTTGATTACAACCTGATGGCTGATTCGATGTGGTTTAAGGGAAGCGCCAAAGACGAGTGTTGATTTCATACACAAATGTGCTGTTAATTACTGTTAAGTGCAGGCATGAAATTAAAATTAATCTCGTCCTTTGAATACAAAATAGCGATTAAGAAATTGGTAATGCTATATTTTTTTATAGTTAATGGTTAGTGTTTAGTATAGCTTATCAATAAACGAAACCCCGGCAACTTTGCCGGGGTTTTATGTTACACTGATTTGCTGTTACTACAGCTATTATTTAAAGATCCCAGTTGGGTGGCCATCGAGACTCGTGACATTTTTTTCTTCCCAGTACTTCTCAAGTCCCTCCTTGCCTTTTTCAGCTGCCCATGGACCGAGTAGATCCCGTTCCCCTTTGTATTCCATAAAGGGAATTCCAAATCCACAGCTGGTCTGTACCAGGTCAATATCCATCACAATCAATTGCCTGTTCCCAACAGATTTAGGGAAATGAGTTTGCAAAACCTTCCAGTCGGCATCTCGTTCATGGTATGTTTTAGCTGTGCCATAAAGTCTGAGGATCATGGGCTTGCCTTCAAAGGCGCAAAACATAAGTGTCATTCTATTTTGAAACCGCAAGTGGGTCGCCGTTTCATTTCCACTACCCGTGAGATTCAACCACAGAACTTGTTTTTCGGATAGCACCTTTAATGAATCTAGGCCCTTAGGTGATAGATTTATCCGGCCTTCCTTCATGGCAGTTGCCACAAAAAAAATGGGTTGCTTCTCAATAAAGGAGATCAATCTCGGACTTAGCTTTTTTATACGTTTTCCCATGGGTAAAGATCGGGCTAAAGGATTACCACCTGATGACTACGCTGCCCCAGGTAAAGCCGCTACCAAAGGCTGCAAGGATCACGAGATCTCCATCATTGACCTTTCCTTTTTCAACGGCTTCTGCCAATGCAATGGGTATAGAGGCTGCCGTAGTATTGCCATAGTACATAATGTTGTTATATACCTGATCATCGGACAGTCTGAATTTCTTTTGTATGAATTGAGCTATTCTCAGATTGGCCTGATGCGGAATTAGCATATCGATATCCTCGACACCCAATTTGTTTTTTTCCAGACCTTCTTTGATAACCTCTGAAAACCGTACAACTGCATTTTTAAAGACGAACTTCCCATTCATGTATGGAAAATAGGAGGTGTCATCAGGATCGTTCTCTTCGATAATTTCTGTTACCCATCGTGTCCCCATTGCAGGGGCAATTACTGAAAGTTCTTCCGCATGCCGGCCTTCCGAATGTAAATGGGATGAGAGAATACCCTTTTCCAGGTTTTCTTCCCTTGTAAGAACAACAGAACCGGCTCCATCTCCAAAGATCACAGATACATCCCGGCCTCTGGTAGTCATATCCAATCCTGTTGAATGTACTTCAGATCCAATGACCAGTACATTCTTATACATCCCACTCTTGATATATTGATCTGCGAGTGATAGGCCATAGACAAAACCAGAGCATTGATTCCTTATATCTACTGCGCCCACTGTATTCATTTCCAGATCGCGCTGAACCATAACACCGGGGCCGGGAAAATAATAATCGGGGCTAAGGGTGGCAAAGACTATAAAGTCTATATCATTAGGAGTAAGCCCGGCATTGGATATGGCCATTTTGGCAGCTTTTACGCCCATGCTGGAAGTAGTCTCTTCCCCTTTAATTATATGCCTGCGTTCCTTAATACCGGTACGTTCCTGTATCCACTCGTCACTTGTATCCATTAGTTTGGACAGATCATCATTTGTTACCACTTTTTCGGGTACGTAATATCCCAAGCCTGCTATTCTTGAATTGTACATATATATTTGGATTTTGGGTACGCCTATACCCACATTTTACAATGGAATAGATCCACTAATATTCTTAATCGAATATAGGTAAAAAATGATTGAGGATGGTATGGCCGGGCTAACTCCGGTTCTATTTCAAAAGGGTACAAAACAACATGCCCCCGATAGATTCGAGGGCACGCTTACAATCTAACTAACCATTAACTGGTTACAACTAACCAAAAAATCTTTTTCATAACAAGATTTCATACCAAATATAATAATTGTTTAACTTTTATCCTATTTTATTAAACATTTTTAACATTATTTTAATTTGGCTCTTTTGCCAGATCTGTGTCAGTTTGTCAGCCTGATCATTTTGGTATTTTTTTTGACCTATGGAAGCAACTCTAAAAATTTAAAACTATGCCCAGCGGTAAGATCAATGTATCCGTCGAAAATATATTTCCTCTCATTAAAAAATTCCTGTATTCAGATCATGAAATTTTTCTGAGGGAACTTGTCTCAAATGCAACCGATGCCACGCTAAAACTACAGCACATGGTTTCTGTTGGCGAAATAAAAGAAGATATCGGAGACCCGATGATCGAGATCAAGATCGACAAGAAAGGAAAGAAACTCCATATCCTCGATCAGGGAATCGGGATGACAGAGTCTGAAATAAAAAAGTATATCAATGATATTGCCTTCTCGGGTGCAGAGGATTTTTTGGAAAAGTATAAAGACGCTGATAAAGATTCAGGTATTATTGGTCATTTTGGGCTAGGCTTTTATTCGTCCTTCATGGTAGCCGATAAAGTGGAGATCTTTAGTAAGAGCCACAAAGATGAGCCCGGCGTGCATTGGTCTTGTGATGGCACTCCAAAATTCACCTTGAAAAAATCCAAGCGTGAAGAAAGGGGCACTGAGATCATCTTGCACATAGCTGATGATTCCAAGGAATTCTTGGAGGATTCCAGGATCCGTGAATTGCTTAACAGATACAATAAATTCATGCCTGTTCCGATCAAATTCGGAACCCGGAAAGAGGCGCTGCCCAAACCAGAAGATGCCAAACCGGAAGACCCGGCGCCTACTAAAGAGGTAGATGATATTATCAATAATCCAACTCCGGCTTGGACTAAGAAACCTGCCAAATTGAAAGAGGATGACTATAAGGCCTTTTACAAGGAGTTATATCCCATGCAATTTGAGGAACCTTTGTTTAATATTCACCTCAATGTTGATTATCCTTTCAACCTGACAGGTATCCTATATTTTCCAAAACTTTCCCAGGATCTGAATATTCAAAAAGACAGGATCCAATTGTACCAAAACCAGGTCTTTATTACAGACAATGTGGAGAACATTGTTCCTGAATTCCTAACCATGCTCCGAGGCGTTATTGATTCCCCCGACATTCCATTAAATGTGTCGAGATCGTATTTACAAGCCGACGGGGCCGTTAAAAAGATAGCCTCCTATATCACACGGAAGGTAGCTGACAAGCTGAATTCTTTGTTTAAAAAAGACAGGGAAGACTTTGAGAATAAATGGAATGATATTAAGATCGTGATTGAATACGGCATGCTAACCGAAGACAAGTTTTTCGAGAAAGCTGAAAAGTTTGCATTGTACCCGTCAGTGGATGGCTCTTATTACACCCTGAATGAATTAAAAGAGAAGATCGCAGCTAATCAAACAGATAAGAATGACAAGCTGGTCGTACTGTACGCTTCGGATAAAGAGGCCCAGCACAGCTATATCGAAGCGGCTAAAGCCAAAGGATATGAAGTCTTGCTGATGGACTCGCCAATCATATCGCACCTGGTTCAGAAATTGGAGTCATCCCATGAGAACCTCACTTTTGCCCGTGTAGATGCTGACCATTTGGATAAATTGATCCAAAAAGAAGACAGCCAGATCAGCAAGCTTTCCGATGAAGAAACCGAAAAGTTGAAAACGCAACTGGAAGAAGTGATCGGGGAACAAGGACTCGTCCTGCAGCTCGAACCTATGGATAGTAAAGAGGCTCCATTTATTATTACCGAACCTGAATTTATGAGAAGAATGAAAGAAATGCAGCAGACAGGAGGCGGAGGCATGTTTGGTATGGGTCAAATGCCGGAGATGTATAACCTTGTCATAAATACAAATCACGAACTTGTAAATGAGATCCTGAATACCAGAACAGCGAAGAAACGAGAACGATTGATCAATCAATCCCTGGATCTGGCCCGACTCTCAAAAGGCTTGTTAAAAGGCGAAGCTTTGACAGAATTCATTACTCGCAGTTACGGTATGATCAAATAAATGATCCATTGAAGAATTAAAAGGCCACAAACTCATTGTGGCCTTTTTTGTTTTATACGCCCAGCGATCTGGCATGCCATTGTTTTAACAAGTATACCTGAACTGCCAGGCAAAAAAGCAGGGCCATAGTTCCATATGTCAAATTTTCTGAAAATAAACTGGCTGGAACAAGATCCAAACTACTAAACTCAGTACTCCAACTAGTTGCTTTTTGAAATAACCCCAGGGAATTTTCTCCCTTAACAAAGAAGGCCAGGACAATAAGAGACGCAGCGCATGCTGCAATAAGACCCCAATATTTTCTTGAGATCAACGGGGTGTACGTGCTAGGTGCAACTTCATTCATCGCAGGCGTGATTTGCTTCATGATCTTCTCAGTAAAGTCCGATCCGGGCGTATCTAGCTGTGTTTCCTTAAACACCTTCTTCGTCCATTGATCCAGCCTCTTCTCATCTTCATTTTGCATATCGTACTGTTTTAAACAGGTTTAACTTTTGCTCCAGAACCTTAGCCAAGCGCTTTCTGCTTCTGTGCAAGCTAACTTTTATGGCCCCTTCTGTTTTGTCTAGTATCTGGGCAATTTCTTTTATGGACAATTCCTGAAAATAATGAAGTGTCAACAATACACTATCATCGCCAGGTAACATCTCAATAGCTTCCTTGATCTGTTGTCGTCGTTCCTTTTGCTCCAGTTCATCGAGTCCTTCCTCGACTAAAGCAAGAGATCGTACATCTTCAATAGGTATGTCGTTCGTTGGCAATCGCCTTTGATTTTTCTTGATATAGTCAAGACTTCTATGGTATGTTATCCTGTACAGCCAGGTAGAAAACTTAGATTCTCCTTTAAAATTGGACAGTCCTTTATATGCTTTTAGAAATGCATCTTGTGCTACTTCTTCGGCATCTTCCTTGTTCTTCAGCATTTTCTTGGCAAGGGTAAATACCATATGCTTATACCGGTCGATCAATACCGTATAGTCCTGGAGATTGCCCTCCAGGATCTGTTGGACATAATATTCATCCGGAAACGTCCCCATGTGCCCTATTTGACGTAATATACTGCTTCTTGGTTACAGAATATGCCAAAATTTTACCTCAGGGTGTAACCTTTATAGAAAAAGTGTCGTCACACCTGATGAACCCAATGTATAATTAAAAAAGAAAAATTATGGGAGGAGAAGTAATTATGGCAGCTATTTTTTTCGGAACCATTTTTGGTTTATTCTACTTGTTTTATTCTACACGCAACAAGGAGAGGCTGGCATTGATCGAAAAAGGAGCAGACGCAAGCATTTTTAACCTTGGAAGGCGTTCAGGAATTGCACTTTGGAAGATCCTGGTGCTGAATATAGCCCTATTGCTCATGGCCATCGGTCTTGGAATTTTTATCGCATCCATTTTTGATACAGTACTGGGCGTAGACGCAGAAGTTGCGTATCCGGGAACCATATTCCTAATGGCCGGTTTAGGACTTTTTGCAGGATTCACCCTAACGAAGAAACTGGAAAAAGAAAGTTAGGATTAGATTTTTAAAATAAGCAGGGAAACCATCAGCTGTTCAGCTGGTGGTTTCTTATATTTATAACATGAGGGTCATTGCAACCAATATCGGTCAACCCAGGGAACTGACATTTCAGGGTCGTGTACAAACCACGGGTATTTATAAACAACCGGTGGAAAGTCCTATCGAGTTAAAAGATCATGCGGTGACTGGTGATACCATCGGCAATAAGAATGTGCATGGAGGCAAATTCATGGCTTGCTATTTGTTCTCTTCCGAACATTATGCGTATTGGAAACAGTATTATCCACAAATGGCCTGGGACTGGGGCATGTTTGGGGAGAATGTAACCACCGAAGGTCTATTAGATTCTGATATCTTAATAGGGAATATCTACAGGATAGGCAGTGCAGTAGTCCAGGCTACCATCCCACGAGAACCTTGTTATAAACTAGGCGTCAAATTCAATGACCAGGGGATCATTGATAGGTATGTTGCCCATGGATACCCCGGTTCCTATGTTAAGATCCTTGAAGAGGGCGAGATCACTGCAGGAGATCCAATCCAGCTTATTGAGAAAGCGAGTAACTCCATTTCTATTGCTGAATTTTTCCGTTTTCTGAACGAAAAAGAGAAAGATCAATCCTTTTTAGCCAGTTTATTGTCCAATAGCTATCTGCCTGATTATAAAAAACAAAAACTTCAACGATTTGTCCAAAAGGCATAAAAAAAGGGATCCGAAAGGATCCCTTTTTCATGTAGGAGATTGACTAACAAATTAACTAACTATAATCTTCTCTGTAAACGTTTCTCCAGCACTGATAACCATAACTCTATAGGTGCCTTCATAGGCATTTTCAAAGTTGAAGGATTTTTCAATGACCAGTTCATCCTCGATCACAGCCTGGTACAAAACACGGCCATTCTGATCGATAACCTTTAGCTTAACCCGATCTAAATCGAGGTTTAAGAGGTTAAGGATTACCCGATCTCCCTGGGTTCTGAAAAAAGGTCGCTCGTCTATGACAGGATCTCCTTCTGTGGCATATACCGCAGATTGTCCGATAGACAAAATACTGACCGTTACTAAAGCAATTCCTACTGCAAAATTTCTAATTGTTTTCATAAAAGTTCATTTTAAGATTGATGAATAAAATGTAGTACAAACTTACAAGTGGAGAGGGTGTCAAAACAACATCCGAATTGGCCAATTTATGTGGTATTTTATCCTTATATAATTATAATAAATTGTTAAATGGTAATTTAGCACATCTTTTAGATAATTTTGGTGATATTTTAGACGATCCCCTGTCGTAATTTCGGTCTAAATTAAGTGCCCTAAACATGAAGCAAAAACCTAGATTAGAGGTAGTTGAGCCAAATTTTGGACATTCCTTCACCTATTTGAAATTCGATTCAAAGCAGGTAAATAAGGATATTATGTGGCATTACCACCCTGAAATAGAATTAGTCTATGTCAAGGGGGGGTCCGGAAGACGACAAATAGGGAGCCATGTTTCCTATTATAGTGAAAGTACATTGATCCTGATAGGAAGTAATCTTCCACATTGCGGTTTTACAGATCGTACTACTGAAAATAAACTTGAGACCGTGCTGCAAATGCGGGAAGATTTTCTGGGGCATGAATTTTTTAATTCCCCTGAATCGGCTAAGATCCGGGCCTTATTTGAAATGGCTAAGGGAGGCATAGCCTTTCGCGGTGAAACAAAGAGAATCGTAGGTCATAAATTAGAGGAGCTCGGAACTCAGCCTGAATTCAGCCGATTGATCTCTGTCCTGGAAATCGGGTATTCCCTTGAAGCTAGTGTCAAGGATAATGATCGTATCAGTGTGGTTTTTAATTATGTTAAACAGCATTATAAGGAAGAGATCCCATTGCACGACATTGCTGATCTGGTGAGCATGACCATTCCTTCTTTCTGTCGGTATTTTAAAAAAATGACTAGTAAGACATTTACTCAATTTGTCAATGAATACAGACTGGTACACGCATCTAAATTGCTGGCCGAAAAACCCATTACTATCACAGAAGTTTGTTTTGAAAGCGGATTCAATAACTTCTCTCACTTTAGTAAAACGTTTAAAGCCTTTACTGGCCATAGTCCTTCAGACTACAGAAAGCAACTGAAAACCGTTTTAAAATAGAGCTATGCTAACTGGATACAGATCCCTTCAAACGAAAGATAGCGAGGTGTACTATATGACAGACTTTATGGTTCGCAAGGATGCAGATACGCTTTTCGAAGAACTGATCGATACAATTCCATGGCGATCCGATAAGATCACCGTATTTGGAAAGACTTATGACCAACCCCGACTTACGGCCTGGTTTGGGGAGGAAGGAAAATCCTATAGCTATTCTGGCATCACAATGGAACCCGTCGCCTTTCCAGGTCTACTCATGGAATTAAAAACCAAAATCGAAATAGCAACCGACACTAAGTTCAATTCCTGTCTGGCAAATCTTTACAGGGATGGGCAGGATAGCAATGGATGGCATTCTGATGATGAAAAAGAATTAGGGATCAATCCGATCATCGCATCTGTTTCCCTTGGGGAAGCTCGTTACTTCCACCTTCGGCATAAATCGGATCACAGTCTGAAAGAAAAACTACTGCTTCAGCCAGGAAGTTTATTATTGATGAGGGGTACTACACAACATCACTGGCAACACCAGGTTCCAAAAACGAAACGGAAGATAGGATCGCGTATCAATCTTACCTTCCGTTATATCCAATAAAAAATCGGTTCTATTAAAACCGATTTTTTATTACCCTTTAGTAGTTGCTGTGTGTACTGCCTTTAGCGTTTGGGTGCTGCGCTAATGTCCTCATACCGCACTTCACTTAATATAACCAAAGCACGTGCCAAATATTTTGATTTTTAGCCCAATAGCCCCTTTTTGGGTTTAAATGCACATTTTGAGTGCAAAATTTAGGATATTACAGGGTTTCTGGAGGCCCTAATAGGCCGTTAATTGCTGTAAACACGGG
Organism: uncultured Eudoraea sp.; assembly: GCA_947258555.1. GTDB lineage: Bacteria > Bacteroidota > Bacteroidia > Flavobacteriales > Flavobacteriaceae > HDS-28. The sequence goes on along the minus strand of CAMYJF010000046.1, from coordinate 13,102 downwards.
CTTATGTCCAAATCTATCTTATTACATGCCTATAACGTCTAAAAAAGCTCATTGAGCACTTTAGCGAGCCTGACCCCTCCTTTTTGTAAGCTGTCTTCAACGGTTGGCCACCAGAGATATGAATAGCGGAACATTAACTTCTCCCCGGTGTTGACAGAACCATATATACGTCCTGCGATCTCATGGCTTTCCTCAAGCCAATCGATCACCGATCCTTGCTGTAAGGTCCGTACTTCTTTTCGGCTCAATCTGCTGAGTCGGTCTGCCAACTCTGAAAAACTCATTCCGTAGGAATTTATCATATCGCCATCCCAAACCCTGTGGAGATTAGTGCCCGAATCAAACCACTGCAATTGAATATCATTCCCTCCCCTGTCTTCTGCGCGACCTGCATGCATAGGCTGATGCAGATCACCGATTAAATGAACCAAGAATTTGAGATAAAAAGATCTTTCGGTTCTGGCTAAGGTCTTATCTGATACTTTCTGCTTACAGGTTTCAATAGCCTGTACAATATCACCCCATTTGCTTGGGGTTACTTCGTGATACTTTTTATCTAGTGGATAATTTACATAGTGCCAGGCACCAAATTTTCGGTAAAGCGTATCGGACTTGATCTCGTCTGCAAAGTTGGCCACTTCTGCCAGGCTTGCCGTACCCAATAATTCTTTTAGTGCCCTTTTTGTTTTTCCGTTAATATATTCCTGGGCGATCTCCCCTACTACCCTGTGACCGGTCTTTGCCCAATACCCATCAGACCCTATGGCCAGCTGTGAGCAAAAAAGAAATAAGACGACTATTTTTTTCATGGATTAAATGTAGGGATATCATTTGCACTTTCAAATATTCAATTCTACCTGATAAAACCTGATCAGTTTTTTCAAATAGAAACCATAGAGCTATTAACAAAGTTTTATGTCCACACAACGTATTAAATCCTAAATTTGCGTGATATTTTCCAACCAGATGCGGAAATTCCTGTTTCCCCTTATATTTTTTTGCATAGGATTTAGCCTTCAGGGCCAAATGGCGAAACGTTCATTTATGGTCAAAAAGATTGCTGAAACCATAGTAGCCGATGGTGAACTAAATGAAGCCGCCTGGCAAACTGCAGAAAGTGCGGATAATTTCTGGCAATATTTTCCGGTCGATTCCATTCAGGCCAAAGAGCAATCGGAAATCAAAATGCTGTATGACGATAAGAACCTCTACGTGGGGATCAAAGTATATACAGCAGGGAAGAACTTTGCCATACAAACCTTAAAGCGGGATTTCCGTGCCGGGAACAGTGACAATATCACTTTACTGTTCGACACTTTTAACGATGGGAATAATGCTTTCCTTTTTGGAAGTAACCCCTATGGCGTTCGCAGGGAAGGACTCGTCTCCGGGGGCGGACTCAACCTAAGAGGGTTTACCATATCCTGGGATGTAAAATGGCAGGGGGAATCCAAGATCTATGACGGCTATTACATAACCGAGTGGATTATACCCATGGCTGCATTCAAATTCAGGGAAGGGGAAACAAAGTGGAGTCTGAATAGCTATCGTTTTGATACCCAATCCAATGAGACGAGTACCTGGATGCAGATACCCCAAAACCAAAACGTATTCGGGCTTACATTTATGGGTGATATGGTCTTCCAGGAGCCTCTTGGGAAGTCCAAAACTCCCCTGGCGATCATACCTTATGCAACCAGTAGTGCCCAAAAAGATTATGAGATCAACGAATCGGACTCAGATTTGTCCTATGGCGGCGATATGAAGATAGCCATTGGCAATAGTTTGAATTTGGATATAACCGGAAATCCCGATTTTTCACAGGTAGAAGTAGACGATCAGATCACAAATTTGACACGATTTGAAGTTTCCCTGCCGGAGAAACGTCAGTTCTTTATTGACAATAGTGATCTGTTTTCAAGCTTTGGAGGAGGACGCGATGCCAATCCTTTCTTTTCCAGAAGGATAGGAATCGCCGAGGATACTGCCGGAAATACTATAGAAAACAGAATACTGGCAGGTGCCCGACTAAGTGGTAAATTAAACAAAGATCTCAGGTTGGGATTCTTCAACATTGTCACAGATGAAGATGAAGAAAATGAAATTGCCGGGAACAATAATACCATGCTGGCCTTTCAGCAACAGGTATTTGCCCGTTCCAATATTGGCCTCTTTTTCATCAACAGGCAATCTTTACGGGATTATGATTTTCAGGCAGACGAAGACCAGTACAACAGGGTGCTGGGGGTAGATTATAATTTGATCTCTCAAGACAATCTCTGGAGTGGTAAAGCATATTTGCACAAGGCCTTTGCACCTGAAATAGGAAATGCCAATTTATCTGGCGGAATGCGGGTAGGCATTAATACACGTAACTACCGCGCTTTTACAGATTGGGTTTATTTAGGTGAAGACTTCAGATCGGATCTCGGATTTATCAGGAGAACAAATATCCTGAAATCGGCTTCTAACATAGAACGCATTTTCTGGCCCAAAGACCGGAAGATCCAAAATCACACTTTTCAGTTCTTCCCAATTTTTTATTGGAGTCCTGAGAATGACCTCCAGAATACAGATTATAACCTTATGACCTCATGGGAAGCGCGATTCCAGGATCAGTCCGAGGTAGAGATCCAGGTTTCTAATGAATACACCTATCTCTTTGATGATTTTGATCCTACTGGCTCTGATGACGGCATTCCAATACCTGGGGATCAGGGCTATTATTACAACAGCGTAGAAGCGAGTTATCAATCCAACAGACGGCGTCTATTCTCCTTTGAAGTAGGTACTTCCTACGGTGGATTTTATAATGGGGAACGCCTATCTGTGGATGGAGGAATCAGTATGCGATTTCAACCCAAAATGTTCTTTTCATTGAACTTTAATTATGATAAGATCACCTTACCCAATCCGTACCCATCTGCAGATATCTGGCTGATCAGCCCAAAATTCGATATTACCTTCAGCAGAACCCTCTTTTGGTCTACACTTGTGCAATACAGCAATCAACGAGACAATTTAGGTATCAATTCGCGTCTCCAATGGCGATTTGCGCCTTTATCGGATCTTTTTGTTGTGTATAATGACAACTATTTTGTGAATTCATTTGCACCCAAAGTTCGTTCGATCAACTTAAAGCTCACCTACTGGCTTAATATTTAAGTCGGCCCCTGATAGCGCAATATTCCTATATTTGGGTGAATCAACCCGACTCATATGAACCAATTCCCCTTTACGGACGATACGGTTATTTTTGGCCTTCTCTGTCTTTGTCTCGGCTTCGTTTTTATCACCTCCTCCTTTAAAAAAGGTTTCTGGTACAAGTTTTACAGGATCATCCCTACCCTGTTAATGTGTTATATGCTACCCGCTATTCTCACCAGTTTAGGCATAATTTCTGAACCCGATTCCAATCTCTATTTTGTTGCGAGTCGGTATTTATTACCTGCCGCTTTAGTATTGATGACCTTAAGTATTGATCTGAAAGCGATCATGAATTTGGGAAGCAAAGCGCTAATCATGTTTCTTACCGGGACTTTTGGGATCATTATTGGTGGACCTATTGCCATACTGATCGTATCTACTTTTTCCCCTGAGACGGTTGGCGGAAATGGTTTTGATGCTGTTTGGCGGGGATTGGCAACGATTGCCGGAAGTTGGATCGGAGGGGGCGCGAACCAGGCGGCCATGCTTGAAGTTTTCGCTTTCAACCCAAAGAAATTCGGAGATATGGTTTTGGTAGATATTGTTGTTGCCAATATTTGGATGGCCATCTTATTACTTGGTATAGGGAAATCAACGGCCATAGACCGCTGGTTGAAATCCGATACTTCTTCTATAGAATCGTTAAAACAGAAAGTTTCCGAATATACAGCCCGCATTACGCGTGTTGCCAGTCTGAACGATTATATGGTCATGCTCTTTCTGGCATTTACTGCGGTGGGACTCGCCCATTTCTTTGGGAATAATTTTGCCGAATGGCTTGAAGCGAGCTTTGAAGTAATCCGCAATAAAGAAAAAGCATTGTCCTCCCTTGGGTCTAAATTTTTGTGGATGGTTGTCTTTGCAACTGCCATAGGGATCATGCTTTCTTTTACTAAAGCAAAAAAATTCGAAGGTGCCGGCGCCAGTAAATTGGGCGGAGTCTTTATCTATATTCTGGTTGCCACCATTGGGATGAAAATGGATCTCAGGGCATTTTTGGATAACCCAGGACTCATCATGGTTGGGCTTATTTGGATCAGTATTCACGCAGGGCTGTTGATCCTGGTTGCCAAGATCATCAAGGCGCCTTATTTCTTCCTTGCCGTAGGAAGTCAGGCCAACGTTGGCGGTGCTGCTTCGGCTCCTGTTGTCGCTGCCGAATTTCATCCTTCCCTCACTTCTGTAGGTATCCTACTGGCCGTGCTCGGTTATGTGGTTGGTACTGCCGGAGCTTATTTGTGTGGCTTGCTCATGGAGGTTGCTTCACAGGTGGGATAAGTGTATCTTGCCGAACCAAAATTTCGATATAAATGAAACATTTGTGGATCGTATTAATTGGGTTACTTCTATTTAGCTGTTCTAAGGAAGAAGGAAAGCAAATGGTCGTAAGCGGACAGGTTGCCGGTTTAAAAAAAGGTGTCTTGTATTTACAGCATGTCCCGGACAGCATCCTGGTTACTATGGATTCACTTGAAATACGAGGAGATGGTTCTTTCCAATTCGAAATCCCAACGGAATATCCCGAATTGTTCTATCTCTACCTGGATAAGGCCGATCAGAATGAAGTGAACGACCGAATCCCTTTCTTTGGAGAAGTGGGACAAATTACGATCAATACCCGATGGGATGCTTTTGATACCAAGGCTTCTATTGAAGGATCCGAATCACATGCTATCTATACGGAATACAAAAAAGTAATGTCCCGTTTTAATACGGAATACCTGGGACTGGCCCAAGAGCGACTTGCCTCACCGGCAGCACCTGAACGCATAGATTCGCTGACTAAGCGTATGGAACAAACGACACTAAGAAGTTATTTGTACACCGTTAATTTTGCCTTGAATAACCGGAATTCCCATGTAGCGCCTTTTCTGGCTGTCATTGAGATCCCTGATGTACAGAACAAGTATCTGGACACCATTTACAATGCACTCCCGGATAGTATCCTAGCCGGAACCTATGGGAAACGATTAAAAAGTCTGATCGATTCGCGCAGGCAGGCAGCTCAATAAGCTAGTCGGCCATTTTGTTCACCTTATCAGCTAAGCCTTTCGCTTTCTTTTCCAATTCGGCGCGAATGTCATTGAAGTGTTTCTTTTTATCCGACACATCCTTCGCTCCCACTTTAGTCATTAACTCATCAAAGGTATTAATGGCTCCGTCGATAATTTCTGTGCCTGCTTTGGAGTCTTTTTTATCCTGAGTTGCTTCTACTATATAAACAGCCTCAATGATTCCACCTAACACGCTGTTGATGTCTTTCTTTAGATCCCGAATACTTGCCATAATGATCGTTTCCTCAAAAGTACGGGAATCAGAGGGTGATTTCCAAAAGTTCTCCCCTGCCTTTCAAGGAGATCGCAGCTAAACAGGAGGGGATCAGGCAAGTAGTGCCTGCAGTTAATTTTATGGAGTCTGTTTCATAATCAACTTTTACTTCACCTTCCACACACATCAGAATTGTAAAGGATTCTCTGTCACCCAGGTCGAGTGTAAGGGCACCATCTACAGGCAGGATATGGGTATTGAAATAAGGTGAGTGCACCAGGGGAGTCGACTGGTTCTTGCGTTTCTCATACATCACCCTGGTATCAGTTGCCGGTTCATAGTCAATAGCCTCCAGGGCTAGTTCTGTATGCAATTCCCGTGTCTTGCCTTCTGAATCTACCCTGTCATAATCGTAAACGCGATAGGTGATATCGCTGGTCTGTTGAATTTCTGCCAATACGATCCCGGCACCTATGGCGTGAACTGTTCCAGCTTTTATGAAATATGTATTCCCTTTCTCTACAGCTTCATGATGCAGAATATCCAGGAGTGTTTTACTCTTGAGATGCGCTTCATATTGTGCCTGTGTATACGTCTTATCAAACCCTAACAATAGCCTGGCGCCAGGTTCAGCTTGCATGATATACCACATTTCAGTTTTGCCTTTGCCGTCATGTCTTTCTTTTGCTAGGGCATCATCGGGGTGCACCTGTATGGAAAGATCTCGTTGCGCATCAATGAATTTGATCAGGATCGGGAAGTCATTCCCAAATTCCCGGATCACAGTTGAACCCAGGAGTTTCTCACCGTATTCTGTGATCAACTGATTAAGATCCTTTCCTTGTAAAGGTCCGTTTGCCACGACAGATATGTCGCCTTCCACGCCCGAGAGTTCCCAGCTTTCGCCGGCAGCTTCCCCTATATCCGGTTTATTAAACCTTTGACAAAGCGCATCTCCGCCCCAGATACGGGCTTTGATGATAGGTTCGAATGTCAATGGGTATAAATTCACTTTAAGAGAAATATAGAAGTACCTTCAAGTATGCTAAGCACGCAATTAAAACTAATGTATTGATCAACCAGAATAGGTGACAAAGTTTCGAGGCGTTTCATAAAGAACGACTTCCAGTTTGTGTTCCGGATCGATATTAGGCCTGAGCTTTTGCCAGATAACCACTGCAATATTTTCTGTTGTCGGATTGAGCTCTGCAAAATCCGGCACCTCTTCATTGAGATTTTTGTGATCAAAAGCATCCTCTATTTCTGATCGGATCAAGTCTTTCAGGACTTTCATATCCATGACAAAGCCGGTAGTAATATCTATAGCGCCGGTGACGCTAACTACCAGGTCATAGTTATGTCCATGGTAGTTGGGATTGCTGCATTTCCCAAAGACAGCTAAGTTTTTGGCATCATCCCATTCGGGACGAAAAAGTCTGTGGGCTGCATTAAAATGTGCTTTTCTGCTAACTTTTACTTTCATTTCCGATAGATTCTTTACTAATATAGTCGTAAAAACGTTCGAAAATGATCCTGAACCAAACGGTGTAGCGCGCAGGGTTCAATTCCATGTCTGCGCGGATGTCGCTTAATTCCATCCATTTCCAGTTTTCTACTTCCTCTTTGTTGATCTCAGGTTCGCTGTTGAAGAAGCCTACCATTACATGATCCAGCTCGTGCTCCGTCAGTCCATTATCAAATGGGGCTTTATAAATGAAAGAGAATAATTCCTTTAAGGGAACTTCAAAACCCATCTCCTCCATGAGTCGTCTCCTGCCGGCTTCAATATTTGATTCACCAAGTCGCTGATGACTGCAACAGGTATTGGTCCATAACAAAGGGGAATGATATTTTGATGCGGCTCGTTGCTGCAGCATAACCTCGCCCTTGTCATTAAGTATAAAAACAGAAAAAGCCCTGTGTAGTTCGGCTTTCTCATGCGCTTCCATTTTGGGCATGGTCCCTATAGGTTCATCTTCCTGGTTAACCAGGATCACATGTTCTTCTTTCACCCTATAAAAATAACACCTTTCCCCCAATAAGTCAGGGAAAAGGTGTTTTGGCCAGCATAAGTTGATTTCGTCTAGAAGAAGCGCGGAGATTTCATACTCTCCAGCACTTTGATGAAATCATAGCGCAAGATCACTTCAAATGAACCATCATTGAAGATCGCCTGCCCTAATTCTGTTATTTCCCGGTCGTATGCGAGCCCGATCATAAATTCGGGGGACACCTGAAATCCAGCCAATCCACTGATGGCTGCATCCCAGCGATACGCTGCTCCCAGGATAAATTTTTCATTGTACATGGCGCTAGCAGAAAAGTCGAGCTGAAGCGGGGCTCCACGAACGGCTTTTGCAAGAACGGCCGGTTTAAATTTCCACATAGGACTTACATCCCATACATATCCGGCGATCCAATAGAAATTCATTTGTTCAGCGGCTGTAGAGAGCGATGATTCGTCAAAATGTTGTGTTTCTAAAAATCTTGGCACCGAAATTCCTGTATAGAATCTCTGATTGTGGTAGTAGACTCCAGCCCCCACATTAGGTGAGAACTTATTCTGTATATCTTGTTGTAAGGTCGGATCGGGACCGCCCGGATTGGTAATATCCTGGTTGAGTTCCGAAAAACGTATATCAAGCATATGGGCGCTTCCTTTAACACCCATGCTAAATCTCGCATCATCTGATAGATTAATGGTATAGGAAATATCCAGGTCAAAATAGGTTTCTGCAGTTGGGCCGATCTGGTCATTTACAATAGAAAGACCTAATCCCAGGCCATTCTGACCCATGGGCGTATGCAAATTAACTGTTTGAGTCTTAGGTGCACCGTCAAGGCCTACCCACTGTGATCTGTGCAATGCTGTAATACTCATATGACCTCTGGATCCGGCATAACCAGGATTTACGGATAAGGTATTGTACATGTATTGAGTATACTGAGCATCTTGCTGAGCACTGGTTATGGTGGTCACCATCAATGCTAATAAACTAACCCATAGGCATTTAAAAGCAGTTCCTGGTATTTGATTGGGGCAATTCATAGGACCTATCTATTGATATATATGTAACCAGATAACGTATTCATCTTTCCAGTATTGTCTTCAAACTCAAGAACATAGAAATACGTACCTACCGGTAATTTATTCTCTTGGTCTACTGTGACCCGTCCTTCAGAGGTGCCATCGAAGACATTTCCAACCGTATTGTATGATTTAGTCACATAGACTAAAACACCCCAGCGGTTATATATACGAATCGTATTATTCGGATATGGATCTAATCCATTGATTTTCAATACATCATGGATGCCATCTCCATTTGGTGTCAATACATTGAATATCTCAATATCATCTACTGCAGAATTCGGTTCCAGGTATTCAGGTGTACCGTCATTATCACTATCATCATTAGACCAATCACCATCTGTGTTAAGGTCTTCATCGGTAGTCATAAAACCGTCATTATCATCATCAATGTCACGATAATTCAGATCATCGCTGCCATCGGTATTTGGAAGATCGTTCCTTGGATCATCCATTTCGTCATTGACATCAATATCGAGTACTACGCTGCCTTCAAATCCGTCATCCAGACCATCATTATCTTTATCGGAGCCTATGTATACTACATCCGGCACACCGTCGAAATCATAATCATGTCCTTCAATTATATCCGGCACTCCATCATTATCACTATCATCATCCAGGTAGTCAGGTAAAGCATCGCCGTCTGTATCTACTGGCAATAATCCAAGTCCGCCACCAAATTCATAGGCATCATCCAGACCATTTCCGTCCGCATCATTACCGCTCGGTGGTATATATCCTTCAGTGGTTTGCGCTTCAATATTGTCTGGAATTCCATCATCGTCACTATCTATGTCCAGATAGTCCGGTATCCCATCCCCGTCCGAATCCGTTGGATTTGTTGATGGATCATTGTCCGCGTCTAAATTGAGATCTTCAAAGGTATCCACGATGCCATCATCATCAGAATCCAGATCTGTATTTATTGGGTTAACGATCACATTTACTGTAGCCGTATCGCAGCGATCTATATCGTGGCATATCGTATAGGTAAAGGAATCCGGTCCGGCAAAATCAGGATCCGGTGTATAGGTAACTGTATCATCAGATGGATCTCCCGGAGTACCATTATTATTGATAACAACGGTTCCATTTGTCGGAGGTGTTGTTGTCAGCGTTCCTGCTGTTGGCACCTCAGTATCATTAGCCAGTATATCAATAGTAACCGGTACTTCTTCATCGGTTGCAACTGCATCGTCAATTGTATCTACGACCATAAGCACATCTACTGTCACGGTTGCAGAACTACAATCTCCGAGTGAATTGCATACAACATAGGTAAAGGAATCAGGGCCGTGATAATCCGGATCAGGTATGTATGTAACAATATCATCGGTTGGGTCATTCGGCGTTCCATTTTCATCAATAGTAATTGACCCGTTCAATGGATCGGATACAGTTAATGTTCCCGTGCTAGGCAGATCACTATCATTGTCATAGATCGGTACAACAATAGATTCATCCTCATATACCGTGATAAAATCATCAACCAGGGTAGCTGATTGATCAATACATACTACTGTAAAACGAGGCATATCCTTGCTCCATGCCCCTTTGGATATGGTAGCTGTATACCTACGGACCGTAAGATCTGAAATGACCGTAGGTCTGGTTTGATCCCCGGCAATAGGGGGATTCCAGGTGACTGTTGCTGCCGGAGGGACATTGGCAGATATGTCCATGGTTACCTCATTAAAAGGGGAATTACAATTAGTTACAATGAAATATCCCGTAGCATTAGAACCACATAAGGTTCCATCATAGGTTGCGAAATAAACACCCGGCACTGTTACCTCATAAAAAGAATCTGTGCCGAGTACAGTTGAGGTATCAGAGGCCTCATACCAGCGATAATTATTTTCATCGGTGCTATCAGGTGCCTGTAATAAATACTGTGCATTAACAACGCCGGAGCCAAAGAATAATACTATGGCTCCTAGTATGAGTTGCTTATATACGGTGTATTGTTTCAACGCGTCGGTTAAGTTTAAATGGATATTACTTTACTACAAAGACCACGTTGATCAGAGAGTTATAGTCTGCAGGTTGATTGAATATTTCATAGGACAATACTCCATTTCCATCAATCGACATATTCAGAACAGAGACTCCATTGCCGAAAACATCCGGATCTGCATAGGTAACATAGTAATACAATTCTGTTGCAGCATAGGTCGGGACGGCCCCAGGAGCACCTGTACTGGCTACTGTTGGCGTTCCGAATTGCGCTGTATATTGTGCGTATAGGTCTACTGAGAAGGTTCCATTCGTCGATGCGTCTATAGCAATTGACGGTGGATAGAATATTCTGGCAGCTTTTGATGTAATTGGCGCAATGGCATCAATAACCTCTTGTACTGTGTTTTCCAATGTAGGTGAAGCCACGCCGCCTTCGTCCATTTCAGTAGGTGTTATAGAGAACATAGCCCCTCCATCGGTACCTACAGAAAGTTCGTTTCCAACATCACCACTGACAACCTGTGCAGTAGCCGGAGCACCCCCATCTTCATCCGTGTAGCTTATTTCTCCGGTAGTGGTATTCTGTGATAATACGGTTACTGTTTCGTCTATATCAATAGCTGCAACTCCAGGTTCTGAAATGGTTGCAATGCGATTTCCTGCAATGGTATTTGTCACACTGACATCATCATCAGTCTGAGCTGCCAGTTCTGCAAGGGCACCTTCTACTTCGGTTGAAGTAAAGTTTCCGCCAGCATCAGTGATATTCACCTCATTGGCAATCTGATCGTCCGTACCGGTAAAGGTTGTTGCCGTACCATCTTCATCTGTATAGGTATACGTGCTGTCCCCGTTATCGGTCATAGTACTTAATGTCTCTGTAAACGTCGTTATCGTACCGTCTTCCGAGGTATAGGTAAAACTACCATCGCCGTTGTCTACCAGCGTGGTGACTGTATTATTCGTATCAATAGTTACCGCTGTACCAAAGTCGTCTGTAATGGTATAGGTACCGTTAAGGTTATCTACTACC
>CAMYJF010000046.1:0-1513 GCA_947258555.1 uncultured Eudoraea sp. | reverse complement strand
ATCAAAGGTCGTAGCTACCCCATCCTCATTGGTATAAGTGAACGTATCGTTCCCATTATCTACCAGGGTGGAGAGGGTTTCTGTAAAGGTCGTTATCGTACCGTCCTCTGAGGTATAGGTAAAACTACCGTCGCCGTTGTCTACCAGAGTGGTGACTGTATTATTTGTATCAATAGTTACCGCAGTACCAAAGTCGTCTGTAATGGTATAGGTGCCGTCAAGGTTGTCTACTACCGTAGCGATCTTGGCATCAAATATGGTGGCTACACCGTCTTCATTGGTATAGGTAAATGTGTCGTTACCGTTGTCTACAAGTGTACTTAATGTCTCTGTAAATGTCGTTATTGTACCATCTTCTGAAGTGTAGGTAAAGCTACCATCTCCATTGTCTACCAATGTGGTCACAGTATCATTCGTGTCAATGGTCACTGATGTACCAAAGTCATCCGTAATGGTATGTGTTCCATCGCCATTATCAACTACTGTAGCGATCTTGGCATCAAAGATGGTGGCTACACCGTCTTCATTGGTATAGGTAAAAGTGCCATTACCATTGTCCACAAGCGTGCTTAATGTCTCTGTAAATGTGGTTATTGTACCATCTTCCGAAGTATAGGTAAAACTACCGTCACCGTTGTCCACCAATGTGGTCACTACATCATTAGAATCAATGGTTACGGAAGTACCAAAGTCATCTGTAATGGTATAGGTGCCGTCCAGATTATCTACTACCGTGGCGCTTTTAGCATCGAACGTGGTCAGGGTACCATCTTCCGAGGTATAGGTAAAGGTTTCGTCTCCATTGTCTACAAGCGTAGTAACAACATTGTTCGTATCTATGGTTACTGATGTACCAAAGTCGTCTACGATTGTATAAGTACCATCCCCGTTATCCGTTGCAGTAGCGCTTTTGGCATCGAAGGTAGTCACCGTGCCGTTTTCGCTTGTATAGGTAAAGGTTTCGTCTCCATTATCCACCAGGGTTGTGATCGTTTCCGAAATAGTTACGGAAGCCACATTGAGGTAGAGAGCACCATCTGTACCCACGGCAATGTCATTATTGAGATCGCCACTAATCAGGTTGGTACTTAAAGTACCTCCTCCATCAGTTATTTCATAATTTCCACCATTGATCGCAGCACCGGTAATATATTCGTTTCCAATGACTGCATCGGCATCATCAACATTCAGTGTGATCGTATTGCCGTCTTCAATTGAAATATTTCCAGGGGTTGTGTCGGTTGAAAGGGTTTGATCATCCGTACCTGTAAAAGTTGTTACTGTACCATCTTCGTCAGTATATGTATAGGTGCTGTCGCCATTATCAGCTAACGTACTTAATGTCTCAGTAAATGTCGTTATCGTACCGTCCTCTGAGGTATAGGTAAAACTACCATCGCCGTTGTCTACCAATGTGGTGACTGTATTATTCGTATCAATAGTTACCGCTGTACCAAAGTCGTCTGTAATGGTATAGGTACCGTTAAGGTTATCTACTACCGTAGCGATCTTG
>CAMYJF010000045.1 GCA_947258555.1 uncultured Eudoraea sp. | reverse complement strand
ATCATCACTATGGATCTCCACGCAGATCAGATCCAGGGATTCTTTGAGAAACCTGTAGATCATTTATTCGCTTCTACCATGTTTCTGCCATATTTACGAGACCTAAACCTGAGTGATCTTACCATTGCCTCACCGGACATGGGCGGATCTAAAAGAGCCTATGCCTATTCCAAGGCTATGGAAAGTGAAGTGGTTATTTGCTACAAGCAACGAGCCAAGGCAAACGTGATCACACATATGGAGCTTATCGGGAACGTGGAAGGAAGACATGTTGTTTTGGTTGATGATTTGATCGATACGGCAGGTACATTGACAAGGGCTGCAGATCTTATGATGGAGCGAGGAGCTGCCAGTGTTCGGGCTATGGCTATGCATCGGGTACATCATAATACCTCCATCTCGTCTAAATTCCTGATGTAGGTTAACACTTAATTTATTAGATAATTATTTACAATGAAGTCAATTACAATTAAAGGATCAGAAAGAGAAAGCGTAGGCAAGAAATCATCTCGTGCCTTACGTAATGCTGGAAAGATCCCTTGCGTTGTGTACGGAGGGGAAACACCATTACACTTTTCAGCGGATGAACTTGCATTCAGAGATTTAGTGTACACCGCCAAAGCACATACGGTGTCAATTGAACTCGAGAATGGAAACAAAGTAGATGCGGTTATGCAGGATATTCAATATCATCCTGTGACTGATAACGTCTTACACATTGATTTTTATCAATTATTCAAAGACAAGGAACTTACTATGGCTATTCCTGTGCGTTTACAAGGAAGTTCTCCTGGGGTACGGAATGGTGGCCGATTGTTGTTCCGTAATCGTAAACTTGACATAAGGGCATTGCCAGATAATCTCCCGGATTTCTTCGATGTGGATATTTCTGAATTGACGATCGGTGATAATATTACCGTAGAGTCTTTATTAAATGATGATTTTACGATTCTTCACCCCGATACTACAGTTGTAGTTCAGGTTAAGATGTCTCGAGTAGCCATCGAAGATGAGGTTGATGAGGAAGAAGAAGGTCTAGAAGGAGAAGAGGGCGTTGAAGGTGCAGAAGGTGTTGAAGGTGCAGAAGGTGCAGAAAAACCAGCTGCTGGTGCTGAAGGTGGTGGCGAAGCTCCTAAAACAGATGCTCCTGCCGAAGGCGGAGGAAAATAATCCTTTAAATAATCCACAAAGCATTCTGATGGCATCATGCTATTGGGATGCTTTTGTATTTTTATCGCCAAAGCAATCGTATGTGTTGGCTGATCCCAAAAATCTTTCGAAAAAAAGGCAGCATTCTTGCTGAATCAGATCCCATGAAAAAGTTTTTAGTTGTTGGGCTAGGAAATATCGGAGAGAAGTATGCCGGGACGCGGCATAATATTGGCTTTCAGGTGCTTAATGCCGTGGCCGATCAAAAGGAAGTTGCCTTCAAATCCGAGAAGCTCGGTGATGTTACCGAAATTAAAATCAAGGGGAAATCAGTCCTTTGCCTAAAACCTTCCACCTATATGAACCTCAGTGGCAAGGCTGTAAAATATTGGATGGAAAAAGAGAAAATCCCCTTGTCCAATGTGCTGATCATTACAGATGATATCAACTTACCCTTTGGGTCGATCCGACTCAAAGCAAAGGGAAGTGACGGAGGTCATAATGGGTTGCAGGACATCCAGGATAAAATACAAACAACTGCCTATCACAGATTTCGATTTGGTATAGGTGACGATTTTTCAAAAGGCGGGCAAACCGAATATGTGCTGGGAAAATGGTCAGAAGAAGAATCCGCTTTACTCAAAGAACGACTCAAGCATTCGGTTGCCCTGATCGAATCTTTTGTGCATGCCGGTGCAAAAAACACCATGAACACTTTTAATAATACCTGATCTATTGGGTTTTAAAAGAGTAGATGCCGGAATCTGATGTATTCCCTTCCAGATCTGTAGTGATCACCTTCCAGTAATATACCGTATCTGCAACTGCGGCTACATTTAATTCCGTAGTCCCGGAAGCTAGTGTTCCTACTGAAGTTGCAGGCGGGTCTGTCGCATCCAGAAACACTTCATAACCGCTGATATCATTGTCTGCATCGGCAGCTGTCCAGTCTAATTGGATTTCTCCATTCCCGTCTCTGGAGACTGTAGCGCCTGAAGATGGAAAAAGGATCTGTGCCGGGAATGGCGGATATGTGGTCTCACTCCCCGCATTATAAAACAACCATGTCTGACTGGAAGCTTCTTCTTGAACCTCATTGCTCAAAGAGATAACTTTCCAAGAGAAAGGTGTGCCCTTAGCGATAGTTACCCCAAGTGTCGTGCTGCTTGTTCCGGCTGTCTGTATACTACTAGTCAATAAATTTTTTATTTCTATTTGGTAGACATCTGTGTTTTTCGAGGCATTCCATCTAAAATCCACCCGACTCGCAGTAGGTGATACTTCAACACCTGTTGTACATTCAGAATTTTGGGCGGGAAACGAGAGTAAAGCCGGTTCCGGGATCTTCGGGTCGTCCTTCCCACAAGCCCATAACATAACTACTAATAACCCAAATACCTTTTTCATTGTTTAATGACTTTATAAGTGCCCCGCACCGTTTCAGATCGCAATTGAATAAAATAGATCCCCGCTGGAAGACCATCAAAGCGTAACTGCATATTGCCCACACCTACTTGCTGACTCTTTCTTCGTACGAGTTTGCCATCATAATCAAATATGACAACTTCCACTAATTGCTCATTATTTGGAAGGGTAACGGCAATTTCCTCGCTAAAAGGGTTTGGATATAACAACGGTGTTCCGGAGGTAAAGAACGTTTCCTCATGAATCCCCTGGCAGGCTTGTGAAGTTGAAACTTTCAACGTATTTAATCCCGATTTTAGATTAAACTGTATTTCCGAATTCTCAACAATGCTGATTTCTCCATTAAATACTACCTCATACACAACAGATCCTGTCAAATTAAGGGTAACAAATTGCCCATCAGGGGATATATTGGAGAATACACTAAGTGACTCAGGTTCTGAAATAACTAAGTTAAAACATTGCTCTTCATATTCATTAGTTCCGTCAGTAGCCGTAATGCACAAGCTGTAAGATCCAGCTCTTAAATTAGCCCACACAAAATCGGTCGTGAACATATCAGAAACATCGGTTCCCGGGCCTGTTAATGTCCCTGTATAAGTGAGATCCTGAATGGCCTCAATGCCAATAGAACCATCATTATTGGACTGACAAGATTCACTCTCAATACTAATATTGAAATTGTCTGTAGCGAACCGATATACCGGGCAGCCATCTGTGTCGACTTCAGTG
This sequence comes from uncultured Eudoraea sp., assembly GCA_947258555.1. Classification (GTDB taxonomy): domain Bacteria; phylum Bacteroidota; class Bacteroidia; order Flavobacteriales; family Flavobacteriaceae; genus HDS-28. Next base: position 20,773 of record CAMYJF010000045.1, on the reverse strand, counting down.
CCTACTGGCGTATTCGGACAAAGATCATCTGAATCAAAAACACCATCCCTGTCGCTATCTGGCAAAATTTCTCCTTCAAGACAAAGTTCAAGAGTAAAGTCATTTAGTGAGCCGCCATCTTCATCAAAAGTATCCTCAACAGTAAGGATCCAATCCCCAAAAGCAGATTCTCCAATAAAAGCTGCCAAACTTCCAATAGGTTGTACCGTTCCCCCGATAGCGGGGTTATTACTGCAAACAAAAGCCGAAGCTTCATCGTCAAAGACAGCAGCAATATCGCTGGCAGAACCACAGGAATTGGAAACTAATACCACTTCCGTCCCGGCTGGGGAGCGCAGTGTAACTATAAGATCGGACAAAAAGCTATGATCCAGACCTAAAGTGACATTTACATCATTTATGATCAGATCGTTAATTATTGTTATAGTAGATGTAATGGTCGGCGTTCCATTATCTGAAATAGTTATAGGAGTATCTGTCGCAGCAAATGAGGCGCAATTCACACTAATAGTGCTAAAGCTAAATGGAGAGTTAAATGTCCCTTCTCCACACAAGTTTTTGGGTTTTACCCGCCAAAAATAGGTTGTATTCCCAAGCAATTCATCTGTCTGGAATTCCGTAAAAACCGTACTTTCTGAAAGAACAACATTTGTAAAGGCAACATCAGTGGCCACTTCCACATCATACGAAGAATATGCGTCATCGCCTTGCCACTCCAGGCTCGGACTTACGCTAATATCGGTAGCTCCGTCTGTGGGGGTCGTCAGCACGACATCATTAAATGACCCATCCAGGATCTCTACGTTTACTACAACTTGTTGGGAAGAAGTACTCCCTGTAGCAACGACTGTAATCGGATATATACCCGGACTCACCCCTGCTGTATTGCTCAAGGTCATGGTTACTGCAGTATTATTCGCCGTAGCTGTCGTCGGGTTAAAGGCAACGCCCAGGCCTACAGGTTCCCCGGTACTAGAAAAGGTCACAGTTTCATTAAACCCGCCATATGTTTGATACTCAAATGGGATCACCAGATCCGCAGGCGCACATATTGTTTCATCTAGCTTGTCAAACTGAAGTACAATATCAGATTCCGTTATCTGAAAACTTGTAGAATTGACAGCTAAAAATATATTATCACTGGCTTTGACCATAAATCGTCCGAAAGAAGTTGTCATCCCGGGAAGAAGCACCTCATGACTTCCATCATTTAACACATCTTCTGCTAGTTGAATGGAAAATGAGAGCCCTCCATCAAGAGAAAGAAATATATCTACCAATTGTACATTGACAGGATTCTGATCTGTATTGGCCACATCCCAGTTGATCTCCTGAACACTCCCGGCAGCAAAAGATTCTGTTGAGTTTTGAGAAGTAACTACAAAAGGGCCGGAATCCTCGGTCACGCTAACCCTAACTTCATCAGAATCTACCTGTCCACCACCCGTCGCATTATCACGTACGGTTAAAGAGAAATTCAGATCACGCTGGACAGTAGAAACGGTCTCCCATGCCGTATTAATTCCCGGATTGGTTTGGGTAAGATTCCCTACTGAAATTTCTGATAATTTGGGAAAGTACCGCATCGGGTCAGTGATCGGCCGCAAGGATCTAAAATTGGCCCCGGCAACTTGAGTTGGGCCAAAGCTGGAACTTGTGACTATACCATTATCTGTCTGCTCCCAGCAATAAGTGAGTATATCTCCTCCATCTGCATCTGAAGCATTCCCGGTAAGCACAAATGCTGTTCCAACTGGTATAGTGAAATCTCCGGTCGAAATAATTACAGGCGGCGAATTGGTCAGAGCAGTCTCCATGGCACAAGAGGTGCCTTGCAAATACTCAACTATTTGTTCTAAACTCTTATAATGAAAGTAATCGTCACTATTCTGGGCAACGTTGTTGCCGGCCACAATACCGGCATATCCCATTAAAGTAGTACCACTTCCCGGTTCTACCTGCACTTGCGTCCCTTCACTATCGAAAGACCATGTGTGATTGGCCCCAAACTGATGCCCTATTTCATGTATGACAAAATCAAGATCAAAAGTGTCGCCTTGAGGGGATAAAGCAGATGAAAAAGCGCTTCCTTTTATATTGTCCTGGCATACAGATCCAATAGCTCCTGCATTCCCGTTATCCGTATCCTCATGGAATAAATGTCCGATATCATAATTGGCTTCACCAATTGTAGCCGTCAGTGTGTTTTGGACCTCAGCATTTAGATTAGTAGTATACGGATCTGTATTTGGATTTAGAAATACCACCAGATCATTGTTCGCTACAAGCTCCAGTGTGATAGCCAGGTCTGTTTCAAGTATTTCATTGACCCTGGTTAGCGTTGCATTGATCGCTGCCAGGGCATCGGCCACAGTCCCCCCATGGAACTGCGTATATTCTCCCGAAGCGCTCACTGCCAGGCGATATTTTCTTAAAGTTTGATCGACAACGACCCGTGCTGCAGATGGAACTTCTTCCATGAATTTAGCCTTAGTATTACAGACGAATTTGGATGCTGCCAGGCCTTCTTTGTTTCGTTTATAGACTACGTAAAGGTTTTTATCCTTTTCAATTTTCTGCAGATAGGTGTGTTCCCTGGACTTTGCGTCCACAACCATACTCTGCACTCCTCGGTGAGATACGCTAAATCTTATACGCGTAGTGGGATCATCTTGTTGTACTCCCTGATAGGAGCGGATATTCGGGTATTTCGCTTGTAAGACCGGAGCAAATACCGGTGTTTCCCATATGACAAAAGTTGCCATATTACCTTTACCGTCCGGAAAGGAAATTTCTTGGCTGCTATTCTTAGCAAAAGAAATTACAGAAAGATCAGAACGAAGTTTGTCTTCATCCAGGCTGTACACTTTAGATTCAGCTGCTTCCCCTTCGTTTAAGAAGGGAATTCCATCAAGCGGTATTTGTGATACCCCTTCCCAGGCGCTTTGTTGCGCAAATCCACTCAAGCAGAAAATAAATATGGGAAATGATAAAACAAGCTGTAATTTTGCTCTCATTTGGGGCTTTTAGCGCATTAAATTTAAGCCTTTTTAAATAGTCTTTCCGGTGGATATAGTCCAAAGTATAGCTAATTACGATAAAAGTCACACCTCCATTCTAACAATTGGGACATTTGATGGTGTTCATATCGGACATAGGCGAATACTTGATCAATTGATAAATAACGGTAAAGAATATGGACTCCGATCGACAGTTCTTACATTTTTTCCGCATCCGCGAATGGTTCTGCAACAGGATTCGGACTTAAAATTGCTGAATACTTTAGAAGAGAAGATAGCTATTTTGGAAGAAACTGGTCTTGATTGCCTGGTGATCCATCCGTTCAGCAAAGAATTCAGCAGACTTACGGCAGAGGAATTTGTCCGTGACCACCTGGTGGAGGAGTTGCAGGCAAAGAAGATCATTATTGGATATGACCACCGATTTGGCCGGAACAGGAATGCAGATATAAATGACCTTATTGCCTTTGGCGAAATGCTTGAATTTGAAGTAGTGGAAATTCCGGTACAGGAGATCAATGAAGTTTCGGTGAGTTCAACAAAGATCCGCACAGCCCTGGTTGAAGGTGATATTGAAACCGCAAATGCATACCTCGGCTATGACTATATGTTAAGCGGTTCCATACAAAAAGGCAAGGGACTAGGGAGGCAATTAAATTTTCCCACAGCAAATCTCCATATTCACGAACACTATAAACTGATACCCAAAAATGGCGCCTATGTGGTATATGCACATATTGAAGGTGCCCTGATTTATGGGATGATGAATATTGGCTTTAACCCAACAGTTGAAGGAAAGAAAAGATCCATCGAAATTCACTTTTTTGAACTCGAAAAAGACTTGTATGAGCTTCCTATTCGCGTACATGTCTTACATCGATTACGGGACGAGGAAAAATTTGAATCCCTCGAAGCCTTACAACAACAATTAAACAAGGATAAGACCAAAGCCCTGGCCTACATCTCCGGATTATGAGCAACACCTGGCTATTCCGACCCATGGATAACAGCCCGCTGATCTTGTTCCGAATCATATTCGGAGTCCTGATAAGCCTGGAAAGTTTTGGTGCTATTGCCACAGGTTGGGTCCGGGAAAATCTGGTAACACCAAACTTTACCTTCAATTTTATAGGCTTTGACTGGCTTCAATTTCTCGTCGGGCCGCAGATGTATCTCTATTTTGCTTTGATGGGCATTCTAGGTATCTGTATCAGCTTTGGATATAGATATCGATTTTGCATGCCGGCATTTACCATACTCTGGACCGGCGCCTATCTTCTTCAGAAAACAGCATACAACAACCATTATTATCTATTGATATTGCTGGCTATTATTATGTGCTTTATGCCGGCAACTTCCTCGCGTTCCCTGGATGTGAAACAAGGGCGATTAACTGAAAATCAATGGATGCCGGCCTATGTGAAATGGATCTTTGTACTTCAGCTTTTCCTGGTCTATACCTATGCGGCAATTGCCAAACTATATCCGGATTGGATAGACCTAACTTTTATACGTTTCCTGCTCAGTACCAAAGCGGAGTATCCACTGATAGGTGATATACTACAGAATCCCTCCCTTCAGACTGTCATTGCCTGGGGCGGACTCATATTTGACGGGCTGATCATTCCTGCCTTGCTTTGGAAACCAAGTCGAAAAATTGCTTTTCTCCTGGCCATTGTATTTCATCTGTTCAACTCCGTTGTATTTCAGATCGGTATTTTTCCATATCTCTCCCTTGCGCTTACAGTCTTCTTTTTTGCACCTGAAACTATTAGGAAATTGTTCTTCAAACAAGGGCCGTTAGACGAGCGAAATAAACCTACATTTTCCCGACCAAAAGCCATATGGATATGGGGCTGGGCTTTATATTTCCTGATACAAACAGTATTGCCTTTAAGGCATCATATGATCCCCGGAGATGTGTTATGGACCGAAGAAGGTCACCGAATGAGTTGGCGGATGATGCTGCGCGCACGGTATGGCAGCATACAATTTGAAGTGGTGAACAAGGAAACCGGAGCCCGAACCGTCCCTGATCTCAGTCAAATGCTCACAAAAAGACAGCAAGTACGGATTGCGGGCTATCCGGATCTGATCTGGCAGTTTGCACAACGCCTTGCCAGGGAATACAAGTTGGAAGGTCAGGATGTTGCTGTATATGCAAATGCCAAAGTAAGTATTAACGCCAGGCCACTTGAACAATTTACGGATCCACGTGTCGATCTGGCTACGGAGGATTGGGACCCATTCAGGCACCATCACTGGATACTTCCGTCCCCGATTGATGAAAAGGCCACAACAAGGATTGATTAAGGTCTATCAACTTTGATTCAAACCGCATTCGCACTACATTTGTGCCTTAACTAATTTACATGCTTCAAGTACACCGGATTAGGGAAGAAAAAGATGCCATTGTCAAAGCACTGGCAAAACGCGGTATAGATGCTGTTTCCCTGGTTGACGAAGCCATCCGGCTAGATGAAGAGCGCAGGGCTACCCAGGCCGAACTGGATAATACCCTCGCTAAATCCAATTCCATGTCCAAGGAGATCGGGAACCTCTTCAAGCAAGGAAAACAGGAAGAGGCCAATGCACTAAAAGCTGAAACATCTCAACTGAAAGAAAGCAGCAAGGGGTTAGGAGAAACACTACAACAAAAAGCTTCTGCGCTTCAAGAAGTACTTAGCCAGATACCGAATATTCCACATACCTCAGTTCCTGCAGGTACAAATGAAGAAGATAATGAAGTGGTTTATGAGGAAGGAGATATACCGGAATTAACGGAAGGTGCCCTGCCCCATTGGGAATTGGCTAAGAAATATGACATTATTGATTTTGAATTAGGTGTCAAAGTCACCGGTGCAGGCTTTCCTATTTATAAAGGGAAAGGGGCCAAATTACAGCGTGCGCTGATCGCCTATTTTCTGGATAAGAATACCCAGGCCGGCTATACAGAAATGCAGGTACCTTATCTGGTAAATGAAGCTTCTGGTTTTGGTACCGGGCAATTGCCTGATAAAGAGGGACAGATGTACGAAGTAGGCGCAGACAATCTTTATTTGATCCCTACAGCAGAAGTTCCTATTACCAATATGCTCCGGGATGTGATCCTTAAGGAGGCCGATTTTCCTATCCAGTATACTGGCTATACCCCCTGTTTCAGAAGAGAAGCCGGAAGTTATGGTGCCCATGTCAGAGGATTAAACAGACTCCATCAATTTGATAAGGTCGAGATCGTTCGGGTTGAAAAATCCGAGGATTCCTATGCCGCATTAGACGGGATGGTAGACCATGTAAAAGAGCTGCTTAACGAACTAAAGTTGCCTTACCGCATCTTAAGACTTTGTGGTGGCGATCTCGGTTTTACTTCGGCACTTACCTATGATTTCGAGGTCTATTCCACGGCTCAGGAACGCTGGCTGGAGATCAGTTCTGTTTCTAATTTTGAGACCTACCAGGCAAATCGACTCAAACTTCGGTACAAGGATAGCCAGAACAAGACGCAGCTAGCCCATACGTTAAACGGGAGCGCTTTGGCCCTTCCACGGGTCCTGGCGGGTATTCTGGAAAACTATCAAAAATCGGATCATATAGCTATTCCTGAAGTGCTCAGACCGTATACAGGCTTCGATAGCATTTCCTAAATATCGTCCCTGTTTTAGCATTCTTTTACCAGCATCAGCTTTTGAATTGATGTATCTTTGAAAAAAAAGTATTGAAATTACTGCGCTCTTTTTGGCTTCTGCTTCTTGTTATCCCAATGTACGGGCAGGAAGACTTTTTGGCCCGACAATACTTCAATGACGGGGAGTTTGAGAAGGCAGTGATCTACTATGAAAACCTTGTCAATCGCATCCCCAGAAGGTCTGATTATGCCGAAAATCTGGTGACCTGCTATCAGCAACTAGAACAGTACACAAAAGCCGAAGAGTTCCTGCGCAAACGTCTGTCTTCTTTAGCCTCATATCCCACATTATATGTAGACCTGGGTCAGAACTACCGCTTACAGGATAGTCTTTCCATTGCCCGGGAATACTATGAAAAAGCACATGAATCCATACTAGAGAATCCCAACTTTGGCTATGCTATTGGATTTCGTTTTCAGCGATACACCTTGTTAGACGATGCCTTGCGCGCATTCTCAAAAGCTATGGAATTGAATCCGCAATTAAATTATGGGCTTCAGATTGCGCGGATCTATGGGGAACAAGGAAAAATTGATCAGATGTTCAATGCCTACCTCGATATCGTAGAACAACCGGATTCTCCCAAGAAAAATACCATGCAGCGCATAGACTATTATCTATCTGATGTCAGCCAGTCAGAAAACAACCAGATCCTGAGAAAGATCTTATTACAACGTGCACAGCGATCACCAAATACCTTATGGAACGAATTATTGAGTTGGCTGTTCGTTAAACAAAATCAGTTTTACAATGCCTTCGCCCAGGAAAAAGCAATCTATAAGCGGGCAGACGGCATTAGCCTGGAACGAATGGCCAATTTAGGAGAATTGGCCCTGGAGGAAGAGGCTGTTGAAGATGCCAAAGAGATCTTTGAGTATATCCTAAAAAATGGAACCGATCCTGTGATCTTGTTGAATGCCCAGCTAAACTTAATAGATATCGATCTGTTGGAATTGGGGGAAACACGGATCGTCAAAGCGCGTAAGAAATTTGAAGAACTTGAAGAGCAATATGGCTATCAAAGTGAAACATTACAACTGCAGATCGCTTACGCCAATTTCCTGACTTTTAAAGACAATAATCCGATCAAAGGTCAGCAAGTTCTGAAAAATGCCCTTGAATTGCCCTTGTCGAGATTTAGTGAGGCCTATGTGAAATTGGCATTGGGAGATATCCTTGTCTATGACCGAAAGTTTAACGAAGCCCTTATCTTATTCTCACAGACCCAAAAAAGGCTGAAGAACGATGTACTAGGCCAGGAGGCACGTTTTAAAGTAGCGCAGACAAGCTTTTATAAGAGTGATTTCGACTGGGCGCTGACACAGCTCAAAGTACTGCGTGGCTCCACCTCTCAATTGATCGCAAATGATGCCATGCAACTAAGTTTGCTGATCGCCGACAATACCTTTGAAGATTCTACTCAAACGGCGCTCAAAAAATACGCACGAGCAGATCTGCTCGCATATCAAAATAAGACGGAAGAAGCAATTATAAGCCTGCAATCCATACTCGAGGAACATAAGGGAGAGCAAATAGAAGATGAAGCCATGCTGAAATTGGGAGAGTTATATTTTTCCAAAAAAGACTACGATCAGGCCGAGTTAAACTTCCGAAAAGTCATTGATTTTTACCCTCAGGGAATACTGGCAGATGATGCCCATTTCGCCCTGGGCGAATTATACCGTAAACAACTTAATGACCAGGAGCGAGCCAAAATGCATTACGAACGGATCATTTATGACTTCCAGGACAGCTATTATTTTCCTCAAGCCCAAAAGCAATTTCGAATATTGCGTGGCGATATTGTAAATTAGCGCACAAGCTCACTTTTATGTATATCTATAATGTTACGATCAACATCAATGAAGACGTTCATGACGAATGGCTTTATTGGATGAAACACACCCATATTCCTGAAATGCTGGCCACAGGTAAATTTATAGAAGCCAAAATGTGCCAGGTAATGGTTGAAGAAGAAATGGGTGGAATTACCTATTCGGTACAATACACGCTCCAGGATAAAGTACACCTCGAACAATACTATAAGGAAGAAGCGGAGCGAATGCGCGAAGACGGGAAATCTCGGTTTAAAGATCAATTTGTGGCTTTCCGAACGGAACTGCAGGTAGTAGACAAGCAGGTTGCCACTTTTGCGCCAGCGACAGAACTACTTTTTACCTATGGCACGCTCAGAAGTGACACTATTCAACAGTCTGTTTTTAACAGGGTATTGAGTGGGCAAACCGATTCCCTTCGTGGTTACCAAATAGCCACTGATCAAGTGGCAGGAAGATACCCTTTAATAGAAAGGGCAACAGATACAGAAACAGAAGTACAGGGATCTGTCTACGAATTGTCAGGAGAAGACCTTTTGCTGGCCGATGCGTACGAAGGAAATGCTTATAAGCGCATTAAAGTGCAACTTCACTCCGGGAAAGATGCCTGGGTTTACATTCGCAATTCTTAATCCGGCAGATGTCTTACAAATCCCGATCTCCGGTACGACCCAAAAAACATTTGGGACAACATTTCCTGAAAGACCCGGAAATTGCCAAGCGTATAGCCCAAACACTGAAAGGAGATAATTATGACATCTTGATAGAGGTAGGACCTGGCACTGGTTTGCTTACCACCCACCTTTTACCACTCAAAAAAAACCTTATTCTGTTTGAGATTGACCCGGATTCCGTTCGGTATCTAAAGAAGTGGCTGAGTGAAATTGATCCGGACGATAAGAATACACAGTCATCGGTCAATATATTTGAGGAGAACTTTTTAAGGTCTGATTTACAGCATATTACAAATAATAAACCTTTTGGTATAATTGGTAATTTTCCCTATAATATCTCTACTCAAATAGTGTTTAAAATGTTGGAAAACCGACATCTAGTACCTGAATTTGCCGGTATGTTCCAAAAGGAGGTCGCAGAGCGCATTTGCGAGCGGGAAGGCAGTAAAAAATATGGTATTTTATCTGTATTAGTCCAGGCTTTTTATAAGGCTGAATTTTTGTTTACTGTCCCCCCTGATGCCTTTATCCCACCCCCTAAAGTGGAATCAGCTGTACTCCGACTCACAAGAAAAACCGAGTGTTCGGAAGCTTTATTTTTCAAAGTAGTGAAGACAGGGTTTAATCAAAGACGAAAAACGTTGCGCAACAGTCTAAAAAGCCTGCAACTCCCAAAAAATATCACAGAAGATGCTATCTTTGACCGGCGTCCCGAGCAACTCAGCGTAGCTGAATTTATTGCTCTGACGGTGAAAATAGAAGATGACACCATTTAAGCTAACAGATGAGCTTTTAGTACAGATCGAAGATCTGATCACAGACCATAAGGATTCCAAATTAGTTTCCCTTATGGATGAGATCCATTATGCCGATGTGGCAGAGATCGCAAATGAGCTTAATGAGGATCAGGCCGTCTATTTGATCAAGCTGTTGGATAGCGATAAAACTTCAGATGTACTTAAAGAATTAGATGATGATGTAAGGGAGGCGGTTCTTAATAATCTTTCTTCAAAAGAGATCGCTGAAGAGATAGAAGAGCTCGACTCGGATGATGCCGCCGATATTATTGCCGAATTGCCGGATGATATCGTTCAGGAAGTGATCTCGGAGATCGAAGACCGCGAACATGCCCAGGATATTGTAGATCTCCTGAAATATCCGGAAGATTCAGCGGGCGGACTAATGGCAAAAGAGCTCGTCAGGGTCAATGAAAATTGGAATGTACTTACCTGTGTTAAGGAAATGCGGGCGCAGGCGGAAAATGTGACACGTGTTCATTCCATTTATGTAGTGGATGACGAGGAACGGCTTCTTGGCCGACTCTCGCTTAAAGACCTGCTGACCACTTCTACCACGACCCCGATCCGGGATGTCTATATCCCCAAAGTGGATTCGGTGAATGTGAATGAGGATCCGGAAGAAGTAGCTAAGATCATGTCTAAATATGATTTGGAAGCCATCCCGGTGATAGATGACCTGGGCCGATTAGTTGGCCGTATTACTATTGATGATATTGTAGATGTGATCCGTGAGGAGGCCGAAAAGGACTACCAATTAGCAGCCGGTATCTCGCAGTCTGTAGAAGCAGATGATAGTATCTGGGATCTGACACGCGCACGACTTCCCTGGTTATTCCTGGGATTAATAGGAGGCGTGGGGGCAGCAGCAATTATGGGTGGCTTTGAAGAATTGATCAGCAAACACGCTATCTTATTCTTTTTTACCCCTTTGATCGCGGCCATGGCTGGAAATGTTGGCGTACAGTCAAGTGCCATAATTGTACAGGGTTTGGCTAATGACGATCTAAAAGGAAGTATCTCCAATCGACTCGTAAAGGAAGTCCTGCTGGCCACCTTAAATGGTGTGATTCTGGCGGCCATTTTACTTTTGTTTACCTGGGTTTGGAAAGGAAGCTTTCCCACAGCAATGGCAATCTCGATCAGCTTGATCGTTGTGATCATTGTAGCCGGTATCATAGGAACCTTTACCCCATTATTTTTGAATAAGCGCGGCATAGATCCTGCAATCGCAACCGGACCTTTCATTACAACCAGTAATGATATTTTTGGTATTCTAATCTACTTCTGGATCGCCAAAGTCATCCTGGGAATTTAAGGTTTTGAAAATTCAGAATTAAAGATCAAAGTCTATGAACGCGATCAACTTGAAAGAAAAACATTCGCTCTTTAGCAAACAATGGCACCCACATCAAATTGCAACGGTGGACGATATGCAAGTGATCCTGGCCAAGATCAAAGGAGAATTTGTCTGGCATGCCCATGCTGATGAAGATGAGCTTTTCCAGGTCTTAAAAGGCACCTTATATATGCAATTCAGGGATCGGACAGAAGTTGTAAAAGAAGGGGAGCTAATTGTGGTGCCCAAAGGGGTGGAACATTGCCCTGCTACCCGAAATGACGAGGAAGTTCATTTGTTATTATTTGAAAAGAAAAGCACTGCCCATACAGGCGATGTAGTCCATGAACGCACCCAAAACGAATATCCAAGAATTTAGATGAGGATACTACACCTGGAAGAGAATCACCCCTTATTGATCCAGGAATTGGACGCATTGGGGTATACCAATGATGAGAGACTGGAGGAGTCCTATGACCGAATTCTTGAGATCATCCATCAATACGATGGACTCATAATACGAAGCAGGATCCCAATAGACCGCAACCTTCTTGAAAAGGCCCAAAACTTAAAATTTATCGGCAGGGTAGGTGCCGGCTTGGAAAATATCGACGTAGAATTTGCCAAATCAAGGGACATTTACCTGATCCCTGCCCCTGAAGGAAACAGAAATGCCGTGGCAGAGCACGCATTAGGTATGTTATTGAGCCTCTTTAACAAGTTGCATACGGCCGACAGAGAAGTGAGGCAAGGACTGTGGAGGCGGGAGGCAAACCGGGGCGTGGAACTGGATGGCAAGACTGTAGGAATAATAGGTTACGGGAATACAGGAAAAGCCTTTGCCAAAAAACTAAAGGGATTTGATGTAGACGTCTTATGCTATGACATTGTTGGCGGCCTTGGAGATGTAAATGCCAGGCAGGTAGGTATGCTCGAATTTTGTCAGTTAGTGGATGTGGTAAGCCTTCACGTACCCCTTACAGATCTCACCAGAGCTATGGTCAATACGGAATTCATCGATCAATTTCAAAAACCTATCTGGTTTCTCAACACGGCCAGGGGGAAATGCGTAAATACAAAGGACCTGGTTGAAGGATTGCGTTCCGGCAACGTGAGAGGAGCCGGGTTAGATGTTCTTGAATATGAGGCGAGTTCTCTGTTAGGCCTTTTCGATCCCGGATCAGATCCGGAAAAGATCCCAGAACCTTTAGCATATTTGAGACAGGCAGATAATGTGATTCTGAGTCCGCATGTAGCCGGATGGACGCTAGAAAGCAAGGAATATTTAGCCAGGGCCATTGTAGAAAAGATCAAGGCGAGATTTGCCTAAATTTATAAGGTGAAACGCACCATTCTCATATTCTCTGCTTTAATAATTGCCCTTTTCAGCCTGATGCAATTAGGGAAGTATGTCCTGGTGCAAAATTCGTCTTCCGCAGAATGGATCATTGCCGGTATCGCCGTAGCTTTTTTCTTTATCGGAATCCTGATCAACAGAAAATCCCAGCAGAAAGAAACCCTAAAAGCCGGGAAAGCGAGTTCATCACAATTAAGAGAACTGGGGTTGAGCAAAAGGGAATACGAAGTCTTGATCCACCTATCTGAGGGTCATTCCAACAAAGAGATCGCAGATCTCCTTTTTGTAACGGAAAGTACTATCAAAACCCATGTGTCTAACATCCTTCTAAAATTAGACGCCCGCCGCAGAACCGAGGCAATTGCCAAAGCCCGGGAACTGGATCTTTTAGTCCGCTAACACCCTGATCAAGGTATTTGTTAAGATTTGGTACTTTAGTATGAGTAATCTTTTGTTCCCCGCCTTTAGCTTTACACTACACTAAAAATCAATAAGATGAAATCTACAGTAAAACGTTACGGACTCTACAGTGCACTCACCCTGATCGTCCTTTTTGCCCTATCATGGATAATTGGAGCGGGATCGGATTATGGTACCCAGGAAACAATTGGCTATATTTCTATAGTAGTGGCATTGTCTTTTGTGTTCTTTGGCATCAAACATTTCAGGGATGCTGTAAATGGTGGGAGTGTTAGTTTTGGAAAGGCCCTGAAGATCGGTGTCCTGATCACATTATTTGCCTCAGTGGCCTTTGGTTTTCTGGATATCGTGTACAAACTTATCAATCCGGAATTCACCACTGAATATTATGATACCATGGTCGAGCAGGTTAAAGCGACTGTTCCGGCCGAGCAGCTGGAAGCAAAATTAGCCGAAATGGAATCGCAACGCGAGCTCTTCTCAAATCCAATTTTCAGTTTTTTGTTAATGGCCTTTACCGTGTTCATTATAGGGTTTATCATATCGCTTTTGTCATCTCTAGTTTTACAACGTAAAAAAGTTATGTCATGAAGTATGAAGCATCCTCACCGGAAGAGTTTATTTCAAAAATACCTGAAGAACGGAAACCGGTACTCCAAAAGTTGCGAGATGTCATCCTGGCCAATTTACCAGCTGGATTTGAAGAAACTATGAGTTATGGCATGATCGGTTATGTGGTCCCCCACAGTATTTACCCGGATGGCTACCATTGCACGCCTGAATTGCCTCTTCCTTTTATGAACATTGCCTCCCAGAAGAATTTTGTAGCCCTTTATCATATGGGGATCTATGCCAATGAGGACATCTTAAAATGGTTCCAGGCGGAATTTCCAAAGCATTGTAAACGTAAATTGGACATGGGCAAGAGTTGTATTCGATTTAAGTATTTGGATGATATTCCATACGAACTTATCGGTGAACTTACCAGGAAGATAAAAGTTCAGGATTGGATCGATACCTATGAGTCAGCAATTAAACCAAAAGCATAATATGAAAAATAGAGTAACAGGTTTGGGAGGGTTCTTCTTTAAGACCAAAGACCCGGACAAAGTCAAGGATTGGTATAAAACCCATTTAGGTCTTAACACAGACCAATACGGATGTACTTTTTGGTGGAAAGATAAAGAAGGAAAAGATTGTTCCACACAATGGAGTCCTTTCAAAGAGAACACAACATATTTTCAGCCTAGTGAGAAACAATTCATGATGAATTTCCGGGTTGAAAATCTTGTTGAATTATTAGAGGAGCTCAAAAAAGAGGGGGTCACCATAGTTGGCGAGATCCAAGAATTCGACTATGGGAAATTCGGATATATAATGGATCTGGAAGGGAATAAACTGGAACTATGGGAACCCGTTGATAGTGCCTTCCAATAGTGAAAAAAATTGGTTACATTTAATGAGATAATCTGAAAAAAATACAACCATGTCAGACGAAACAAATGACTTTGGCGACAAGGCCGAAGATGCATTCGACAAAGCCAAAGAAAAAGCCTCTGAATTTGCAGACGACGCAAAAGAATCAGCTGGCGAATTCGCAGATGAAGCCAAAAAAGCAGCAAATGAATTTGCTGAAGGCATAAAAGATGTCGGCGGAGATAACAAGAAAATACTCGCTGGGATCCTGGCGATCATTCTGGGATCTTTAGGCGTTCATAAATTCATCCTGGGCTATCAAAAAGAAGGATTTATACTCCTTGCCGTTACCCTAATAGGTTGGGTACTTATGTGTGTTGGAGTGGGAATCTTCCTTGTATGGATAACAGGATTGATAGGCTTAATAGAAGGTATCATCTACCTTACAAAGTCTGATGAAGAATTCTTCAATACATACCAGGCCGGGCAAAAGCCTTGGTTCTAAAAGAATAGTAAGCCGGATTTTTTATAGTCCGGCTTTTATTTTTAACTTTATTATCGTAATATTGCAATATATAAATGAATAATGGGAACTACTAAAACACAGATTTTCTCGAAAGAGCACAACGAACTGGCTCGTACGCTAAAAGTTCTGGCTCATCCGGGGCGACTGGCAATTCTTGAATACATAAGCCGACAAAAGGCCTGTATTTGTAATGATATTGTCGAAGAAATAGGCCTGGCTCAACCCACGATCTCACAGCACCTCAAAGAGCTAAAAAGCATTGACTTACTCGAGGGCGAGGTCGACGGGAAAAGGGTGTGTTATGGTATAAACCTAAAGAAATGGGATGCTATTCAGAAACACCTGGATGCATTTTTTAATACAACACGAGTACACTGCTGCTAAATTAAATACCTATGAAAACAAGTGAATTCTTATCGCTTTTAAACGAGCATCAAAACAGGCGTCTGATATTCGAATATCAACCAGGACAATTGGTCAATAAGAAGTATCATATTACTGAAGTTAAAAATATCAAGGTCGATTCCGTGGATTGCGGTGCTAAAACCGACTCCTGGAATGAGACCGTCATCCAATTATGGGAAAGTCCGATCGAAAATGAAGAGCGCGATTATCTAACTATCTACAAGGTACTGGGCATCCTGAACAAAGTAGACAAAATGCGCCCTATGGACAGGGAGTCTGTGGTGAAATTTGAATATAGCAATGCCCATTTTCATACGAGTCAGCTCGATGTAACCGGATTTGACCTGGTGGATGGAAAATTAAAGATCGCTCTGTATTCACAACCGACAGATTGCAAAGCCAAAGACGATTGTGGCGTTCCGGAAGAAGTTGCTACTGCGGCGTCATCTGGTTGCGAACCAGATAGTGGTTGTTGTTAAACACTAAGGCGTGATAGTAAGATCAATGCAAGACTCTGATTGGAGCAATGTTGCCCGGATATATGCCGAAGGCATGGCCACCGGGTACGCAACCTTTGAAAAGGACGTCCCAAGCTATGAAGACTGGGATAAAGATCACCTTTCCAACTGCCGGATCGTGGCAGAAGAAAAGGGTGAGATCTATGGCTGGGCCGCCTTGTCTCCTGTCTCCGGCAGATGCGTATATGGAGGTGTGGCAGAGATTAGTGTCTATGTAGCGGAAAATGCACGGGGTATGGGAGTGGGTAAGTCCCTCATGCAGGCCTTAATAACCCAAAGTGAAGACGCCGGTCTTTGGACATTGCAAGCGGGTATCTTCCCGGAAAATACAGCCAGTATCATCCTGCATGAAAAAGTAGGTTTTCGTAAGATCGGCTACAGGGAGCGTGTGGGCAAATTAGATCAAACCTGGAAAGATAATGTGCTTTTCGAAAGACGAAGTACGAAAGTTGGAATCGATTAAATTTTAGAAGACGTGAAAAACATCCTGGTACTGTGCACGGGTAATTCCTGCAGAAGCCAAATGGCCCATGGTTATTTGGAGGCTTTACAAGATAAAGCGCAAATATATAGCGCAGGCATAGAAACACATGGCCTGAATCCCGGCGCGGTTGCGATTATGGCCGAAGACGATATTGATATTAGCGGTCACACCTCCAATCATGTAGATGAATATGAAGGCATCTCATGGGATTATATCATCACGGTTTGTGACCATGCTAAGGAGAATTGTCCTTATATCCCGGCCAAATCCGCCCTTCGTATTCATCACAATTTCTTCGATCCTTCAAAAGTGGAAGGTTCTGTGGATGAAAGGCACCAGGCTTTTTTAAAAGCTAGAGAAGAAATAAAAGAGTTTGTGAAGGATTTTATTAGTGCGGAACTGACTTAGACCGTTTCACTATTTTCTGAGTGTTTGCGTTCCAATTCTGCCTGGAATTCTTCCATAACGGGTTTCACTGTACTTTCCGGCAGGTCGGCAATCTTAATGTACATTAAGCCATCTACTGCATTGTTGAACAAGGGATCCACATTAAAAGCGATCACTTTAGCATTCTGCTTGATGTATTTTTTGATCAAAACCGGAAGCCTTAAACTGCCCGGTTCTACTTCATCAATAAGTCGGTCAAATTTATTCACATCTGCCTTAGTCCCATCAAAGACAAATTCTTTATCCGCATCATTTAATTTAACCTTGAACTCTTTCTTGGGTCGAATGTATTGGGCTACATAGGGATCCCAGTAATGAGATTTCATAAATTCGATCATTAGCGACTTTGAAAAATTGGAGAACTGATTACTGATACTCACACCGCCGATAAGGTATTTATGTTCAGGAAACCTCAGCGTTGTATGCACGATTCCTTTCCAAAGTAAAAATAGCGGCATGGGTTTTTGCTGGTATTCTTTTACGATATAGGCACGACCCATTTCAATGGATCTGCTCATCATGCCAAATAATTCGGGTTCAAAACGGAATAGGTCCTGGAGGTAAAATCCATCAATGCCATATTCTGGAAATATCTGCGACCCCATACCCATGCGATAAGCGCCAACGATCTCTTTGTCCTTATCGTCCCACAAAAACAAATGATGATAATACGAATCAAATGCATCCAGATCTACGGGATTATTTGTCCCTTCGCCTACTTCTCTAAAAGTGATCTCCCGCTGCCTGCCAATTTCCTGAAGGATAAATGGCATATCTTTTTCCTGGGCGAGAAACACTTCGTAGTTATTGCTTTGTAATAATCTAAGATCCTTTTCCCGCAGCTTCTCAATCTCCCCTTCTATCACCTCTGTTCGTACAGCCGTTGCAATCTTTCTGGCAGGTTTGGGGATCTTTAAGCTTCCTGGAATTTGCTTTAACAAGCCCTCTTTCTCATAGGCATTGGCCAGGATATAGGTCTTTTTACGAAGCAGCTCGGTAAAATCATCCAAGGACTCTTGTTCGTTTTGTAAGCTCTCTGAAATGGGTTGGCCGATCCGAACCTTGATCGCCCTGTTGCGCTGTGTTGTTAATTCGGAAGGTAATTTTGCCGTACGGAAAATATCATTGATCTTGGAAAGCCTGTAGAATAACCTACTGTTCTTGGCGTGAAAATATATAGGCACCACAGGTACATTCGCCCTACGGATTAATTTGATAGCTGCCTCTTCCCAGGGCCTGTCTACAATTAGTTTACCGTCTTTATACGTAGACACTTCCCCGGCCGGAAAAATCCCGAGCGGATATCCTTCATTCAGGTGGCTTAATGCCTGTTTGAATCCTGCCAGACTACTCTGAACCTCTTTCTTGTTTTCAAAAGGATTAACCGCTAGAATAAAGGGTGCCAAAGGTGCCACCCGATGCAATAAAAAGTTCCCCATAACCTTAAAATCAGGTCTTTTTTCTAACAATAGCTTTAGCAGCAATACCCCATCAATGCCGCCAAGTGGGTGATTACTTATTGTTATAAAAGGCCCTTCCGCCGGAAGTCTTTTAAAATCTGATTCCGGTATTTCAAAGTCGATCTCATAATGGTCAAGAATGGAATCCAGGAAATCACTGCCTTCCAGGTGCTCATGCTTACGGTAAAAGTTGTTGATCGAAGAGATCTTTGTGATCTTCATCAATATCCAACCCAAAAACACCCCGAATATTCCGTATTTATCGAGGTTAATTGCTCTGGCAACTTCTTTTGCAGTGACGAGTCCCATGGATTCAGTGGCGGTTGATAAGATAAATATAGTTAAAAGCCTTAACCGGCATCGGCGCGAACGACGAGTTGTACTATTTCTCTGCCTCTTTGCTCAAGGATAACAGACTTGGAATTGATAATTTTATCAATAGATTCTTCATCAAAATGTCGTATCGTATAAAGGTCTACTCCTTCAAAGAATTCAATCTTATATTCCGCTTCCAACTCTTCAAGCAGTGCCTGTAAGTTCCCAAAAGTAGTATCTAAGCACAATGATATGCTAATGGCCGAATTTTGCATCAATTCCACCTTCATTCGGTGCTCATGCAGTGTTTTAAATATGGCGCTCATATTGTGTTCGACAATAAATGAGAAATCAAGTGTGCTTAGTTTTAACAATACCTGGTCCTTTTTCAAAATAAAGCAAGGTGTCATGGGATCGAGCAACACCCCTTTCCCTACGGTAGTACCCTCATTTGCTGGCTGCTTAAATGATTTTACATGAAGTGGGATCTCTTTTCTTTGAAGGGGTTGCAAAGTTTTGGGGTGAATCACGGAAGCGCCATAAAACGCCAATTCAATAGCTTCGCGATACGAAATATGATGCAGCAATTGGGTCTCTTGAAAATATCGGGGGTCAGCATTTAGGACGCCAGGAACGTCCTTCCATATGGTAACTGAATCTGCGTCTAATCCATATGCCAGGATAGCAGCCGTATAATCCGAACCTTCCCTCCCAAGCGTCGTAGTAAATCCTTCTGTATCTGCCCCGAGAAAGCCTTGAGTAATATAGAGCGTTGACGGCTCAATAAAGCGTTCTATATTCCCAACAGTCCTGTCCCAATCTACCCGGGCATCCCGATAATTTTGATCCGTTTCAATGATCTCCCTGATATCTATCCAGGTATTTCGGACATTTTCCTGATTCAGATAAGCGCTAATGATCTGGGAAGAAAGCAACTCCCCAAATGATACTACCTGGTCATACAGAAAATTGTATTTCGAATCGGCATATGTCTCCAAGGTGGTTCGCATTTGATCAAAACGCGCGTCTATTTCGGCAAAAATTGTATGATCAGCCTCAAAAAGGGCAGAAAGTATCCCTCTGTGATAATCATATACCAACTTGATCGCATTTGACCTTTCTTCCTCTCCTTTCGCGCCGACTACTGCCTCCATGGCATTCGTAGTCTTCCCCATTGCCGATACCACTAACAGGGTATTCTGAGATCCGGATTCTTTAAGAACCTTATGCAGATTCTTAACTCCAACAGCATCCTTTACAGATGCCCCTCCAAACTTATAGATCTTCATAATCTTTCCAGGTACTTTTTAATTCCCATTTCATCTAGTTGTACGACATCCCAATCGCGCATGACTCGGGCTCCTCTTTCTTCATAAAATTTGATAGCTGGTTCATTCCAATCTAACACCTCCCAGCTAATGCGTTTCACTCCCCAATCTAACACCTCCCAGCTAATGCGTTTCACTCCTATGGAATGACCATATTTTACAACTTCATCCAGCAATAGGCCGCCAATTCCAAGGCCCCGGTTTGATTCGGTGACGATCAGATCTTCCAAATGCAAGACCGGGCCAACCCAAGTAGAATACCTTGGATATACGAAGGCCATTCCAACAATTTCGTCCTTGTTCTTCGCTACCCAACATTTAAACCTGGCTGATCCATTGTAACCATCTTGCTGCAAGGTTCGCGGACTTGTTTTTACAGAAGCTTCAGACTCTTCAAAGCGCGCAAGTTCAACGATCAACCTGTGCACGGCATCCATATCGGTACTTTCAGCTTCCCGAATTTTGATAGAATTCATGGCACAAATAAACTACTTACGGGTGATATCTAAAACATCCTTTCGTGAATCTATTTCAATTTCTTAAAATAACCGATATTTGCAAGGAATATAAATCGGCCCCAAATGGACAATAAATACAGGACGCTAGGCGAATTTATTATTGAAAATCAAGCTTCTTTTCAATATTCCTCTGGCGAACTTTCCAAACTTATAAATGCGCTCCGACTCGCTGCAAAAGTGGTAAATCATGAAGTAAACAAAGCGGGCCTGGTAGATATCATAGGAGGT
>CAMYJF010000044.1 GCA_947258555.1 uncultured Eudoraea sp. | reverse complement strand
GTGCGCTCCAGAAGTTCTTTGGTGGCTTTGATACCTTCGGCTTCGCTTAGTCGACTTCCTTCATATTCGATCCCGATGTAGCCTTCATATCCATGGTCCTTAACTAATTGAAGTAGTCTGTTGTAATCTATAATAGTTTCATTGCCCTCTCCATCGAAATCATAAGATTTGGCACTCACTCCTTTTGCATGAGGTAAAAATTCTGAAACGCCTTGATAGCTGTCGTATACTTCGGTGCAGCTATTATTATTGGTGCTACCCCATTCCTTATTGAGACACCAATTTCCAAAATCGGGCAGCGTCCCTAGAAATGGATTAGCCACTTCCTCAATAATCCCAATAATATAGCCCGCATCTGACGACTGGAGTCCGTGATTTTCAATCAAAATATTGATGCCTTCTGCCCCGCCATATTCAGCAAGCCTGCCCATTCCGTCTACCAGCGCCTCACGTATCTCCTCCTTACTGCCGTTTCCGAAAGCATTAACCCGTATGGAATGACAACCAAGTAACTTGGCAGCATGTACCCATTTGTAATGTTTCTCTACAGCTCTGGTTCGTTCCTCTAATATGGGATCGCCAAGATGCCCTTCATCATCTACCATGATCAATAAGCTTTTAATTCCTTCATCCAGACAGCGCCTGTTCAAATCCTGCCAATAGGTTTCATCGGTTGCATTCTCCATATAGAAACCATTCACATATTCTACGGCATTTATACCATAGGTATTCTTGGCGATAAAAGGAAAGTCGTCTGCTTTTATAAGCCCTTTCTCCAGGGCTCTATGTAAGGACCATTGGGCCAGTGATATTTTCAATGGGATATTTTTAGAAGCACACCCAAGTGGCAATAAGCCGGCAGGAAGCAATAGCGCCCCTGTGGCCAAAGCAGATCTTTGCAGAAAGATCCGGCGTGAATTCATGTTGCCTCTACCTTGTTCCTTTTACTCACAATTTCTACCAACCAATAGATCATTTGGCCTATTCCATTGGCAAAAATGAAGAGGAGGATCCAGACCAGCAGCAAATTATTACCTCTCAAATTGGGATTCTGAACGGCATGAACGATATAGAAGATCAAACTTCCCAGGGAAATGAGAATGACAAATATGATGAAGAGGAAAAATGCCGTGATCCCGCCCATCATGGCAAAGGGATCATCTTCATAATGATCTAAACCTCCATCGGCAGCATTGCTAAAAATGGCGATCAGAAATAAGAAGTAGCCAATAATAAAGCCGAATAAAATAATAATAGGAGCAAGGGCAAAGAATGCCTGCCAGAATTTACTTTGTATCATGGTCTAAGCTTTTCTTAAAGATACGCAATTCATAAAAAAAGCCCCATTATTAATGAGGCCTTTTGAAGTATTTTATTTCAAATAATCCCAATCCAAGTGGGATTAATTGACATGGATGTTTATTTGTATGCGATTACTGCACTTGCAGGTCCATTCAAGGGCATCAACACCGTCTTTTTAAATCCAGCTTCTTTAGCCCAGCCTTCGAATTCAGCTCCGGTAAAATCAGCGCCTTCATGAGTTTCAATCAGCATATTCAACGACATCATGAGCCCAAAAGCGTTCAGCCGGCGTTCATCATCTATTATATTTTCAATAACCACAAGGGCACCGCCATCAGTCAAAGCCTGATATGCTTTATTTATCAATTTCTTGCGGTCTTCAAGACCCCAGTCGTGAAGTAGATTGCCCATGGTAATTACATCAACCTTTGGAAAGTCGTCTTTAAACATATCTCCGGACACTGCTTTTACCCTTGGGGTAAAATCCATTCGTTCAATATTTTCCTGTGCGATCTTGGTTACCTCTGGCAAGTCAAATGATATGCAACTCATATGAGGTTGGTTGGTTGCCACCTGTGTTGCAAGATGGGCACCTGCTCCTCCTATATCACATAATGTCTCATAATTGGAAAAATCAAATTCTTTTGAGAATTGGAAAAAGTTGCCAACCTGAACACCTCCCATGGCTTGAACAAATTCTCTCAGCTTATTCTCATCTCCGGATATTTCACCAAAGAAAGGCTTATTTCCGTCCTTGGCTTCGTTCTGAGGTTTACCAGATTTTAAGGCCACCTCAAGGTCATTCCAGAAGGGATATAAACGGTTGTTGCTCATTTCGAGAATGCCACCCATATAGGTGGATTTATTTTTATCAAGGAACAAGTCTGTGTCTTCAGCATTGGAATAAACGGCATCCCAACCAACTCCTTTTCGCGTTATAAATCCAAGCGCCACGAGCGAATCAAGAAAGTCCAGCGTACTCCTTTCATGAAGACCTAATTTAAGTTTTAGTTTCCTGGCATCTGCCGGACCTCTCCCAAGACGTGTAAAAAGTCCAATATTAACAGCGGTCAACAATATTTTTGAGGCCCAGAAGCCCATTCCTACTTTCATGATCTTGTCAGGCGTCACCTTCTGGCGCACCCGAACTGGTGGTGTGGCGGTTGTTTCCATGTTGATTTATATTTTGGTTAAAATAGCTCCTTTAAGATACATCTTTTTTGAGTCAAAAAGAAGTGGGTCAAAGGAATCTCAAGAAGATGAATTTCTATCTGCCTATTCTTCAGAATCTTCCATGGATTCTTCCTCTTTGGTCTCTTCGAGAGCCATCAGAGCCATGGCTAATTCGGACATATTGTAAAAAGCGTGTTCTTCAACGATCTTTTCACCGGTAAACTGAACTGTAATGTGTACCGGGATCTCCAATTTCTGATTGTTCTCAGCAATAGTACCTTCCCATGTACCCCAGAAGTTGACCCATTTGTCTCCTTCGTCATCGATCACCATTTCAAAGAAGCGATCCTTGTCTTGAAATCCATATGAAGACATTGCTTCCAGGTTTCTTGCCAGAACTTTTGATACGTCTTCAGCTGAACTACTTTCCGTGCTGTTGTGATATATCTTAGCGGTATCCGCATAATGGCCTTTCCACGCATCCCAACGCCCCGCATCATAATCCGCAATTAAAGCCTTTACATGATCTATTTCAGCAGATGCTGTAGTGTAACGTGTTTCTGTTTTACACGACCACATAAGAAATGCAATCAGTAAGAATACTATTGTTTTTCTCATTGTTTGAAGTTTTCTAAAATCAAAACCCCCGGATGAAATTGTCCGGGGGATGTTTTGAAAATTAGTTAGAAATATTGGGTGTGTAAGCCAGATCTGGCCTCATTGCCCCTGTTACCTCTTCCATCTTTGTTACATATTTCATTAATTCGGCAAAAATCGGTTTTGCTTCTTCCCCGAGTAATTTGTCATTGGCAGCTCCATTTACTTCATAGGAAACTGCATCTTTTGAGGCAATTGCCACCATATAGAAATCTCCCATAGTTCCAAATCCGCTTCTATAAACGCGATAGCTGATTTTTGAGCCCTTATTTTGATAAAGCTCTTTAATAGCCAGCATTTTTTCCCTTAGCTTGCCTATTTTGGCAGGAGTGGAATGCAGGTAATAGAATTTTCTGTAATCCTCACCTTCGGGCGTTTGTGTGATTCCCTCTGGCATATAGGTCAGATCCTTATCCATAGTTATGACATAATCACCGTGTGCTGTATAACATTTGTTCATATCAGCGAACATTTGATCAAAAGCTTCCGCTCCCATCTTCTCTCTTAAATCGCCCATACCTTCAAAATTTATATCGGCCAAAGACTTAATTTTAGAAACGTACAGATAGCGAGAATCCATTGAACTGGTTGTGATCCAACCTGGCATGTCAACATTATATTCCTGGCATTTGTCGGTGAGCATTTTAGCAGCCTTTTCATACTCGGCTACCATAGAGGGCATTACTTTGTCTTCATGAACCCAATACATAGGATATTTGTCATCATCCTGCGCGCTAAGCAGGAAGGGTACAACCATAAAGAGGGTTAAGAAGACACTACTAAATTTACATGTTCTCATAATGAATTTATTTATTGAATTTATATCCGAAAACTAGTGGTAGCGTGGCCGTTAAGGATATACCTAAACTGAACCCGATTATGCTACTTACGCTGGGAGAACTTTAAAATCTTATAAGGGGGAAATACAAATCGGGTTGTAATTAGAAAGAGGGAGAGAACAACCCGTAACAGCTCGACTGAAAATACTGAATTTTTTTAAGACTTGGGAACGATTCTATGAAAAATTTCGGACTGTGATCCAGCTACTCCATGGCATCAGCCACTTCATCGCTCATCCCGGAAGAACGTTTCCTGAGTTCCTCGATTATCTTAGGGCGATCTGTTTCTCTTCCCTGAGATAATTTATAGGCAGCATGAATTTCCTCGATCGATATTTTAAATCCAACAATACCCTTTACCTGGCGCATGGTCTTGGGACTCAGGTTTTTCAACTTAATGGGATTTTCTGAGTCTTTTTCATACTTATCTACAAGGGCATGTAATGTTTCAAGCAACTCCTCTTCACCTAATATTTGTAAGCGTCCCTTAATATGAACAGCAATATAATTCCAGGTTGGTACTTCTTCCTCTTTATACCAGCTTGAAGAAATATAGGCATGCGGGCCATTAAAAATGGCCAGGACTTCAGGTTGGGATTTAAAAGTTTTCCAGTGGGGGTTAGCCTTGGCAACATGTCCAACCAGGATATCTTTGCCTTCTTCGTCTCTGTCTAACTCTAACGGAATGTGTGTAGCCAGGGGATAGGGGCTTCCTTTTGAAATTAAAATACCAAAGGCATTGTCTTCTATAAATTTGCGGACTTCATCAAGATTGCTATTTCGATATTTTGGCGGGATATACATAAAACCAAAGAGTGTGTTTAGGAAACCTTTGTAAAGGAATCATCTTTCCTCAAATTTATCAATTCAATCCCAGCAATTGACAACTGGGTCATTATTATCTTATTAAATCAAGGGATTGACGCACCTTTGGATCAGAAACATGAGCTAGCAACTTTTTGGTACATTTAGTAGACTTCAATCAGCAATATGAAAAATTTAGGTAGAAACTTGGGAGTAGGCTTGATCATCGGGGTCGTATTGGTTCTGATCTTTACCGTCATCCAGATCTTTGGTGAGAATTCTCTGGTCTTTGACCGGAATTATATGATCAATGTTGGATACACTATGATCTATGCGGTGGTGCTTACTCTTATGAATAGCTTCTATTTTGAATACATAAACACAAAGATCGATTGGAAAAAATACGCTTCGTATCGCATCTTTGCTGGCGCTGTAGGGAGTGTAATACTAACCATGATCGGGATCTTTTTGATCCGTATAGTGATCAATATTCTGATCGAAGGCAATAGCTGGGAAGCCTTTATTCAAGGTGAACGCGCCATTTATTACATAATTGCATTGTTGATCACAATCGTAGTGACCATATTCTTTCACGCTCTCTATTTTTACAAAGCCTGGCAGGAGAAAAAGGTAAAAGAACAAAAGATCATTGCCGGGACTGCATCGGCTAAATTCGATGCCTTAAAAAATCAGCTTGATCCTCATTTTCTCTTTAACAGTCTAAATGTGCTCACCAGTTTGATCGATGAAGATCCGGCACAGGCACAAAATTTCACCACAGCGCTATCTAAAGTTTACCGATATGTGCTGGAACAAAAAAATAAAGATCTGGTGAGCGTAGATGAGGAATTACAGTTTGCGCGGACATATGTCAAGTTACTCAAAATGCGATTTGAGGACAGTATAATATTTGAAATGCCTGAGGCCAGTGGTTTCCCCGAGGGTAAGATCGTACCCTTGTCCCTACAGCTACTCCTGGAAAATGCAGTTAAGCACAATGTGGTTTCATCTCAGCGCCCATTACACATTAAGGTTTTTGAGGAAGGCGGAAAGCTGATCATTCAAAACAATGTCCAGGAAAAACAAGTAGTTAAAAAGAGTAGTGGTGTTGGATTGAGGAATATCCGGCAGCGCTATCAGATCTTATCGAATAGAGAAGTTAATATCGATCAATCAGGCGTGAAATTTACGGTGAGCCTGCCCATATTAACTAAAAGAATATCAGTCATGGAAACACAAGCGAGTTATATTAAAGATAAACGATATCAAAAAGCCAAAGAACGCGTAGAAGCCATTAAGGGGTTTTATGGAAATCTAACGGCATATCTAATAGTAATCCCTTTCCTGGTATGGCTTAATTTTAGGACAACAGAATTCCCTTGGGTTCTTTTTCCAATGGTATTCTGGGGTCTGGGTGTTATAACTCATGGCCTGGAGGCCTATGGCTATAACCCGCTATGGGGAAAGCGCTGGGAAGAGCGTAAGATCCGGGAATTAATGGACAAAGATGAGCTGTAGATATCAATCTTTCAATTCGGTACTTGATTTTTACAACTGGGTAAATTTTAGTTTATTAAATCATTAAACCTCCCGAAATTTGAAGTATCAATAAATTCAAAACTCATGGAAGACTATAAAAAAGAGAATAGGTATTTACGGGCTAAGGACCGGGTGGAAGCACTCAAAAAGTTTTATGGGAATATTACTTCTTATGTAGTGGTCATCACCTTTTTAGCCGTAATAAATTACTGGACGAACGGATGGACATATATGTGGTTTCTATGGGCCGCTTTTGGTTGGGGAATTGGTATTTTCTTTCATGCGGTTCGTACCTTCAATCTTAATCCGTTCTTTGGCAGGGACTGGGAGGAGCGAAAGATCCAGGAATTAATGAAGGATGAGGAACAAAAGAACCGATGGGAATAAAGTAAAGTATTATGCAAATAGAAGATAACGATAAATACAAACGAGCAAAGAAGCGAATAGACCGATTAAAAGGCTTCTATATACATCTATTGGTTTATATTCTGGTCAATCTATTCATTCTGATAAATATTTACCTCTCTACAGTTGAGGATAATGAGACTTTCTGGCAATGGGAACATTTCTTTGTATGCTTTGCCTGGGGTATTGGATTGACATTTCATGCGATCAATGTATTTGGTATTAACCCTTTCCTGGGGAAGGATTGGGAAAGACGCCAGATAGAGAAGTACATGCGTGAAGACGAAGAAGAAGCTAAAAAATACAAATAACAGCCATGGAACAAAGTCAAAAATTTATAGAAGCTCAGAAGCGAGTAAAGGAGATAAAAGGATTCTACAATCATCTTACAGCTTATATCATTGTAAACCTGGCGCTGATAATCTTAAGAATTCCCGTTGTTATCTTTTTTATGGATAGACTCGGAGAAAATGCAGATAAGGGGTTCGTTGAATGGATAGACCTTAATGTCCTTATCACTCCTTTGGTTTGGGGAATAGGGTTATTTATCCATTTTATAGTCGTATTTGGTAAAAAATCCCAATTTATCCGAAATTGGGAAGAACGGAAGATCCAAGAATTTTTACAGGAGGAGGACGAAAAGAACCTTAAAAATTGGCAATAAACACCATACTTACAACGCTTTATGAAAGCGATCATAATTGAAGACGAGAAACCTGCTGCTAGGCGATTAAGCAGACTCCTTGAAGGGCTAGACGTCCATGTCAAGGCCACCCTACACACGGTGGAGGAGTCTATTGAATGGTTTCAGAACAATGAACATGAGGGCTTGATCTTTTTAGACATTCAATTGTCGGATGGCTTGAGTTTTGAGATCTTCGAAATGATCGATCTGAAAAACCCGGTCATCTTCACAACGGCATATGACGAATATGCCCTGCAAGCCTTCAAATTGAACAGCATTGATTATTTACTAAAACCTATTGACACAGATGATCTTTCCGCTGCATTAGATCAATATCGGAACCGTTCGATGGAAGACCAAAAGGTGTCCCTGGATTTTGAAGACATAAAAAAATTATTAGTCAATCCGATCGAAAGAGAATTCAAAAAAAGATTTACGGCCAGGGTAGGGCAGCATATTAAAATTTTACACGCCTCAGATATTGAATGTTTCTTTAGTGAAAATAAAGGAACCTATGCGGCAACTTCTGAAGGAAGAAATTATTTGCTCGACACAACTTTAGAGCATTTGGAAAATGAATTATCTCCTCAAAAATTTTTTCGTGTAAGTCGAAAATTTTATGTAAACTTTGACCATATAAAAGACATCATTTCATACACCAATTCACGACTCAAAATTAAATTAAATCGCTTTGAAGCTCACGAAATCATCGTGAGTAGGGAACGAGTCAAGGACTTCAAGCTTTGGTTAGAATAAATTAGTTTAAATTACTGGTAAAGAGATAGATAAACTGAATAATAGATTTTATCTATATGACGTTTTTGTAGTATTAATCTTTCTTTTCGATGCGATTATCGTCAAAAGCAGAGGGTAATAATTGAGGGATCAACTTTACAAAAAGCGGTAGCAAAACAGCGCCTCCGGGAAGCATGAAAATTGCCAGGGAAGGAATGCTTTTAAAAATATCTAAAAGTTGATTTTGCATTTGCTTTCTCTCTTCTGCACTTAACTCCTGCACGGTAGATTTACTGATCAGATTCATGAGTTCTTTGCTCTCAGAAATTTCCTTTAAAAGTCGCTTCCTGTTTCTCAAAATGAGTCGCCTTACAGATTTTGCCATAGTGTCATAGAACTTCATGGCCAGGTTATCCTGTTTTAAAAATGGGATGACATCTGCATTTTTGCTAAAAAATGAGGTGATCTCTTCAAGGGATCGGGAAATATGTTTCTCATCAAATCCAAGATCGCTGCCAATTCCATAGATAAATTCAGATTCCTGATATTCCAGAGTTTTGTCTTCCCAAACTGTAATACAGGCAATATCTAATAAGTATTGATTTTCCCATAAAGCGGGATTCGACATCAATTTTTCTCGGTATGTACCATCAAATTCCTTTTGATCTGTATCTAGAAAGGAAAGTGAGGAAGTAAAAAGTTGTGCCAGTTTTTCGTCAGCCTTGTTTATCTCTTTAGAATTAAAGGCATGAGATATGATATTCATGGCCAGGTATTCTAATAATTGGGCATGTCCTCGTATATCCATTCCCCCATTGAGATAATACTTGAAAGTAAGCACATCTACAAATAGTAACGAGTTGGTAATGATACTGTTAAAAGTTTTGCTAATCACATTGTCATCAAGGTAAACACGGCTATCCAGGAGCTTTTCGAGTTGCGCAGATGTCTTAGTGCCCGCTAAAATCTTGTTTAAGAATGAGATCTGACTCACATTGAGTTCTTCATAAAAAGCAAAGATCGTTTCCAGGAAAGTTTCGAAATCATAGGTTACTCTTTCGAGTTTGTATGTGAAGTATAGAGCCGTGAGAAGATTGATCTTAGCATGTTCTGCCTCAGACATGGCATGCTCCGCTTCAATAAATCGGGGGGACTTAATATTTACGCCATAGACAAAACCCGATTTCTTCAACCCGTTATAAAGGTCCTGAAACGTATTGTAGACGTCCTTGTTCTCATCTACAAGGTGTCCGAACTTATCTATCCATCCCGATGCTGAGGGATTCATACATTTCCTGATTTCAACCTAATTCAAAATAACATAAAATAAAGGACATAGAAAGACTAGAGAATATATACCTGAAAATAGTGGGCATTATAGGAAAACAATACAATTTCTATGGTTCTGTGGTTTTAGGGTGATTTTGGTCGAAAAAGCCTGTTCTACCTATGGATATATAGACGAAATGCATATATTTATCGATGAACTGCAACATTAGCTGTTTTCTTAATGCCCCAAGTATTACCGAGAACGATCAGATGTATTTGTAATAGTTCATTTTTTTTAGAACCAAATCCATAATGTTATGGAATACTACGTATTTATAGCTTGGCTCATTTTTATGATCATTCTACTGGTCAAAGTATTTAAAGCTCACAATTCAACTAAGAATCATTACAATGGCAAGAGTAATAAGTAGGTTATCCTTCTGGGTGATTAGGAACCTGCTTGTTTAATCTTACAGGGAACTTTGTAATGTTAAAAGGCCACTTGATTCAAGTGGCCTTTTTTTTTATTGAATGATCCCGGTGCAACTGATCCGCGCACCTGCAGCTCCACTGGGCTGGGAGGTGAAATCATCTACACCCTGGTGAACAATAACGGCCTTCCCGATCACATTTTTAGTATCATCTTCACATCCCAGACACCATTGATCTGTTGTAAATGTAATGCTGCCATTTCCATTTTCATCGGCCTCGAAATTTCCAATGTCTCCTTTATGAAATCCTTCCGCGACACCCCACTTGCCATGAGGTTCCATGGTGGGGTTCCAATGCCCGCCGGTAGATTTTCCATCGTCTGAAGAACAATCGGCCTTTTCATGAATATGGATAGCGTGTTCTCCCGGACTAAGACCTGAAAAGCTCGCTACCATGGTTATTTGTCCATTTTCATCGGTAAAAGAAACATCCCCCTCAACATTGCTGTTACTTTTAGGTTC
This sequence comes from uncultured Eudoraea sp., assembly GCA_947258555.1. Taxonomy (GTDB): domain Bacteria; phylum Bacteroidota; class Bacteroidia; order Flavobacteriales; family Flavobacteriaceae; genus HDS-28. Next base: position 2,780 of record CAMYJF010000044.1, on the reverse strand, counting down.
CATCATAAACTTGACGACTTCTATATTTTCTTCAACCGTTTCAGTTTGGGCCTCTGTATCAATATCCGACTCTGCACTTGATTCCTTTTTGGTTTCCTTGCATTGGATAAATATTACCAAAATTCCCAGTAAGAGTATCGATTCTAATTTTTTCATGGCTATGAGATTTAGATAAAATTAAATGTACACATAATTCCGGGCCAAATCAACTAACTAGCGAAGGGGTTTAAACAAGGCTAAATATCATTGCATTTCTCGGGTGATCACCTGAACTTCACTGTGCAAGGTTCTGTGCACCGGACATTTGTCAGCGATTTGCAGCATACGAGTCCGTTGCTTCTCGTCCAATGCCCCTTCAAATTTAATCGCCCTTTGGAAGGTATCTATTTTAGCTGAATCTGACTCACATGCCTCGCAATCCTGTGCATGTGTCTTGCCATAAGTAGTATGCACTTCCACACTTTCAAGCGGCCATCCTTTTCGTTTGGCATACATTTGTAGAGTCATTACCGTGCATGCCGAAAGTCCGGCAGAGACCAATTCATATGGCGAGGGGCCAAAATCGTTCCCACCAAAACTTGTTGGTTCGTCTGCGATCAGCGAATGATTGCCTACATTCATTTGGGTCGTAAATCCATCTTCCCGGTCAAGCCTGGCCACCACCTGGTGGTCGCTTCTCAATTTATTAGTTGTTGGGATATCCAAATATCGCGGAGCCCAGCCTGCAATAACTTCTCCTACATAGGATGAATCTTCTCTTTTACTCAACAAATGATCTGCCCCGTCAAGAGTGACAAAGCTTTTAGGATGATGGGCAGCATGATACAAGAGTTCGGCATTTTTAATGCCTACTATGGTGTCTTGAGGAGAGTGTAGTACAAGGAACGGTTTTCTCAGTTTCCTTAAAGTCCTCTCCAAAGTCTGTTCTTGCAGGTCTTCAAGGAATTGTTTCTTAATCGTGAAATCCCGACCGCTTAGATTAACGGTGGCCTGGCCAGAAGCTTCAATCTCTTCAATACTATTTTGCAAAAGGTGAGTGACGTGTTCCGGATCTGCCGGTGCAGCTATCGTTGCTACAGCCTTAACGGAATCCATTTGCGCTGCCGCAAAGATCACAGCTGCTCCCCCCAGCGAATGACCGATCAACAAACTAGGGGCTTCGAAATGGGATGCCATATGATCTCCTGCTGCTACCAGGTCCTCAACATTTCCAGAGAAATTAGTGTCAGCAAAATCCCCTTCACTTTCCCCGAGACCTGTAAAATCGAACCTAAAAACCGCAAAACCACGGGCTGTTAAAGCCCTGCTTATATTTTTAATTGCCAGTAGATTCTTATTGCATGTGAAGCAATGGGCAAACAACACATAATTATGTGGGTGACTGTCGGCAGGGACTTCCAGTCTGCCTACAAGTTGCTGACCGCTTTTATTGGTAAAGAAGATCTTTTCAGTTTTCATATAGATGGATTTCTAAAGGATATGTCGGTTTGCAGCACAAAATCTTTCAAATGCTCTTTCAGGACTAGGATTTACAGAAGGCGACAAGCCTGGCTGTGCCTTCCACGATCTTTGGGCTGTATTTTTCAATTGTGGCAATTCCTTCTACTGCGGCCAGTTCTCTTGGCCAATCTGCGCCATTGAAGTCGACAAAAGCAAGGCGGAAAATGGGCGTAGCGGCAGGAAAATAAAAATCACTTCCTGGCAGGAGTGCCACGCCAAGCTGATCCAGAAAGTAAGCAGCCAGCGATTCACTCGATTTCAATCCCAACCCATCTAGTTTCTTTTGAAATGGTGAGAAGTCGACCATCATATAAAAAGCACCTTCAGGTTTTGTGCATTGTATACCAGCAGCTGATAAATTCTTATACACATACGATGCGATAAGACTTAGAATTTGTGCATTGCGCTGCACATAGGCATTTAGTGCTTGCGAACCTTGAAAAGCTGCTAAACCCGCATATTGCACAGGGGATGCTACAGCGCTAAAGGTTTCGCTAAATAAGGATTGAAAAGTTGACTTTAAATGCGAAAAATCCTGTGGTATCGCCATAAACCCACAGCGATAGCCCCCGGCGGAAAAGATCTTACTCATACCGCTAAAAATGAAGGTTCGTTCCGGATAATACGCAGCGATAGAGGGTGCTGTAGCACTCTCAAAGGTGATCCGTGAATAGATCTCGTCAGAAAAGACGATCACCTCATATTCCCTGCATACAGCTGCCATTTTCGCTAATTCTTCGTCAGTATACACTGCGCCCGTTGGATTGTTAGGTGAGTTTAGGACGATAGTCTTTTGTTCCTTGGGATTAGATTGGCAATAGGAGGCAAGCGTATCTGCATTTAGCTTATAGTCGGAATTAGCATCAGTTGTAAGAATAGAAAATTTCCCGCCTTTGGCTTTGATCTGTGGGAGGTAACTCACCCAGCTTCCCTGGGGGATAAGAAATGTCCCCTCCAGGATCAATATGGTTTGATAAAGTAATTCTTTGCTGCCGGGTCCGATAAAAATGGTATCCGCATTATATTCGAGATCGTACCACTTGCTGAGATAGCCGGCAATGCTTTCCCGGAGCTCTAATAGCCCAAGGGAGGGGAGGTAATTGTTATTGGCGGCCTCCTCTTTTAAAGCGGCAACTATTTCGGGGTGAATAGGAAAGGGCGATTGCCCAAATCCAAAATGCACGACAGGCTTTCCTTGCGATCTTAGTAATTTTACTTTTTCATTGATCGCCAGGGTAGCCGAAGGTTTCAGCTCCTGAATATTGGGATTGATCTTCATT
>CAMYJF010000043.1 GCA_947258555.1 uncultured Eudoraea sp. | reverse complement strand
CAGATGACAGTAAATATTCAATTCGTTCAAATGCCGACAAGTGAATCCATGAGTGAAATTGTAACCCACAAATTAGAGAAGCTGGGAAAAAAATTCGATTGGATCATAAGCGCGGAAGTGTTTTTCAAGAAAGAGAATGACCCTGCTGGATATGGAAAAATTTGTGAAATGAGGTTAAGCGTTCCCGGCCCGCGAATTTTTGCCAAAACAGATGAAGATGATTTTGAGAAGGCGGCGGCAGCAACTATTAAAGATTTAGAGCGTCAGCTTAAAAAGCGAAAAGAAGTATTCAAAAGACATTAAAAGACTAAATACCAGCCACATACATCTTAATTTCTTAAAGTAGGAACTGACTTTTGTCATAGTTTCCAAGCTAAGGTGATACTACCTTTAAAACACTAATAAAGGTTACCATGAGCTTGAGAAAAATTGTCATTACTACAGATTTTTCAGCTAACGCATATAATGCGCTCGTCTACGCTGCCCATCTTTTTAAATATCAGAAATGTGAATTTTATTTACTTCATGCTTATGCCGATGAGGTATACGATCTCAAAGGGACCGCTACCCGTAGTGAATTAAATGAGACCAAGGAAATTGTATATCAGAAAACAAAGAAGTCGCTAAGGGATGAAATAGAAAAGATCCGGGAACAATCTCCGAACCCTAAACACACCTTTGAAGGAGTGGCCTCCTTCGGTACATTAACAGATGAGATCAATGACTTGGTAAACCAGTTAAATCTGGACCTGGCAATTATGGGAACACGCGGAAAAACTAATGACCGCACCATCACTTTTGGCAGCAATACCCTCCAGGTTTTAAAATATGTCCAGAGCCCTGTATTGGCCATACCGGAAGGGTATCAATTTCATGCGCCAAGACAATTTCTATTTCCCAGCAATTACCTGGTGCCCTATAAAAGAAGAGAATTAAAGCTATTGTGCGAGCTTGCCGGATCTTTCAGGGCACAGATACACATGCTCTATATAGATCCTACTGAAAAACTAACACTGCGTCAGGAAGATAATTTGAGGTTCCTGGAAGAAAATTTGAATAAAGCCCATTTGTCTTGCGAGACCACCAAGGAAAAAGATAAGACCATTGCGATCACTAAATACATTGTTCACAATGACATAGACATGCTTGTCATGGTTAACTCGAGACATTCACACTTCGAAGATATGATCCACAAGTCGACCATCGATCAAATAGGATTACATCTGAAAGTGCCCTTACTCGTATTACAGAATTTATCACGCTAAAATCTAACATCATGAAACGTATCCTTCTTCCAACGGATTTTTCAATAAATGCATATAACGCTATTAGTTATGCCTTCAACTTATTCAAGAAGGAAACATGTACTTTCTATCTATTGCATACGTATACCCCGGCTGTGTACCAGACGGAATATGTGCTTCACAGCCCCGGGCAAATCGGATTAGGGGATGTATATCAAACTGAAGCTATGGAGCAGATGGAGGAACTCAAAAAACAATTAGAGAATGAGTTTTCCAATTCTAAGCACACGATAATCACACATGTGGCTTTCAATACCCTGGTTGATGAGATCTTGAACTCTTCAGAGCATGAGCATGCAGATTTTATAGTCATGGGAACTAAAGGCGCTACCGGGGCTAAGGAAGTATTCCTGGGTACACATGCCGTACACGTGATAAATAAATCCAAGATCCCTGTCATAGTGGTTCCGGACAGATTTGAATTTGAAAAACCTATGGAGATCTTGTTCCCTACAGATATGGAAGTTCCATACCCTCCTGAACAAGTTGCACCTTTGGTCGCAGTGGCCAAAGAACATGGATCGAGTATCGAGGTGCTTCACATTTCCACAGGTTACGAACTGACCGAGGAACAAGATCAGAACAAAAAACAATTGGACGCTTCGTTAAAGGATGTTACTCACGTATTCCATGAAACATCGAGTCAGCCTATTATTGAAGGCATTAGCAAATTTCAAATGACAAAGCAAGTGAGTATGCTGGCTATGATCAGAAATAAGCACACATTCTTAGAGCGAATTTTTATTGAACCTGTGATTCAGAAGATCGGGTATCATGTGTCCATACCATTTTTGGTGATCCCAATATTGGAAGAAGAGTAAACGTATCATAAATAGAGTAAACCATGAAAAACATCGGAGTTTGGCTTGATAAAGAAAAGGCATACGTTGTGACCGTAGGAGAAGAGGAAGTAGGAATGATGACGATTGAATCGGATATGGAGTTCTTTAACCCTAAAGGCGGGTCTAGATCCAAAACTCGTTGGGGGCCACAAGACGTAGTGCAGGACAGCAAATACCTGGAACGTGAAAAGCACCAGCACAGGGAGTATTTTAAGAAAATCATAGTGCAATTAAAAAAGGCCGATCAAATTGTTTTATACGGCCCGGCAGAAACATATGAACGTCTCCTAAAGGAGCTACAACAGAACTATCCCGATATCGCAAAGCGGATAAGAGATGTTTCAAGTGCAGATAGCATGACTAGTAATCAGATCAAAGCAAAAGTCCGGGATTATTACATCCCTTCTGCCCGATCACAGACCTGATTGAAATGAAGAAAAAAAAGTATCCAAAATATATAGAGTGGTTCAGCCCTCAGGAGATGCATGAAAATTCACGTTCATGGATCTCACAGCTGGCCTTTATTCAGCACGAACAAGAGTTCCTGAATGGTCTTATCACATACTATATGCGTCAATTGGCGGATACGCGGCTCTATAAACGCAGTAAGGAGATCATCCAGGATCTTTTAAAAAATGAACGAGAGATAACGAGCCTCAATGACAAAGTGGTCAAACATGAGAGTCAACTTGATATTATGTTAGATGATGTCGATCAACCTAAAATGGAACAGGCCTACAGGGATGAACACCACGATCTCATCCAGGAAATGGAGGCGTATGAAATTGAATATCAAAAAACGAAAAAGTTGCTTTTCGCCCTGATTTCCGAGATTATTAAAAAGGAAAAGCAACATCACCTCTTAAACTAAGAAGCCATGAAAAAATTAATCGGATTGCTTGTGATATTCCTAATAGGATGTTCCTCCGTGGAATTGGTCCATAGCTGGAAAAATCCTGAAATTGTGATATTTGACGCACAAAAAGTGCTTATCGTTGGGATGACTTCTAATGAGGATGCCCGCGAAATGTATGAAACACGCCTGGTACGAGAATTCAAAAAACGGGACATTGAGGCAGTGAAAAGTCTGGATCTGTTTGATGTGAAATTCACGCATTCGGCCCGTAGTGAAGAAGAATTGGACCAGGTGGAAGCTTTACTGCTGTCTCGTGATTTTGATGCAGTCCTGTTCACCAAGATCATGGGCTCCGAGAATCGGGAAATATTTCGTGAAAAAATGGTGGATCTGGAAAACTATGATTCCGGATTCCGAGAAGATTATCTGAGTAGTCAGGATATCTATTATGACGAGGGATACTACGATGAATATACTGTCTATCATGCGGAAACATCACTATACTGTATTTGTATTGGGAAAGAACGCGACCTTATCTGGCGCGGTGCCCTGGATATTACAGACCCCATTGATGTTAAGAATACAGTAGACGATTACATTAGGTTAGTTGTATTTGCACTTGTTAGGTTAGTTGTATTTGCACTTGAGGATCAAGACCTGATCTTTCACAAAGAAAAAGAGAAGGAGAGCGTCTTATAAGACGGGGGCAAAGATCCGGGCTATTCCTTCATATAATTTGTTTGTCCAGGGTCGTTTTAAATGGGTTTGGTAATCCAATTCAACGCTGTTGAGGCAATCCTCTATGAAATCCTGCTTCAATAGCTTAGCGAAGGGAGTGTCGTAAATAAGTGCACTGACTTCGTAGTTGTATTCAAAGCTTCGGACATCAATATTGGCTGTACCCACCGAACTTATATCATCATCACTCACTATGATCTTGCTGTGTAAAAAGCCCTCCGGAAACAAAAAGATACGAACCCCTGCTTTCAGTAAGGCTTCCCAATAACTACGTACACTCCAATCCACAAGTCTGCTATCACTCTTTTTGGCGATCAGCAAGCGAATATCTACACCGCTTAGAGCTACGATCTGCAGCGCTTTTAAAATTTCCTGGCTGGGTATGATATAAGGATTGGTGATATAGACATAGGTCTCTGCTTCACTAATAATTGATAGGAAAGCCTGCTCTATGGTAGGGAATTCGTGTTCAGGTCCGCTATGTACGATTTGCACTAATTTCCCGTTTTCGGGATTTTCTGAATTATCTTGAAATGCCAGTGGCAAAACTTCCTGACTGACCATAAACCAATCTGATCTGAAAATATCGTCCAGTTGTAAAGCCGCGGTGCCAACTACTCTCAAATGCATATCATGCCACATGCCCAAGCGACCATCTCCCTTGAGATATTTATCGGAAACATTGATCCCTCCGGTAAACGCAGTTACGCCATCAATAACAATGATCTTCCTGTGATTTCGGTAGTTGAGTGAGCTTAAAAATCGTCCGAAGCGAAAAGGCAAAAATGGATACAATTCAACCCCAATTTTCTGTAATTGAGATATGTAGTAAGTGCTAAGGGAATAGCTGCCTATGCTGTCAAAGATCATTCGGATCACGACTCCCTCCTTCACTTTCTCCTTAAAAAGCTGGAGTAACTTGGTAGCTAGCTCCCCCTCCTCGAAGATGTAATACTGAACGTGGATGAATTCCCGGGCTTCTTCCAAAGCCTTAAAAATACTGTCGAAAGTCGTTTTTCCATCTTTTAATAAGGAGACCTGGTTTTCCGGGGTTGGCGGAAAAAAACAATTTGTATTCACCAGGTGCATCAGTTTTTTGAATTTATCTGAATACTGATAATACGCAGGGTCTACTTTGCGCTTGGGGTAAACGAGTTCGTGTTCCCGTAATGCCAATAGTTTTTTCTTTCGCCGGTTCCTTCCCAGCATAAGGTAGAACAGAATACCCCCTACAGGGATAGTGAAAATAGCCAATAACCAAGCCAGGGTCTTAGAAGGACGAACTCCATTGATCAATAATCCGATGATCAGCCCAATAGCCAGCAGTATATATAATATGATGAGAATTGTGAGTAGCATAAGCGGTTACTGAAGCTGACTAAATCTAGTAAATAAAACCGGTACCTCTCAGTTTAGGTATTGTTGACCGAGGCTGCCTCTATGATCTCCTGAACCACCTCCGGATTTAGCAATGTGCTGATATCACCAAGGTTTTTGGTCTCATTGGAAGCTATTTTGCGTAAAATACGCCTCATGATCTTCCCGCTTCGGGTTTTAGGCAGGCCACTCACGAAAAGGATCTTTTGCAACTTGGCGATCGGACCAATTTGTTCTGCGATCTTCTGGTTGATCTCCTTCATCAGGTTATCCCGGTCCCTGCTCTCGCCAACTTCCTTCAAGGTAATAAAGCCATAGAGTGCATTCCCTTTTACATCATGCGGATAGCCTACAATAGCAGATTCTGCCACAGCCGGATGCTCATTAATGGCATCTTCTATGGGTGCCGTGCCTAAATTGTGTCCGGAAACAATGATCACATCATCTACCCGTCCCGTAATTCTGTAATATCCTACTTCATCTCTAAAGGCGCCGTCCCCGGTAAAGTAGCAATTATCGAAGGCGGAGAAATAGGTGTTTTTATAGCAGCGCTCATGATCACCCCAAATAGTTCTGGCCATCGAAGGCCATGGAAATTTTATACATAATTTGCCCTGGGTCTGATTGCCCAGGATCTCGTTACCCTCGTCATCCATCAGAGCCGGTTGGATGCCAATAAAAGGAAATGTGGCAAAAGTCGGTGTCGTTGGCGTGACATAAGGGATAGGAGAGATCATGATCCCGCCTGTCTCTGTTTGCCACCAGGTATCCACGACCGGACTCTGTCCTTTGCCGATATTATTATTATACCAATGCCATGCTTCTTCATTAATAGGTTCACCGACACTACCGAGTACTTTCAGCGAAGAAAGGTCGTATGAATTCACATATTCCAGTTTTTCCTTTGCCAGGGCACGTATGGCCGTTGGGGCCGTATAGAACTGGGTGATCTTATGCTTTTGAACGACTTCCCAAAACCGACCGCTATCCGGGTAAGAGGGAATACCTTCAAACATAACTGTAGTTGCACCATTTGCCAGCGGTCCGTAAACGATATAGGAATGCCCGGTGATCCAGCCAATATCTGCCGTACACCAGTAGATGTCTTCTTCCCTGTACTGGAAGATATTCTTAAAGGTATAGGCTGTATAGACCATATAGCCCCCGCAGCTGTGCACCATGCCTTTAGGTTTGCCTGTAGATCCGGAAGTGTAAAGGATAAATAAAGGATCTTCGGCATTCATGATCTCTGCAGGAAAATCGGCATAGGCTAGTTCCATTAATTTGTCGAGCCATTGGTCTCTGCCCGATTTCATATCCACTTTCTGCCCGGTGCGTTTCGCCACAAGGACATGCGAGACCTGCGGACATTCCTCCAGGGCTTTATCGACAATGCTTTTGAGATCCAAAGTTTTCGCACCACGGTATGAGCCATCGGAAGTGACAACGATCTTGCAATCACAATCATTTATTCGTGTAGCGAGGGCATTCGAAGAAAATCCGGCAAATACGACAGAATGTATGGCGCCTATGCGGGCACAAGCGAGAACGGTAATGGCGAGTTCGGGGATCATGGGAAGGTAAATACAAACACGATCGCCTTTATTCACCCCATTTTCCTTGAGCACATTAGACATGCGGCATACGCGCTCATGAAGGTCCCGATACGTAATATGTTCTGCTTCTTCTTTGGGATCGTTGGGTTCAAAGAGTATGGCTGTCTTATTCCCGCGTATCTGAAGATGCCTGTCAAGGCAGTTTTCAGTAATATTTAATTGAGCTCCATCGAACCATTTTACCTCAGGTTTGGAAAAATCCCATTCCAGGACGCTATCCCATTTTCTTCGCCAATCAAAATGTTCTTCGGCGATCTCTTCCCAAAATGTTTCCGGTTCCCGTACTGATTTGCGGTACACTTGAAAATATTCTTCAAGCGACTTTATACTGTAATTACTCATGCGTTGTTGATTTAGTGGTTAGATGCATCTCCGGTACCTGAAGGTATCCGAATATCATCAACCATTTGCTGGATCTCTTGCGGAGGAGCCGCTGTAAATGAAGAGATCAGCCATGCTACCATAAAGTTAAGCATCATTGCGACAGTTCCAAAACCTTCGGGGGATATTCCAAACCACCAATCGTCCTGACCACCTCCGCCGAACATATCGAACTTGAATTTTACCATATAGAAGAGCATACTGAGCATACCTACTACCATTCCGGCTACTGCCCCTTCTTTGTTCATTCGTTTAAAGAATATGCCCATAATTATAGCCGGAAAGAAGGAGGCGGCCGCCAGGCCAAAGGCCAGCGCCACAGTGGCGGCGACAAAGTCGGGCGGATTTATTCCGAAATATCCGGCAACGCATACAGCTGCCACAGCCGATAATCTGGCAACTACCAATTCTGCTTTGTCCGAGAGATCGGGTGCAAATTGTTTTTTCATCAGGTCATGCGAAACCGAGGTAGAGATCACTAATAAGAGTCCGGCTGCAGTAGAAAGCGCTGCTGCGAGTCCGCCGGCAGCTACAAGGGCGATCACCCAATTCGGGAGGTTTGCGATCTCAGGATTGGCTAATACGGTAATGTCCGGGTCTACTGTCAATTCGTTTATGGCCGGATCACCAACAAATTGTATAAGGCCATCCTGGTTCTTGTCATCAAAATTGATCAGTCCTGTTTCTTCCCATTTTGAAAACCATCCCGGCATGGCCACATAAGGCTGACCGGCAACTGTTTGTATCAGATTGGTGCGGGCAAAAACTGCGATCGCTGGTGCTGTCGTATAAAGAAGGGCGATACATAAAAGCGCATATCCGGCAGATTTCCGGGCATCGCGTACACTTGGTACTGTAAAGAACCGCACGATAACATGCGGGAGTCCGGCAGTACCCACCATCAAAGCGGCTGTTATAAAAAAGACATCGATCATGTCCTTAGACCCATTCGTATACGTGGCAAAACCAAGCTCTTCAGACAAGCCGTCTAATTTATCTAATAAGTATACATTCTGATCCAGTAGCTGACTCCCCATACCGATCTGCGGGATAGGCGATCCGGTCATTTGAAAGGAGATAAAAAAGGCCGGCACCATAAAGGCAAAGATCAAGATACAATATTGGGCCACCTGTGTATACGTGATCCCTTTCATTCCCCCCAAAACGGCATAGAATAAGACAATGAACATCCCGATGATAACACCTGTCGTAATAGGAACTTCTAAAAAGCGGGAAAAGACCAGGCCTACGCCTCGCATTTGTCCAGCGATATATGTAAAGGATACGAGGAGGGCGCAAATTACGGCCACTGTTCTCGCAATGTTGGAATAATATCGATCCCCTATAAAATCAGGGACTGTAAATTTTCCGAATTTTCTAAGATAGGGGGCGAGCAAGAGGGCCAATAAGACATAGCCGCCCGTCCAGCCCATCAGGTAAACAGAACCGTCATAGCCAACAAACGAGATAAGTCCGGCCATACCCAGGAAGGAGGCGGCAGACATCCAATCCGCTGCTGTCGCCAGGCCATTTGCCAGCGGTGGCACGCCTTTTCCGGCGACATAGAATTCGCTGGTATTCCCGGCCCTTGTCATGATCGCTATGCCGATATATAGGGCAAAGGTCAGACCTACAAATACAAAGGTCCATTGTTGTACATCCATTGGTTTTTCAGGTGTTGGAGGTTGGTCTAATCTTCGTCAAAGTGGTATTTTCGGTCGAGTCGGTTCATCAGGTAGACATATACGAAGATCAGTATAACAAACACATAAATGGAACCTTGCTGGGCAAACCAGAATCCCAATTTAAACCCCCCGATCCTGATGGTATCCAGAGCATCTTTAAATAAGATCCCCGCCCCATAGGAGACCAGGAACCATATGGAAAGCAGGATCAATACATATCGAATGTTTTCCCGCCAGTATTGTTTTTTCTTCGAATCAGTCATCGGATTGATTTGCATAAATGTAGCATAATTTAGGCGGAATAAAAGAAGGCCATTTGTGAGCCATTCCTAATAAATGCAGCTGCTATTATCTGATCGAACGTAGTAGGATTTATAGTTCTTTGCATCGGGGTCTGTGCACCCGCAGAGATTGAGTAGTTCAATGGATTTAAAATCGATCGGGTGAGTCTCCGCCTGTATGGAAATATAGCCGTCGCTGATGGCCTGTCCAACCTGGTAGGCAGTTTCCTGGTAGCCGGATATTTCACCCCCACCCATTGTGGGTTTTTTATATTCCATGACCACCTGGCCGTCAATAATATGTTGTAGTAAAGAATCTCCCAGTACCAGCGCTTCCACTTCCACCCAATGGTCGCCGTGATAGGTCTTTGATGTGGAATTCACACAATGCGGTGTAAAGAGCGAGTCATTCATGACTACGTTGGTGCCGGGCGTACAGAGATTGGCATTGTTCCGATCGTTTGTCCCGTCTCCTCCCAGTAGTTGCATTTCAAGAGAGATAGGAAAATCCTGTTCCAGGCCCAGGCTTTTTGGATCCTGGCAATGTAGCATCAGTCCGTTATTGCGAAAGGCCCATCCGGGTCCCCCAGCTTGTTGATCCCCAACGAAACGATACATTGCTCTCAACCGGTAATGCGAAAACTTGTTCTTATAGTACAGATGCCCGAAATTCCCTTTAAACGTGTCTTGTTCCATATAGCGAACGCTAAGCAGGCTGTCCTTTAAGACAAAACGGTTTTTGTAATTCACGCCCAGTTCATGCCCAGCGAACTTGGGTGTCCATTCGGCCATACTGTTACCATCGAACAGAGAGATCCACTCTTCTTTATCGGGATCGTGGTCCTTGTCGGTACAATTTGTAAAGAGTAGGGCTGAGAGGATCAAACAGCCAGCTATGAGAAGTGATCGTTTCATGTATCAATCAATTGAAAACGAAAAGATAGTGATTTTCCACCTTCGCTAAAGCTTCGGCGGACAAGTTGGAATTTGGTGCCGATGGTTATCGGGATGGAATTTAGACAGTAGACTGTGATAAAATTGGCTGAGCGTATCAGACCAATAAAAATACCAGGTGTAAGTTCGATTTTATGTTTGGAGGTTGGTAATCAATTCACTAACTTTAAAACACCCCCCCCGCTGTACATTCTTTTTATTTCCCTTGACAATGTTCATTGGACTCATTGTGCAGCAAAGATTGTAACAATTAAACCTTTATATTATGAGAACGAGAATCCACTCGCAACCCCTTTCTACCCTTGCCCTTTTATTGCTTTCCGTCCTATTTATCACTACATCCTGTACCCAGGACTCGGTGCTTGAATCCAATCCGGACGACCTGAACGTGGTAGAGGCCAAATCGAGCAATGCCGAGCCAGCCAGAAGGGCCATTAGGGGCAAGATTAATAACAAATCTACATCCGATCCCGATGCCCCGGATGGTCTAACATGTTTTGACACTCCTTTTGGTGATATTCCCCTAACGACAAACGACATTTTTGGGAACATGACCCATTTGGGCAAGATCCAGGCTAACAGTTTCGGGGTTCCCGTAGAATGTGTAGAAGTTAATCCGGAGACTTTTACCATTGAGTCTGTCTACCGTGTCAACTATATTGGTGCTCACGGCGATGCAATACATACTGTAGAATACCCCTTTCTTGTTCTCGATCCCGCTACCGAATTCACAACAGGCACTTTTAGTGGAGAAATTGTAATCGACGGTGGAACAGGCAGGTTCGAAAATGCAACTGGCATGATGAAATTTGTCGATGCCTCCTTTGTCGGAGACGAATCTACCTGGGAAGTTGTAGGTTGGATAGAGTACTAATACCAAGCAGACAATGGATATAAAAACCCTCCAAAGTTGGAGGGTTTTGTTTTTTGTGGTAAGCTAAAACGGATGAGCTGCTATGCAGTGGTTATTGCACGATCCAGTCATTATAATCAGAACTCCAGGTTCCCAGCTCATTGTTTTTGTCCATGATATCCTGAATCTTTGCTATTTGCGTTTGCCACAGTTCGGAAGGGGAACCGTCCTGATTCCAGTATTTACTTCGTACTGCATCGGATTCATAGATATAGATTATTCCAACGCTATTCGCATCCGCACCCCGTGCAGATCTTAAAAGATAAACTTCCGCTTCAAGATATTCTTTCATTGCAGGAGCAACGTTTGCCTTGAAGTTGGCTTTATACTCATTAAAAGTTACGTCGGGGTTCAGGTTTAATCTTAGGGTGTGAACACCAATAAGGTTACCCTCTTGAAAGGTTTGCGCAATAGAAGTTCCGCTTGTTAGCAGGAGAATGAAAAAGGCAATAATTGATACGGATTTCATGATTAATTGTTTTAGTGATCTCTTAAGATAGTGAATATACTCAAGTGCCTTTTTAGGTAGATAAAAAATGGCAGGCACGAAGCAGGTAACTTCAGGAAAACACTCATTTTCATCTTCTCCGCCTTTGACAGATGCTGGAAAGTGTAGTTAATGCGGTAAATGCAGCTAAGTAATTGACTATAAATTCATTAAACAAAAAAATCCAATCTATTTGAGTATACGGGTTTCTGGTTCGCAGCTAACATTAGTCATATTGCAGTAAATGCCCAAATACTGAGCATTCATAGTAGCAGGAATGTGTTAAGGAATTAATGTTTCTGAATGCAACGGACTCACGATCATATTAATAGATAGTTGCCTTACAACGAATTATTTGTTACATACACGAATAATTTGGGTACCAGGGTAATTCTTTCGTTATTTCGCTATTAGATTAACCCAAATCTTATACATCATGAAAAATACCTATTTAATCTTGCTATGCAGTGGTCTTATGCTACTGTCCTGTGAAGTAGAGCCCATTGCCTTAGATAGCACAAATCTGAAAGGCGGGATCCCGAATAATTCCAATAACAACGATAGAAAAGAAAAAGAGTCCGAGGACGGCGGATGCGAGACGCTGTTTGCCTTTGGTTCAGATAATCCCTCTACCTGTTTTATGGATAATGGTTCCAGCCGATGGGGTTGGACTATTGGCCCATTAGAGGGTGGATATTATACCTTTGAGCTGTACGCCGGAGCCGGGCAGTGTGAAACCGTAAAGGGAACTTCTGTAGGGACCCTTTCCGTCGATTTCGACGCTGATACTGGCATTGCCGAAGTGGTTTACACAATGGCGGACGGTTTTGTCCTCAATGAGACGCACCTCTATGTAGGCAGCGACCCATATCCCCTTGACAATAACGGAAATCCCACGGTATCCCCGGGCCAGTTTCCCAATAAAAATGATGAACTGAACGAAGCCTCCGGCGATTCTTACACGGTATCCGACTTATCAGGCCCTATATATGTGATCGCCCATGGCGTAGTATGCGGGACTTCTGATGACGGAGATAGTACGGGTGATAATGGAGGAAATAATGATGATCAAGATGGCGACGGTATTCTCGATGCGGAAGACAATTGCCCTATGACATACAATCCGGACCAGGGAGATGCCAATAATGATGGCGTGGGTAATGTTTGTGACCCCAACACTATCCCGGTCTAAAAGCAGACTGTCTTCATGACCAAAATTTAGTGCCCCGACGCCTGTCGGGGCATTTTTATTGGGTTACGGCTTAACGTCTAGATTCGAGGCAGTATGGTTGGACTCAGTCGTCCTGTACTGCAAACTTGCAAACTCAGGTTGAGACAAATTGGAATTTATGTTGAAGATTCTATTATAGCTCACCACCAAATTTTACTCAAAATATTTAGGCTTGTAGCTCGAAACAAGATTACGCTCGCTTTGAAAAGAATTCCAGATTTTTATCCCATTATGGCTCACTGTAAGGATTTTTTAAGCTCATTTTGAGATAATTTTGAGCTTTAAATGGAGGTGTTGTGAGCTCAAATAACTAAAAAATGCTATATTTGTAGCTCAAATTAATATAAATTAAAGCTCAAATATGTTTATCTTTGAGCTATATTTGAATCCACAGTGAGCTTGAATGATCGATAGATATCGTTATGGACAACAGAGAAAAAGAAATTTTAGAGTACGTTAGAGAGCACCCATTGGGCTCCTCCCGGAATATATTTGAGGGTGTAAACCTGGAAATAAGTTACGCCACGGTTAAAAGAATACTAGCACACCTGATAACCCAGCAACTCGTTGGTACTGAAGGTAGAGGAAAGGGAACTAAATACGTTATTAGTCCACATTATAATTTGTTTTATCCAATTGACCTAGAACAATACTTTGTACAAGAGATTGATGAACGGCAAATACAGAACGATTTTGATCTGAGGCTCATTTCTGATCTGGGAAGAATAGCATCGCTGTTTACCGATAGCGAGATCGCACATTTAAATAAACTCCAAAGCCAGTACCAGCAGAATGTTTCGGAATTGTCAACATCGGAATACATAAGAGAATTAGAACGCCTAGCTATAGACCTGAGTTGGAAATCTTCTCAAATAGAGGGAAATACCTACTCGCTTTTAGAAACCGAACGCCTGCTGAAAGAAAAGGAAACGGCTGAAGGAAAGAGCAAAGATGAAGCAACCATGTTGCTTAATCACAAGGAGGCAATAGATTTTCTGATAGAACATCCCGACTACTTAGACCCCCTAACGATGGCAAATATAGCAGACCTTCACAGTATTCTGATCAAGAATCTTGGAATCAGTCGTGGTATTAGAACAACAAGAGTCGGTATTTCTGGAACCAATTATAGACCCTTAGACAATGAGTTTCAGATAAGAGAGGCCATAAGAGATATGTGTGCGTTAATTAATGGTAAGTCAATAGTGTTTGATAAAGCATTATTAGCACTTGTGTTGATATCTTATATTCAACCATTCGGAGATGGTAATAAAAGAACAGGACGTATTGTTAGCAATGCCATTTTAATGAATAATGGATACTGCCCTTTATCATTTAGGACAGTAGCATCTGTGGAATATAAAAAGGCCATGTTGGTGTTTTACGAGCAAAACAATATTTCCTCATTTAAAGAATTGTTTATGGAGCAATTTGAGTTTGCCGTGGAGACTTACTTCTAATCTCTAGTTACCTAGCCTAGTATCATCGCATCTGAATTGTTGGTATTTAGAGAGGGGCCTGGGGTTGACTCGCTTCCACCTTCGCCTCCAGGCTTCGGCGGATAAGGCACTCGCCTGACCCAGTGATCTCAAGGTCAAAAAGTAAAACCCACAACTCTGGGTTGGCACTAATTGGAATTTGGTCCCGATAGTTATCGGGATGGTATTTAAAGAGGGGACTGGGGTTGGCGCTTTATCTACCATTTTATTGACAACTTGCCAACTTTATTAGGTGCCTAATTGCAGGCCTTATTCTTTAAAATTCCTAGTATCCTGATGCAAATCATATTTTGACGTTTTTCCCAGCATTAATTTTATCTAATACATATTCACAATACTAATTGTATCACATTTATTGTAAATTATAGATTACTCATAAACCAAACACATTCAATTTGGCCATTACTTATCATAATAGTCTAAAAACTAGGGGAGATTTAAACTCAATTAAATTAAAGATCTTTTCCCATATGAACCGCACCAGGGGTTGGAAATACAAGTCTTTTTTGCGGTACCTTCGATTTTTTAAGTATATAAGCTTTTCACCGAAAAGGGGATCTTTTCTGGAGTATTACTATGTTCTTATGCGTTATTTGGATGACATTGTTGATGGAGATGCCCCATTACCATATGGATATATTTCTGAAAGTGAATACATTAAGGAAAAAATCGCGTTTACTGAGAATATGACTTCACCAAAGGATGAGGTGGACCAACTTATATTGTATTGTTTTAAACTTGCTGAGCAGTTCGGTCAAGAATTTTATGAAGAAACCAGTGATATATTGAATTCACTATTATTTGACGCTGATCGCAGAGGTAAACATCAAATTTTTACAAGCCAGGTACTTTATGCGCATTTTCATCAATTAGATATAAGAGGCACTATTAAGGCGACTCTGAAAATTTTCAAAGAAGATCCTGAAAAGTTTGAAATATTAGAATCATTAGGTACAGCTTGCAGGTATCATTATGACCTTGAAGACTTTAATGAGGATATAGCTGCAGGCTACATTAATATCCCAAAAGAAGAGATGGATGAGCTGGACATTTCATTGAATGACATTTTGTTCAATAATTCATCAAAAATTGATTTATGGTTGTACAAGCATGCCATGGAAGGAATGGAACTTTTGAAAAAGCATGAAGAAATTTTGCCAAGTGGTAAATTTGGCTGGCTGGCAAGAGCAACATTTCCTCCAGTCTATAAGTGGCCAGCCCAAAAAGTTTTTCAGCGTACAATTTCAAGAATTGATAAGACCAAATCTATATCCGACAGGCCATGAGCGCAAAATCAAAAAATAATAACCTTGGTTTTCACCTAACCAAATGGTATTTAGATTTTGTTGGCAAAGATGGAACCGTGGTCATTTGTTATGCTGCACAACTTGGATGGAATAACTATACGGTGCCCTATAGTAATTTACTTGTACATAAACCTGGAGAAAGCACAATTCAAAAAACTAGCTTTAAAAATGCAAAAAGTCCTCTTATGACAGATGGTGAAATATCCTGGAGGCAAAAAGCATTTAAATTTAGTGGTATATGGAAGAAATTAAATGCATCCCTTGAAGAGGTCTTGTATTCCTCAAAAGATGGGTCTCTGGAATGGAAATGCCATCAACCCAGATCACTCGTAGTGCTAAATATCGAGGATGAAAAACTAACAGGAGAAGGGTATGCAGAAGAATTGTACATGACCATACCGACTTGGAAAATACCAATGAATGAATTGCGATGGGGTCATTTTTTTTCAGAAAATCATTGTTTAGTATGGATTGAAATTAAAGAAAAGGATATCAAACAATGGGTCTGGGTCAATAATGATTTGGTTGAGGGTAGTACGATTACTGATAGTGAGGTTCTTATACCAAGCCGTAATCTAAAGATCTTAATGGACCAAAAGGAAGTACTCGAAAATGATCAAAAGATTAAAAGTGTTGTGAGGAAGTTGGATCGTTTTCTTCCAGGATTTGCTAAGATCATTCCCAAAAATTTTTTATTGGCAGATGAAACTAAATGGTATAGTAGGGCTAAACTCTACCAGGATAATGATATGATTTCTAAGGGTCAATGCATACATGAGTTCGTGGATTTCAAATAGTTGATATGATTCTTCAAGCAGAAAATATTTACAAATCTTTTGGTAATAACCAAATATTGAAAGACCTCTCGTTTGAACTTGAAGAAGGCACCATATCGGGCATTGTAGGAGAAAATGGCTCAGGTAAGTCTACGCTGTTAAAAATCCTTGTGGGCCAATGGAGTCCTAATAAGGGAAAGGTCACCATCTTCGATAAATTTGGGTATTGCCCTCAACAGATAACCCTTTTTCAAAATCTTACGGTGGAAAATCACTTCAAATACTTTGCGGCTGCCTATGGACTCGAAAATGATGAAATGCATGAACAGAAAAATTACCTAATGGAGTTTTATAACTTCCGTAAATATCTTAATCACAAAGTAGCACATCTAAGTGGTGGAACGGCTCAAAAATTAAATCTATGTCTGTCATTAATACACAGTCCAAAACTATTAATACTTGATGAGCCTTATAGTGGATTTGATTGGGATACTTATTTGAAATTTTGGGATTATGTAGAAAAAATCATAGATGAGAACTGCACAATTCTGATAGTTAGTCATTTTATAACGGAGAGAAATAAATTTGACCGTATCTACAAACTAGAAAATGGACGCTTATTATGAGTCTGAAACGTATCATGATTAGTTTTAAAATGACGCTGCTCATGCTATTGCGCCGGCGGATTGTCCTTATTCTTATCGCGGTTATTCCGGTCGTGTTCTTAATGATTGTAGGCCTGACTTCCACTGAGAGGCCTCTTCCTTTTCGTCTTGCCTCATTAAGTGAAGAAACTATTATTACTGTAAGTGAGAAAGGTATTAACTATGTTTTTTTCGCCGTAGCCTCCGTAGGATTCCTATTAAGTTTTTTGGCCATGAATCTCATTCAAAAGGACAAGGACACGACAAGAAGGTTAATTATATGTGGATATTCCCCCAATGAAATAGTGATAGCCAAGCTTGCAACGGCATTTGTTTTCATGCTCCTGATTGCCACATACGTTGGCTGTATCATGAACGCCTTATATAATGTAAATAATCTGTTCTTGTTCCTTGTCAGTTTGGTTTCCATAGGATATGTGTATGGCTGCTACGGTTTGCTGGTGGGGAGTTTGATCAAAAGGGAATTGGAGGGAATATTAATGATCGTATTGCTGGTGAATATTGATGTGGGGTGGCTCCAAAACCCCTTATTTTATGAGGAGGCCCAGAACCAGTTAATAATTAGGTATTTACCTGCTTATTATCCTTCCCAATCCTCTATGATCTCAGCCTTCACAGAGTATTCAATTGGTCATTCCATAGCATTAGGATTGCTCTATGGTTCTATATTTTTGATCCTGAGTCTGATCATCTATTACAGAACAATGAAAGTCAATAAATAAATGAAAGTCTTTAACACTGTCTTAAATAAAGTTCTTTATGCTGTCATTTTTCTGATACTTATACCCATAATTCTGGTTTATTGGGCTAAAGCCACTTCAATCCATTTTAACGATTTAAATGTTAGATCCCATGAAACCGGAGCTGTAATATTCTTGCTGGGATGCATTTTGCTGATCTGGGGGATGCTTGCACTAATAGTTAAAGGGGAGGGGCTTCCTATGAACGCATTTCCTCCAAAGAAATTGGTAAAAGAGGGAGCCTATCGGCTTTTACATCATCCTATATATTGGGGATTCGGATTGATGGTTTTAGGCTATTTTGTCTATATAGGATCTTTTAGTGGAATTTGGTTGATAACTCCAATAACAGTACTAGCAATGGTTGCTCTGGTCCTAGGTTATGAGAATCAGGATCTTCATAAGAGATTTTCGGGCTATAGATTAAATACAATATTAGATCTACCCATGGCAAATGGGGATAGGGCTGTTGCAATAAAAAAGATTGCCGTATTGTTTTGGGTCATATTGGCACTTTTGATCAGAAATGTTGTGTTAGCATTAAATTCAGGCAGAGATCCATTATCAGACGAGTTTTGGTCTTTACCTAACATCGAAGCGTCTGGCGCAATTTTGAACTATTTAGGTATCATATTTATCCTTGTGACACCTTTTATCCTTAAAGAAAATAAAAACCTCAGGCAGTGGTGTGTCTATTCACTATTGGCTATTTCACTGGAGCTATTTTCGGTCTTATTTGGCCTAATGTCGTTACAGAACATTATTCCTGTCGAAACGAATTTTATGGTATTTGTTCCGATATATTTGATCCTAATATCACTCTCCTTGATTTTTAATCATGGCCCCCTGAGAGTTCTTAAAATATCTGTCGCAGCAATTCCCTTTTTAATAGTACAATACGTTCTTTTCAGCGGTATAGTTTATCATTGGTTGGTTTCAATAGCTGTTTTCATTTTGTCTGTAAAATATCGTGGAATATGGCTTTTTCTTAGGAGAGAAAGTGAGAAAATGGCAAATTCATGGAAAGAATGGACTTTAGGCAAGATCAGGGTAATCAATCATGGATTTTATGTTGGTGTCGGGGCCTTCCTGGGAATTTTTATGGCTGGAATTTTGGCCGGTCGGGATTATGCCTGGGCTATCTTGATTTTTGCAATAACAGTGGTCATATTTTCGGCTCTCTGGGCTCAAGTTATTGAAGGCTCTGAAAAATTGAAAAGGCCATATGGTTACTACGGAGCCCTGGTTGGAATCCTTTTCGCAAGTATATTGGTTTGGGCTTTGGGTTATAATCCTTGGGTTTTGATCGGGGTTATCTCAGTTGCTATGCCATGGGTGCAGGCTATTGGGCGTTTAAGATGTTTGATAAATGGGTGCTGTCATGGAAAAACCACTTCAGAAAAAGAAATCGGAATAAGGTATTATCATCCGAGATCCAGGGTATGTAACATATCCGAAATGAAGGGAGAATATTTACATCCTACACCACTGTATTCAATATTGTGGCTATTGCTTGTAGGTTTTGTATTGGTTTCATTATGGTACGGTAATTATGCCTCTAACTTTATTTTCGGAATGTATCTGATACTTACCGGATTAGGGAGATTTGTGGAAGAAGCATACAGAGGGGAAGTACAGACGCCTGTTATTAGAGGTTTGAGATTATATCAATGGACGGCAATGTTATCCGTAATCTTAGGCATAATATTTACAGCTTTCAAGGTGGATCTTCCGGCAATTACACCAGGATTAAGTTGGGAAGTTTTAACAGCTTCGATAATTGGGGGCATATTTTTAACCTTTGCAATGGGTGTAGATTTCCCCTATTCAAATAAAAGATTTTCAAGGTTGGTGTAGGCTGTGCTCCACAATCACCTTGCAACAGTCTCACGATGGTTTCTCCACTACAAAACCAACGCAGGCTTTGTGTACCGTTATTTTGGAATTTG